>JAFRBK010000051.1 GCA_017404985.1 Clostridia bacterium | reverse complement strand
CACAGGAGCTGGCGCCGGTTCAGGTTCTGGTTCCGGTTCAGGCTGCGGAACAGGTTCAGGCTCGGAAACAGCTTCCTGGTTGCTGGCCAGCGGGGGAATTTCCTCCCCTGAATAAAGCAGGCGGCCACAGGAAGGGCAAAAATAATTCGGCGTACGGCCGGAAGACGATTCGGTCGGCGCTACCCCGTCGTCATGGGTACAATCTTCAATGGGAATCTGCATCTGGGTGCAGAGGCAGTCCTCGGCGCACACCGGGAGAAGAAGGGAAAGAATGAGAAAAACGCACAGAAGGCGAAGAACAGCTCTCATATGAACCTCCGGCAGGTCGTGAATTGAAACGCTAGCAAGATATTATAGCATGAAAACGGGGATTGTGGTATAATTTATAATGTATTTTTATTTGTCCGGGAGGAAGAATGACGATGAAACGCTTGATTTGCCTCATGTTAGCCCTCTGCATAGCCGGATTCGCAACGGGAGTGCTGGCGGATGAAACCGCGCCACTGGTTTCGACGGAACTGAATCCCATCGCCGAGGCGCTGAAATCAGCCGCCCTGGCATCCACCCCCATGAACGATCCGGCGGGTGAAGACGCCCAATATGAGGACGGAACGCTGCTCCGCTATGAATTCGCAGCCCTCTATTGCGACCGGACGGAGATGACCGAAGACACGGAAATCCAGGCGATCAGCATCATCGCCGGGGAAGAGCCTGTGATTCGGGGCACCGGCATTGACAGCAACCTGGAAACAGTGCTGGCCGGATACCCGAACAGCAATCCGGAGCTTGCCGGAACGCCCCAACGGGCCCTGCTCTATCTTGTCGAAGGCGATGACGGAAGCTACCAGTACGGCACAATCACCCGCGACGGGCAGCGGATCCGCGAAATTATATACGGCAGCGCAGAAAAGGAAGGAAACGGATATCGGATGGCGAGTATCCGGTACACCCTGCAAAGCGGGATGGTCAGCGAAATCCGGATCACCGGCCTGGGAAAGAAAGGAATCACCGAAACGGGCATCCGCGACGAACTGTACGAGGAACTGAATACGCTGAAGGACGAAACCGCCTATAAAAAGGTTCCGACCAGCGAAATCGGCACCGACCTGGATCCCTTCCAGGCCAGTGACCTGGTTTTCAGCGGAATTAACCTGGAAACCGCAACGCCGAATGATTTTCCCGGCATGCCGGACGTCACCGCACCGGAAAGTTGGGATGAAAACCAGTGGGTGATACGGGTGAACGGAGACGGATACGCCGCCATCTATACCTGCAACGCGGACGGAAGCAACCCCCAGCTGATGCGCTTCGAAATCACGGGAGAGGACTTCGAAGGCCCCCGCGGCATCCGCATCGGCGATCCCCTCTATGAGGATATGAACCGCTTCCGCCACGGGGAGAACCAGACCGACGGCGTAACCGAGCTGCTCTACGGCACAAACGGAACAGCCCCCTACGGCTTCGCCGACTACGCCGGAAACGACGGCATGACCCTGAAGTATGTGGCAAAAACCAGCGACGGACGGACAATTGAAATGCTGCTGAGCTACGAATATGCCTCGCTGAGCAGTGTGGACCTGACCATCCTTGATGAACAGTGACTGAGGAATCAACATGCTGATTGATTTAACCTGCCCGGCGGAAATCTTCAGAACAGAAATGCCGACGGAAGAAATGCCTGCGGCACAGCTGACCCTGTTTAACCTGAGTGACCGCGTGATTGTCTCTGTCGAGGCTACCCTGAAGCTGACAGGAAAGAACAGGGAAGAACGGGAAAAGGTGGTATACCGGGCTCGGGCGCTGAACGGCCGGCCCCACAGCACCTTTCAGATGGCCATTCCCTGCCCGCCGGCAGACAGCGCCGCCAAAGCCGAAGCATCCATCGAAAAGGTATGGTTCGCTGATAATGCCGTATGGCGCCGGGATCCGGGAACAGCCATTGACTACATCCCCAACGAACTGCCCATCAGCCGGGGGCTGACCGCCCTGAAATACGTGGCTGGGGAAACCGCTGTCGGCTTCCCGAGCCAGCAGAATGGGCTGTGGGTATGCGTCTGCGGGCGGCCAAACCCGGACAGTGAGGAATTCTGCGCCAGATGCCGTCGGCAAAAGGCAGCCATCTTTGCCCGGTATAACCGGGAAGCCGTCGAAAAGCAGATCGCCCAGAAGGAACGCCAGCTGGAGATCAACACGCGCAGCGCCCGGGAGGACACCGCGCGGTTGCAGCGCATCCGTGAAGAAGAATACAATCGGGCAAAAAGCCGGAAAAGCCGGCGGATTCATATCGCCATAGCCGCAGGAATTTCCGTCGCTGTCATCGCCGGGGCAGTTTTCGGTGCAGCGCCGGGACTCCGCCTGGTCAGCGGGGGCAAAGCGCTGGAAGACGGACGGCTGAAGGACGCTGAGGCGATTTACCAAAGCCTTGGAAACTTCGGAAACGCGGAATCACAGCTGGCAGAAACCCGATACCGTATCGCGAAGGATGCCGCCGAAAACAGCGAGGACCCGGATGAGATTGCAGCGGCTGCCGCCGCACTGCGGGAAATGGACAGCAGGGAAGACGCCGCCGCACTGGCGGACGAAGCCGAGCTGAGGCTGGGACAGGCATTGCTGGAAGGCGGTGACTGGGAAAAGGCCCGCAAAGCAGCAAGCCGAATCGTTGAGAACAGCACGGAAAAATCAGCGCTTCTGGATGCTTGCCTGTTTGCAGAAGCGAAGACACACCTGGAAACCGGGGAATACGACCGGGCCCGGGAACAGTTTCTGAGCCTCGGAAACTATGAAGATGCTGCGGACCTGGCCAATGAATGTGTTTACGCACCGTGCCTGCAGCTGATCGAAGAAGGGGATTACGACACAGCAATCGCCCGGTTGGGAAGCATCACGAACTATCAGGACAGTCGAACCCTGATCCTGAAATGCCACTATCTGAAGGGCCTCAGCCTGGAAAAAGCCGGGGATGTGGACGGAGCAGCCGCGGAATACCTGTTGGCCGCAGACTATGAAGATGCCCGGGAAAAGCACATGGCTATGACTTTCGCCCAGGCAGAAGCTGCACTGGCTGCAGGGGACATTACCAAAGCTGCGCCGCTGTTTTCCTCCATTCCCGACTATCCGGGGGCAAAAGAAAAAAGCTGGCACTGCCTCTACACCCTGGGGCAGGAAGCTTTTGCGGATACCGAATACCTGCGGGCCTTAGAGCTGATCGCCACTGTTCCGGACGAATATGAAAAAACCGGCGACCTGCGGATCCGGAGCAGTTACCTGGCCGGCACCGCTGCGGTAAAACGGAAGGATTGGGAAAGCGCGGTAAGCCTGCTGGAAGCAGCCGGCGACTACAAGGACGCCGAAACCCAGCTGGTTAAGGCCCGAAAAGCCCTGATCGAAGAAAAACTGGAAGCTGGGGACCTGACCGGCGCAGAGCGGGAACTGGGCATGCTCAGTGAGGACAAGGACTGGGAAAAACTGCATAAGCAGCTGTCCTTCCTGACCCTGAAGGCGGGAATCGACGCGGGAGCCGATCCGGAGGAGACGCTGGCAGCCCTGATTGCCCTCGACTATGATGAAGCAAAGGAGACCATCCAAAGCCTGTACTACACGCTGGGTGAGCAGGCAGCGGAGCGGCGGGAAGCGCTGGTTGCGGCAGAATACTATATCAAAGCCGGCAGCTACCGGGATGCCGAAACAAAGGCCGCGGCACAATACGACGAATACTACGGAGAGCGGGCCAAGGCAATCCGGGATGCCATGGACCAGAAGGAATACGCGCTCGCCGCGACCCTGCTGGAAAGCCTGGATCTGGAAGCGCTGCCGCCAGCTTACAAAGATCTGAAAGGCCTGTATCCCAACGCCCAGTATGAGGCGGGAATGCAGCTGTATAACGAAGGTAAGATTTATGAGGCACTCCCCTGGTTCCGGGCTGCGGCGCCGAACCTGAAGCAGGCCGCAAACCGGCTGAAAGCCCCCTGTTACCAAATCCTGGGCCAATGGGCGGACAAGAACGGGACAATTCAGGCTGAATTCCGGGAGGACGGAACCTGCACCATCACCGGGGAAACCATGGTCTTCCGCGTGGCAGACAGCTACACGCTGGAAACCGGGGAAACAGCAGAGAAATTGGGCACCAGCATTCGGATCAGCGACCTGAGCGATAACCACCTGGGACTGAGGGATCTGAGAAAACAAACGCTGACCGTGTACAACCTGACGCGGGTTGGAAATGTGGAAAAAGCACCTGCAGCAACAAAGGAAGGAACCGCAGACAATGGGGATTTCACCGTCAGTGACGAATAAGCCCGGACCAGGCAAACCAGGCGGAAAGCGAATTCCCCCGCTGGACGGGCTGCGGGTTTTGATGATTGGGATCGTCAGCTGGTACCACATCTGGCAACAGAGTTGGCTGCACCCGAAAATCGGCAGCCTGAGCCTGGACTGGCTGGTCCGGAGTGGATACATCTGGGTGGACGGAACGATCCTGCTGAGCGCTTTCCTGCTGTTTCTCCCCTGGACCAGGGCTGCGCGGGGCGAAGGGCCGATGCCGGATACCGGGGAATTTTATTACCGGCGAACACGGCGAATTCTTCCCAGCTATTATTTCATTATAATAGTTACTTTCCTGTCCATCTGCCTGCCGTGGGATCTGTACCGCGGAAACGGGCCATGGATGGTCAAGGACCTGGCGACACACTTTTCCTTCACTTTCCCCTTTTTCTATGACACCTACATCGCAACCCCACTGGGGGCGGCAAGCTGGACGCTGGCCATCGAAATGCAGGCCTACCTGCTGTTCCCCTTGATCGCCCGTGCCATGATCCGGAAGCCGGTTGCTGTCGCAGGCGCAATGCTGGCCCTCTGTTTCGGATTCCGGGCATGGTGCCTGTGGGCACTGGATGATTACGGCATGGTGGTAAACCAGCTGATCAATTTCCTGGACGTATATGTGATCGGAATCGCCGGTGCGGCAGGATACGCCGCCCTTTCCGCCCGAAAGGAAAAAATGGGCCGGAAGGGACAGGCTGCCACAGCGTGGGGTGCGACAGCGCTGTTCATCGCTGCTGCTGCGGGGATGGTCCTGATGCTGCAGCACCAGGCAGGAAGCAATGGATATCCCATGATCCAGGGCCGTCAAATGATCTACCGGCCGGCTTATGCGCTCCTGTTCCTGGGAATGGTCTTCGGAGCATGCTTCGGAATCCGGCCGCTGCGGGCCGTTCTGGGAAACCGCGTAACCCGGTTCCTGAGCGCAATCAGCATGAATTATTACCTGACGCACCAGGTAATCATCGTTCATATGAAGCGGATCCATTTCCCCACCAGCGAAAGCGAAACGCCGAATATGGCCGGGGAGCAGCCCTGGCAGAACCAATACACACTGGCTGCCTTCGGAATCAGTCTGGCCGTTGCGATTCTGATTACTTACGGTATTGAGAAACCCTGCGGAAAACTCATGGATCGAATACGCAGCAGGAAAAAGCCTCCCGTGCAGGCAGTCTGAGAATACGCAGTATGAAGAAACTCCACGAATGGGAGATGAAATGTGCAGCAGAAAAAAGCCTCCCGTACGGGAGGCCTGGAACGGATCAAAGTTGTTTATTTCTTCTTTTTCGGAGCAACGCCGCGGATCGTCGCGCTGGGAACTGAAGCCTGCTTCATGAAAGCCGACGGGCTGATCCCCACGATGTGCTTGAACTGTTTTGAAAAATGGTAGGGATCCTGCATGCCGACCTCGACCCCGGCCTGGCGGACGGAACAGTTCTGGTCCCGCAGAAGCTCCTTGGCCCGCTCCATCTTGCAATGGAGCACATAGGAGAGGGGCGGCATCCCAACCTCGGCCACAAAACGCTTGCGGAAGGTTTCCATCGGCATCCGGGAAATTGCTGCCATCTCCGCCAGGGAAAAATTATCCCGATAATGGTTGGCACGAAGCATATCCACGACCTTCGCGATTTCATGGGAAAGCATGGCATCCATCGCCACAGGCTGGCCCCAGTGGGACGCGATCATGCCGTAGAGCAGATGCTGCAGCTGGTAGGTGGCATCCGCCGTGCCGGAATGGCGGACGATGACCTGAACAATCTGCTCCGCCAGATATATCTGGGATGGAAGCGCCCCCTGCTTGAGAGGCATATGAAGCAGAGCCCCCATTTTACGCACGACCATCGGCGAGAGAGGGCCTTCCAGCGCAATCCAGAGACAGCGGGCATATTCCTCCGTAATAATCTCGCATTCCTTATCCCCGCCGGGAAGAAAACAGGTGAACCCGGCCGGAAGGACAAGCTCATGATGATCCCACCGGAGAAGGATCTCCCCTTTTTCGACCGCAAGCCAGACCCACTGCTCATGTGCATTCAGGGGAGTAACTCCTTTTTCAAGCACAAAAGAGCCGGCCTCCGAAATCCACGCTCCGCTGGCACGCGTAAGGCTTCCGGGTTTATGGCAGCCCTCAACTACCAGGGATTCCAGCTTTTCCGGTACGGCAGACAAGAAGTAGGAATTCATGGCATATCCTCCATCCGAATTGACCAAATATGACAAATCTTGGTTTAGTATACCCCCGGGGCTCCTTGTTTGTCAAGGATTCCGGAAGGCCAAAGAGCAAACAAAACGCAAAAACTGCAAAGGAGACATCGCCCCATGAGCGCCATCCAGCGAATAAAGGAATACCGGGAAAGCCACGGGACGAAATATACCCTGAAGCGGCTGGAGCAGAAGGCTGTTGAGCGGATTTTCGGAACCTATGACCGGAAGCGGGACCGTGAAAAACTGAGCCCGGCAGAACTGGAAGCACAGCGGCATCAGAACCCTGAAGCGGGACTGATCAGCATTGTGGTTCCGATCTATAACACAGATCCCCGGATGCTGAAGGAACTGCTCGGGAGCATCTCGGCGCAGACCTACGAAAACTATGAGGCCATTCTCTACGACGGATGCAGTACCCGCAAAGAAACGCTGGATATACTGGAAGAAGCAAAAAAAGAACCCAGAAACCGCGTAATCCGGGGAACAGAAAACAAAGGCATCAGCGGCAACACCAACGCGGCCATTGCACTGGCCCGGGGCGAATACTGTGCGCTGTGTGACCATGACGACATTCTGGCTCCGGACGCCCTGTGGCGGGCGGCGGACTGCATCTGCCGGGAGCATCCGGATCTGCTCTACAGCGACGAGGACCGGATTCCGGAACACGGCGGCCGGCATATGGATCCCCACTATAAACCGGACTATTGCCCGGACAACCTGGTCAGCGACAACTATTTCTGCCACCTGAGCGTAATCCGGAAAAGCCTGCTGGAAGAAATCGGCGGCCTGAGAAGCGGGTTCGACGGAAGCCAGGACCATGACCTTTTCCTGCGCCTGGCGGAAAAAACAGACAAGATCGCCCATCTCCCCTACACCCTCTATACCTGGCGGGAAAATTTCGGGAGCATGAGTCACAAAAACCTGATGGCCTGCCTGGAGAACGGATGCCGTGCGGTGGAAGAGCATGAAGCGCGCATGGGGCGGAGCGTAAGCGCCGTGCCCGTGAACAAAGAAATCCGCCTGTGGTACGATATTGATCCGGGAAGCAGCGTGGAAGCTATCATCCATGGGGGAAGCGACGAGGAATGTGAAGGATGCATGACAGAGCTGGCCTTCCTGACAGGATGGGGGAAACTAAGCGGCACGATTATCACCGGGGACGGAAAAAACAAATGGTCGCTGGTCAATGAAGCTGCAAAGGAGAGCGAGGCGGACTACCTCCTGGTCATGGACGCCAGAGTCGGCGGAATGAACCGGCACTTTATCCGGGAGATGGTCATGTATGCCCAGCGGAACGATGTCGGCGGCGTAACGCCGGCTATCCTCGACGAAAATGGATGCATTACCCACGGCGGGTTCGCGCTGGGAATGGCCGGAACAGCCCAGTGCATCAACGAAGGCATGAAACTGACAGCCGGCGGATGGCACGATATGATGAACAAGGTGCACAACGTTAGTGCAGTCAGTGCAGGCTGCTTCATGGTTAAGCGGGAAAACTGGACAGCGCTGGATGAGGCTTATACTGGTGGGCTGGTAACCGTGGACATGGGCATGTCGGCGCGAAAAAGCGGAAAAGTCTTCGTGTTCACACCGCATGCCACCTGCGTAAGGGAAAAAGGGGCTGTGCTCCTGAGCGGCACCGCCCGGGAAGCGGAAGATGAAGCCAGGTTCCGGCAAAAATGGGGAGAAAACCTTCGTGATCCTTGCTATTCCCCCCGATTCAAAAAGGACAGGGCGAATTACAGATATTGAAGAGAATTCTTCTTTATGCTATACTTTCAGGCGTTCATATTATTGATAGATAAGGATCGGTGAGGCTCGGATGGAACGGAACTACGACCCGAAGAACATTGAACCCAAATGGCAGAAATACTGGGAGGAGCACAAAACCTTCGCAACGGACGTGTGGGATTTTTCACGCCCCAAGTTCTACGCGCTGGACATGTTCCCTTACCCCAGCGGCGTCGGGCTGCACGCAGGCCATCCGGAAGGATACACTGCGACGGATATTGTGAGCCGGATGAAGCGGATGCAGGGGTACAACGTGCTGCATCCGATGGGATACGACAGCTTCGGGCTGCCGGCGGAGCAGTACGCCATCAGCACGGGAAACCATCCCGAAGGATTCACCGCCCATAACATTGAAACCTTCAGCAAACAGCTGAAGGAGCTGGGCTTCGACTACGACTGGGACAAAATGATTGCAACGAGCGACCCGGACTTCTATCACTGGACCCAGTGGATCTTCAAGCAGCTGTATCTGGACGGATATGCCCAGTATATCGACATGCCCGTAAACTGGTGCGAAGAGTTGGGAACCGTGCTGAGCAACGATGAGGTCATCGACGGGAAGAGCGAACGCGGTGGTTATCCTGTTGTACGGAAGAATATGAAGCAATGGGTGATCAACCAGCCTGCCTTCGCCGAAAAACTGCTGGAAGGCCTGAACGAGATTGACTGGCCGGAGAGCACCAAGGACATGCAGCGCCACTGGATCGGCAAAAGCGAAGGTGTCGAGGTCAGATTCCAGATCGTCGGCGGCGGAGAATTCAGCATTTTCACCACCTGTATCGAAACAATCTACGGCATTACCTTCATGGTGCTGGCACCGGACGGGCAGCTGGTTCAGGATCTGATGCCCCGGATCAAAAACCAGGACGAGGTCAAAGCCTATATCGAGGAAACCCGGAAAAAGAACGATATGGACCGGACTGAGCTGAACAAGGGCAAAAGCGGATGCCGCCTGGAGGGCGTAACCTGCATCAACCCCGTAAACGGGAAAGAAGCGGAACTCTTCATCGGCGACTTTGTGCTGGCCAGCTACGGAACCGGCGCCGTCATGGCCGTGCCAAGCCACGACCAACGCGACTTTGAATACGCGACGGCCCATGGAATTCCCATGGTGCAGGTCATCGACGGCGCTGATGTCAGCGAGCACGCCTTCGAAAAACAGGACTATCTGGGCAAAGGCTGCAAACTGATCAACAGCGAAGAATTCACCGGGCTGACTGTTGAGGAGGCAAAAGAGGCCATCACCGCCAAGCTGGAAAAGATGGGCGTGGCCAAGCGCACCGTGAACTATCATTTCCGTGAGTGGATCTTCGCGCGCCAGCGCTACTGGGGCGAACCCGTTCCCATGGTGCACACAGATAAGGGCACAATCTATCCCCTGCCGGACGACGAACTGCCGCTGGTGCTGCCCGAACTGGAGGATTACAAAGGCCGGAACGGCAAGGCGCCCCTGGAAAATGCCACGGAATGGAAGCAATACGACCGCCACGGCATCAAGGGCATCCGGGAAACCAGTACCATGCCCGGAAGCGCGGGAAGCAGCTGGTACTATATGCGCTACATCGATCCGAAAAATGAGAAGGAATTTGCCAACTATGAACTGCTGAAGCACTGGCTGCCGGTAGACCTTTACATCGGCGGGCCGGAACACGCCGTAGGCCACCTGATGTACAGCCGGATCTGGAACCGGTATCTGTATGACAAGGGGTTGAGCCCGGTTAAGGAACCCTTCAAAAAGCTGGTCCACCAGGGAATGATTCTGGGAGAAAACGGCATCAAAATGGGCAAGCGCTTCCCCGAATTCGTGGTCAACCCCAGCGACATCGTACGCGATTACGGGGCGGACACGCTTCGGCTGTATGAAATGTTCATGGGACCGCTGGAAGTCAGTAAGCCCTGGAGCAAGCAGGGCGTCGAAGGCGCGCGGAAATGGCTGAACCGGGTCTGGACCTTCTTCACCAATGAGGAAAATCTGTCCCCGGAAAGCGATGGCACACTGGACAAGATCTATCACCAGACCGTGAAAAAGGTAACCTCCGACTTCGAGGCGCTGGGATTCAATACAGCCATCAGCCAGATGATGATCTTCGTCAATGCGTGCTATAAAGCCGGAAGCTGCCCGAAGGCCTATGCGGAAGCCTTTATTAAAATGCTGAGCTGCATCTGCCCCCACATCGGTGAGGAAATGTGGAGCATCCTGGGTCACAGCGAAAGCCTGGCCCGGGAAAGCTGGCCCGCCTGGGACGAGGCAATGCTGAGGGAAGACACCATCCAGATCCCCGTACAGGTTAACGGCAAGGTTCGCGCGACGATTGAAATCGGTGTGAACGAGGAACAGGCCAGCGTAATCGCCAAAGCCCATGAAATGCGCAACGTGCTGGCCAGCATCGCGGGAAAAGCCATTGTAAAAGAAATCTATGTCAAGGGACGGATCGTTAATATCGTGGTGAAATAATTGGTCTGTAATGCTTTTCTGCCGGCGGGAGCTTAAAAAGAGGCCCGCCGGTTTCCCTGTAATTATGACAGAAAATCTCTGAAATTTATAAAAATGTATTGACATTGTAACAATTATTTAATAAAATGTACGTGTATGATTCTACGACTATTACCCGTGAGGTGACACGATGATGACAATCACTCGCAAACGGCTGACAGCCCTGGCGATCGCAGTCGCGTTGATGATCGCGCTGATCCCTTCCGGTCTCATGCCCGCCGCGAAAGCGGACAATAACCTGGGAATGACCACAGTGGATACAGTGAACCTGCGCGAAGGTGCAAGCCCGAAGGCCAAATTCATCGTTCAGCTGCCGAAAGGATATGTATGCACCGTGCTGAGTGAAACGGACGCGGAGGGATACCACTGGTACCGGGTCGAGGCGAAAAACCCGGAAGCGGGCAACGACCGCATTCACACGGGATACGTCCGTGGAGACTGTTTCCGCCGGCTGACGGATGAGGAAGCCGCTACTGCCAGCAGCGGCAGCACCAGTAGCGCCGACAGCAGCACCGTGGTCAACGCCAACACCAGCGTCAGCGGAGAGACGGGCCGCGTGGTAAACGGCAGCGGCGTCAACGTTCGCGCAGCCGCCAGCACCCGGGCCCGCAGTCTGATGAAGCTGAATCGTGGCGACATCGTGACCGTGCTCGAAGTGCCAAGCGTGACCAACAGCAGCGAAACCTTCTATAAAATTCAGGTTGGAAATACCACGGGATACATTATGAGCACCTTCCTGGAGCTGACCGGCGGCACTGTAACCACACCGCCGAGCGGCGGCGGAAGCACCGCTACCGGCTCCTACGCAACCCTGAAGCTCAGCAGTTGCCATCTGCGGGAGACGCCCGCTGGCAACTACGACAGTGCAAATGACTGGCTCGGCACAGGCACCAGCCTGCCGCTGGCCGGCGACGGTGTCAGTAAAAATGGGATCGTTTGGTACCCCGTAACCAAAAATGGGCGAACCTGGTACGTAGCAGACTACTGCGTGACCATCAGCGGGGGCGGCCAACCGACTTCCGCCCCAACCTCAGATCCCGGCGTCGTCACCTATGTGACCACCATCGTCGGCGGCGTGAACCTGCGCTCTACCATGGGCGGCAGCGTCATCCGGCAACTGGGCAAAGGCGAAACCTATCCCGTGCTGACCAGCCCGGGACAGAAGGGCGGATACACCTGGTACTTTGTCCAGGCGGGAAGTGACAAAGGATACCTGCGGAACGACGTGGTCAAGGTCAGCGGCGACACGCCAACCTCAGCCCCGACCGGCCAGCCCAGTGGTAACCTCGGATACGTCAAGACCACGGCAGGCGGCGTCAACTACCGCAAAGCCGCCGGATACACCGACCCGCTGGGGCGGGTTGACAAGGGCGTGGTTCTGCCCTACTACGAGACCAGCGTTGTCAAGAACGTAACCTGGTATAAGACCGTCCATCCGACCCTCGGTACCGGATGGATCCACGGCGATTTCGTTATCCTGTGTGATGAAAACGGCAATCCGACAGAACAGCCGACCGGCGCCCCGACTTCACAACCTTCCGGTGCCCAGGAAGCCAGCTACAATACCCTGAAGGTCGGCAGTACCGGAAACGCCGTGCTGAACCTGACCACCGAGCTGAAGCGGCAGGGTTATTTCAGCGGAACCCCGACAAAGAACTACACCGCCGCCGTGGCCACCGCTGTGCGCAACTTCCAGAAGGCCAAGGGCCTGACTGTGGACGGCATCGCCGGCGCTGCTACCCAGCATAAACTCTACGGCACCGTCCCGATCGGTGCGGGCGATAACAGCAACCTGACCATGACCATTTATCCGGCCGAGAAGATTGACTGGTACACCGGCGGAATCAACGAGCTTTGGAAACGCGGAGACAACTATAAGGTATATGACGTCAAGACCGGCATCGTCTGGTGGGCTCACCGCTGGTCCGGCGGATACCACGTTGACGCTGAACCGCTGACCGCTGCGGACACAGCACGGCTGTGCAAGAGCTACGGTGTCACCACGGCGCAGGAAATCGCCGATAAGAACCTGTGGGAGCGTCGGCCGCTGCTGGTAACCATCGGAACGCGGACCTTCTGCTGCTCGCTGTATGGTGTACCGCATAACTATCCGGATGGCGACACCATCAGCAACAATGATTTCAAGGGCCAGCTGTGTATCCACTTCACGAACAGCCGGACCCACGCCGGCAACGCCGTCGACAAATATCATACAGAAGCTATTCAGTATGCCTACGACCACGCGCCGAACGGGCATAAGTAAGGAGCTCCCGGCACGGGACGGCGGAAAACATTGGAATCCAAACACGGAAGCAGGGCCTGCAAAGCCCTGCTCCCGTTCTTTATAATCAGGGGGAAACCGGAAACTATGAGTAAAGCCAAAGCATGTTACACCTGCAGCGCCTGCGGGTATGAAAGCCCCAAGTGGATCGGTCGGTGTCCCGGGTGCGGTGCGTGGAATACGATGGAGGAAGCCATCGCCGCCGCACCGGAAAAAGCCAGCGCAAAGATTGCAGCAAAACAGAGGCCCGGTACCGGCGCTGAAGCCATGAAACTGAAGGATATTCCCGAAGACACTACCCTGCGGATTCCAACCCGGATCAGCGAGTTGGACCGGGTGCTCGGCGGCGGAATCGTCGAAGGAGGGCTGATCCTGATCGGCGGGGATCCGGGTATCGGGAAAAGTACCCTGCTTCTGCAGGCCTGCGCCCATCTGGCCAGGGACGGAAAGCGGGTGCTGTACATCAGTGGTGAGGAGAGTGCACGGCAAATCAAGCTGCGGGCCAGCCGGTTGGAAATCAGCGAAGATATCTACATTCTCGCCGAGAACGCCCTGGACGCCGTGGAAAGCAAAATCAGCGCAATTGAACCCGACGTCGCTGTTATCGACAGTATCCAGACCATGTACCGGCCGGAAATGGCCAGCGCGCCCGGAAGCGTAAGCCAGATCCGGGAAAGTACAAGCCTGATCATGCGGCTGTGCAAAGAAACAGGAACCAGCATGTTCCTGGTCGGCCATGTGACAAAAGACGGCGCAATCGCGGGGCCGAGAATCCTGGAACACATGGTGGATGTTGTGCTATACTTTGAAGGTGACCGCCAGCAGGATTATCGGCTGCTGCGGGCAGTCAAGAACCGTTTCGGAAGCGTAAACGAGCTTGGTGTTTTCCGCATGACCGGGAAAGGCATGCAGACCGTTGAAAACCCAAGCGAAGAGCTGCTTAGCCGCCGGGCCAAAGGCGCCAGCGGCAGCGCCGTTTTCTGCGGTCTGGAAGGAAGCCGGCCACTCCTGTGCGACGTGCAGGCCCTGACCAGCACAACCTTTTACGGAACTCCGAGGCGCACCGTCAATGGCGCGGACGCTGCACGGGTGGCCCTGCTGCTGGCGGTACTTGAAAAACGGGCCAACCAGCGAACATACAATCAGGATGTATATATCAATGTGGCCGGAGGGCTCGAGCTGAGCGAGCCGGCAGCAGATCTGGCATTGTGCGTAGCTGTGGCAAGCAGCCTGAAGGACCGGATTGTCGGGCCTGATATCGCCGTAATGGGTGAAGTCGGGTTGGCCGGCGAGGTTCGTAGCATTCCCCAGTGCGAACGGCGCATCAGCGAGTGCGCCCGGCTGGGATTCACCACCATTCTCGTTCCCCAGGCAAACGCAAGGCGGATCAAAGCGCCGGAAGGCATCCGGGTCATCGGTGTGGACACGGTTGCCCAGGCGATGAGCGTACTGTTTTAAGGGAGATGAAGGAAAATGAAATCCAAGGGTGTTGAACGGCTGCTGCGTTTTCTGCTGTTGCTGACGGGCGTTGGGATCGGACTGGCAGTGACCCAGATCGGGCTCCAGCTATACCGCACAGCAAATCCGGACACGGTCATCCCCGCCCACTATCCGGTGTTGGGATACATCATTATGAGCCTGGTTGGCGGATTAGCGCTGCTGGCACTCAGCAATCGGATCATTCTGCGGTTTACCCGCTTCAGCAGCGATGTCCAGAAACAATTCGACAAAATGCCGCTGAACCAGCTGATGAGCGCAATGCTGGGGCTCATCCTTGGGCTGATCGTTGCCGCGCTTTTACGCCAGATGTTCTCTTTTCTGGGCAACGGCATCCTGAGCGCAGCACTGAGTGCGATCCTGTATCTCGTTCTCGGAGCCCTGGGATACAATATCGGCAAACGGAGAAGCCGGGAATTCATGGCAATGATCACCCGGGTATCCGGAGCACGGGAAAAAAGCAAAATCCGCAAGCATGGTTATGCAGCGCGAAAATTCTTTGACACAAGTGCCATCATCGATGGACGGATCCTGGAAATTGCCAAAACAGGTTTTCTGGAAGGAGAATTCGTCGTTCCCCAGTTCGTGATCGATGAACTGCAGCACCTTGCCGACTCCGCGGACGAAACCCGTCGGGAACGGGGCCGCAGAGGGCTGGATATCCTGCATGAAATGCAGGAAAGCCTGCGTCAGATGGCAATCGACGATGCGGATATCGAAGGGATCACCGATGTGGACGTCAAGCTGCTGCGCCAGGCCCGGGACTGCGGCGGAACCGTCATCACCACGGACTACAACCTGCAGAAAGCTGCGGCAGTCAGCGGCGTCAAAGCCCTGAATGTGAATGAACTGGTCGAGGCCCTTCGGCCTGCCGTAACCCAGGGAATGGAACTTCGGGTCCGGGTCAGCAAGGAAGGGCGGGAGCCCGGACAGGGAATTGGTTACCTGAGCGACGGAACAATGATCGTCGTCGAGGATGGAAAGAAAATGCTTGGGGAAGAGGTTGACACTGTTGTAACCACCGTGCTGCAAACCAGCGCAGGGCGGATGGTATTCGCAAAAATCAAATAAGCGCCTGCCGGCGCTTATTTTTTTGATCAGTTCAGGATTACGGAAGTGGCCTCGTCCTCATACTGGCGGGTGTAAAGCCGGTAATATGCCCCCTTCGCTGCCAGCAGCTGTTCATGGGTTCCCTGCTCCACAATCTTACCATCCCTGACGACAAGGATCAGGTCAGCATTACGCACCGTCGAAAGCCGGTGTGCGATCACGAGGGACGTGCGTCCCCGGATTACCGTATCAATCGCGGACTGGATTCGCTGCTCTGTCAGGGTATCGACCGAAGCAGTCGCTTCATCAAGAACCAGGATCCGTGGGTCTGCCAGAATCGCACGGGCAAAAGAAATCAATTGTTTCTCACCCGTGGAGAGCAGGTCCCCGCCTTCGCCGACATCCGTATCGATGCCTTTTTCCATTTTTGCAACCACTTCATCGGCGGATACCAGTTGCAGGGCACGCTGAATTTCCTCCTCCGTAGCCGACGGGTTTCCATACAAAAGGTTATCCCGGATAGTTCCCGAAAACAGATGGGGGGTTTGAAGCACGTAGCCGATTGCGCTGTGAAGCCAGAGCTGTGACCGCTCCCGGACGTCCCGTCCATCAATCAGTACCCGGCCGGAGGTGGGTTCAAAAAACCGGCACACCAGATTAACCAACGTGCTCTTTCCCGCGCCGGTTTCACCGACAATGGCAATATTGCTTCCGAAAGGGATTGAAAGGTAAAAGTGTTCCAGCACATATTCATCCCCATCCGGATACTTGAAGGAAACATCCTCGAACGCAATATCGCCGCGAATGGGTTCCCAGTTTTCTTTTTTGGGATGAAAGGAATCACCGTATTTTTCAATCACTTCCGGAGAATCCGATACATCCGATTCAGTCGAAAGCAGACGGGTCAGTCGCTCGATATTCACCTGTGTGGTGATCAGGTTCGAAATGGCGTCCACAATCCACCGGACGGGTTCCATCATTCCCTGGGCATAGGACATGAACATCGAGAAGGTCCCGACCTCCGAAGCGGCAATATATCCACCCTTCCACAGAACAATCGCAAGGGCCAGGGAAGACGCCAGATGCATTGTAACCGAAAAAGCGCCGCGCAGGCGAGCTGCCCGGATACTCTTTTGGCGAATCTCCTGAGTATCCTTGACGAAGTCTCCGGCCATCCTGTCCTCAATCACAAGGGTTTTGATCGTTTTGGCACCGGTAATTCCCTCATTGAAATCCCCGGTGATGCGTGAGTTCAGCTCCCTGATCCGATGGTTAACCATAATCAGCTTTCCCTTAAACAGGGCAAACAGCACAACGATCAACGGCAGAATCAGCATAACAAGCAAGGCCAGGCGGGCGTTAATGGCCAGCATAACGCCAAGGGAACCAATTAAATAACTGGTATTCCAGACGCAATCCATCAGTGACCATGAAACGAGAGATCCGATTCGCCCGGTATCTGACATAATCCGGGAATGAATATAACCCACGGAATTTTGGTTAAAATAGCTGAAAGAAAGGGTCTGCAGATGGTTGAATGCTGCAGAGCGCAAATCCCGGTTCACGGACACTTCCGTGGTCATGGCATTGCGGCAGGCCGTATAATTCATGACTGCCGCAAAAAGAATCGTCAGGATATACAGCGCAATATACCACGGGAGCGTATCCAACGTGTTTTCCGCAATAAAATGATTCAGGGCATAACGCTGGAACAGGGGCGGCACGATGTCCACAGCAGTGCCACCCAGACCGCAGAAAATCATGAACATCAGCCTGTGGCGGTATTTCTTCACATAAGGAAGAATTTTGGGAATACCGAAAAAAGGCAGGGACTTTGTTTTCTTTTCTTCCATTACGCTGTCACCTCCTCCCGGTTCATGGACTGAATAGCATCAATCTGCTGATACAGCCCGGGCTGCTTTTTCAGCTCCTCCGGCGTGCCCAGCTGGGCTACGCGCCCATGGTCCAGAACCAGTACCTTATCTGCGCGGGACAGAGTCGTGATTCGGTGTGAAATCAGGATAATCGTAGCGGATCCGAACTTTTTCTCAAGCGCGGAGCGAATTTTCGCATCCGTTTCGGTATCTACTGCAGAAAGGGAGTCGTCAAAAATCATGATTGGTACAGGGCGCGTCAGCATTCGCGCAATCGCCGCACGCTGTTTCTGGCCGCCGGAGAGCGTAACCCCGCGTTCTCCAACAAACGTATCATAGCCTTTCACAAAGCCGGCCACGGTCTCATCCAGGCAGGCGGCTTTCGCTGCTTCCCGCAGGGCTTCCTCCGACAGTCTTTCACCGGCGATTCCCAGATTTTCCCGCAGCGTACGGGAAAAGAGAAATGGTTCCTGAAGCACAATGCCGATATTTCGGCGCAGGTGGTCCAGGCGAATCTGTCTGATATCCGTATGTCCGATCGTGATTTTTCCACAGCCTTCCGGCAGCGGATAAAGGCGGTCCAGCAAATACATCAGCGTGCTCTTCCCGGATCCGGTACCGCCAAGGATACCCAGGGTCGTTCCTGCCGGAATCGTGAGGGAAATATCATGCAGCATTTCAGGGCAGCCGTCATAAGCAAAGGACACATGGTCGAAACAGATATCCCCGTCCATCGGTGCATCCACTGCACCGGGCGGATCTTTTTCCTGCTCTGACTCCATGATATATCCAATGCGGTCGATGCCGACGCCGGCCTTGGACATCTCGCTGATCATCCGACCCAACTGGTGCATCGGCCAGACAAGCATGCCATTATAGCTGATAAAAGCAATAAACTCACCGCTGGTCATTTCGCCGCGCAAACAAAACAGCACCCCGAAAATGACCACCAGCATAACCTGAAGTCCGGACAGAATATCCGATGTGGACCAGAAGAGGCTCATCAGGCTGCCAAGTTTCACCCACAGGGATGTATAGTATTGATTCTGGGCATCAAAACGGTCCCGCTCATAGCGTTCTCTGCCAAACGCACGCACCACGCGCACGCCTGTCAGGTTTTCCTGTGCCATGGCTGACAATTTTCCCTCGTTTTCATCGCATTGCTGGAACCCTTTGCGGAATTTCTTGTGAAAAAAGAGGGAGTACCAGACAATAAACGGCAACGGGATCATCGCCACCAATGTCAGCTTCCAGTTCATGCCAAGCATGAAAACCACGCTCAGAATTAACAGGATAAAGATCCGGATCAGATTCGTCATTTGCTCTGAAATGAAATTCCGGGTGGTTTCAATATCACTGGTGCACCGCTGGATGATGTCCCCGGTATGGTTCTGCATATGCCATTGAAACGGCAGGCGCTCAATGTGGCTGTATAGAGTATCCCGCATGGTCTTTACCAGGGTTTCGCTGCCCCAGGCATTGGTAATCCGGAATCCATAAAGTGCTGCCACCTTGACCATCGCCACAACCAATACGGCTGCTGCCATCATCCACAGGTTGGCCCGGATCCTTTCCACGCCGCCGAACATATTAATCAAACCGCGAACTGTTGAACTCAACGATTCCGTCGAAGAACCGCCTACAATATGGTCCACCGTCACCCGGATAATCTGGGGTGTTATCATATCAGACAGGGCAGAAAGGGCTGCGCACAGCATACAAATCAGGAAAAACAGTTTGCTTCCTTTTAAAAATCTCCAGATCAGCCCCGCGCGCGCGGAACGGGACAGCGGAGTATTGGCCTGCTCGCTCATGGAACCCTCCTTGGTTCAAAATACAAACAGTTGTTTTTTTCCGAAAAAAGGTTTCGGTGAAGGTTGTTTCCGTGAGGAGCCTGTTTATTTCATTCCGGAACAGGCAGAAAAATGCCCGCTCTCGTCACTCCGAAAGCGGGCATGAACACAATCGTTTCCTTTGCCGGAACACCGCGGAAAACGCAGGTTCACAAAGCGGGCTCACCGGATCAGAGACCCGGACAGCAGCGCCTTCTTACTTCAGTTCGGCGAAGTACTTGATGGTGCGGACCATCTGGCTCGTATAGCTATTCTCGTTGTCGTACCAGGACACGACCTGCACCTGATAGGTGTCGTCATCAATCTTGGTAACCATGGTCTGGTTGGAATCGAACAGAGAGCCATAGGTCATGCCGATAATATCGGAAGAAACAAGCTTCTCAGTGGTGTAGCCGAAGGACTCAGAGGCCTGGGCCTTCATGGCTTCGTTGATGGCTTCCTTGGTAACATCCTTGCCCTTGACAACGGCCACCAGGATGGTGGTGGAACCGGTGGGCACAGGCACACGCTGGGCGGAGCCGATCAGTTTGCCGTTCAGCTCGGGAATAACCAGGCCGATCGCCTTGGCAGCGCCGGTGGAGTTGGGCACGATGTTGGCCGCGCCGGCACGGGCACGCTGCAGGTCGCCCTTCCGATGGGGGCCATCCAGAATCATCTGGTCACCGGTGTAAGCATGCACGGTGGTCATGATACCGCTCTGAATCGGGAAAGTATCATTCAGCGCCTTGGTCATGGGAGCCAGGCAGTTGGTGGTGCAGCTGGCAGCGGAGATGACCTTGTCTTCAGGCTTCAGGGTCTTGTGGTTAACATTGTAAACGATAGTGGGCAGGTCATTGCCGGCAGGAGCGGAAATAACGACCTTCTTGGCGCCCGCTTCGATATGGGCTTCAGCCTTGGCCTTGGAGGTGTAGAAACCGGTGCACTCCAGAACCACGTCAACGTCCAGCGCTTTCCAGGGCAGGTTTGCAGCCTTGGGCTCAGCATAGATAGTGATTTCCTTGCCGTCCACGGTGATGGAGCCGGGAACCTTCACGGTCTTTCCGTCTTCTTCAAACACGGGCTCTTTGCTGGCCACGGTGTGCTTGTTTTCACCGATCACGCCGCAGTATCCCTTCTGGGCGGTATCGTACTTCAGAAGATGAGCGAGCATCGCGGGGCTGGTCAGGTCATTGATTGCGACCACTTCGTACCCTTCGGCACCGAACATCTGACGGAACGCAAGACGGCCGATCCGGCCAAAGCCATTGATAGCAACTTTTACTGCCATGTGGAAAACCCTCCTTCTAAGTCATCGCATTTCGCGAAATCTGATCCATCGGCTATTCTACCTTGTTTTTCCTGTTTTTGCAACATTTTTGTTCTTCTTTTGGCTTCTTTTCTCCGGTTTTTTCGTCGCCCTTTTTATTTTTTTTCAATCCGGCCTTTTTTCCGACCGGAAAACATGGAAACCTGTTGACGAAAACCTGCCGGAGATGTTATTCTAAAAGGTAGAGGGAAAGTCCGTACATATTTGGTTTTTCATATTATGTGCGGCCGTAACACATCAACATGAGGAGGGACTTTGTTTTATGGAAAATATTCCTGTGATCAAATTGGGTCTGGTTGCCGTTTCCCGCGACTGTTTCCCCATTGCCCTGAGCGAAAAGCGCCGGGCTGCCATTGCCGAAAAGTGCGGCCAGAAGAAACTGGATTTTGTTGAGATTAAAACCACCGTTGAAAACGAGCTGGATATGCTCAAGGCCGTGGAAGAACTGAAAGCAAACGAATGCAACGCCGCCTGTGTATTCCTGGGCAACTTCGGGCCGGAAACCCCTGAAACCCTGATTGCCAAAGAATTTGACGGTCCCGTGATGTTTGTGGCTGCCGCCGAGGGCGATGGAGACATGATCAACGGCCGCGGCGATGCCTACTGCGGCATGCTGAACTGCAGTTACAACCTTGGCATGCGGCACCTGAAAGGCTACATCCCGGAATATCCCGTCGGCAATGCCGATGAACTGGCTGACAAAATCGCCGAATTCATCCCGATTGCCCGGGTGATCGTAGGACTCAAAAATCTGAAAATCATCACCTTCGGGCCCCGGCCGCAGGACTTCTTCGCCTGCAACGCTCCTATCAAAGGATTGTATGAACTGGGTGTTGAAATTGAGGAGAACAGCGAGCTGGATCTCCTGGTCAGCTACAAAGAGCATGCCGACGATGCCCGTATCCCCGCCGTCTGCGCCGATATGGCTAAGGAGATGGGTGAAGGAAAATATTATCCTGAACTCAGCGAGCGCATGGCTCAGTTCGAACTGACGCTGCTTGACTGGGCTGAAAACCACAAAGGAGCCCGGAAGTATGTATGTTTCGCCGATAAATGCTGGCCCGCTTTCCCCTCCCAGTTTGGATTTGAACCCTGCTATGTCAACAGCCGTCTGGCCAGCCGTGGCATTCCGGTCAGCTGCGAAGTAGATATCTACGGAGCCCTGAGCGAATATATCGGCGCCTGCCTGACCGGCGATGCAGTAACCCTGCTGGATATCAATAATTCCGTCCCGGAATACATTTATGAAGCGGACATCAAGGGTAAGTTCAACTATACGCTGACTGATACCTTCATGGGTTTCCACTGTGGCAACACCCCCAGCTGCAAGATGTGCTCTTCCCGTGCTATCAAATACCAGTTGATTCAGCACCGCCTGCTGGAGCCGGAAGGAAGCGATCCGGACTTCACCCGCGGAACGCTGGAAGGAGATATTGCCGCCAGTCCCATTACCTTCTATCGCCTGCAGTGCGACAGTGAAGGCATTGTCCGCGCCTATATTGCTGAAGGTGAAGTTCTTCCCGTAGCCACTCAGTCCTTCGGCGGCATCGGCGTATTTGCCATTCCGGAGATGGGCCGCTTCTATCGCCATGTGCTGGTTCAGAAGCGTTATCCTCACCATGGCGCAGTTGCCTTCTCCCACTGCGCAAAGCTCCTGTTCGAAGTATTTAAATATCTGGGTGTTTCCGATATTGCTTATAACCAGCCCAAAACGCTGCCTTATCCTACAGAGAATCCCTGGGCTTGATTTTTCCATCACGGGCTGCCAATTGGCAGCCCTTTTTTTGTTGCCGCCTTATTAGTGTTCGGTGGGGATGAAAAACTTGTTTTTTGATTCGGAAATGATAAATGGTGGGGATAAAATGATTTAAATTTTGATTTTTTTTCTTTTTTGTGGGATTAATTCGCTTTTTTTACCATGTAAAGTTTGACAAATTCCCGTATATCGTGGTAGTATTCACTGACTGCGATTTCCGCCGCGTCCTTTCAAGCGGCGTTTCAGATAGATTGATGTAGATTTATTCGATTTCCCAGGAAAAAATTTATTTTTCTGAAAAGGTAAGGAGCGCAGTTTCGTGAGCAGAACACTGATGATTACACATTACTACCACAGCGGCTTTTCTGTTGCGGATGATCAAGTTATGCTGGTTTTTGACTACTGGCGCGGCGAAGAAGGTGAGTTGACACCTGAATTGGAATTGACTGGTGTTGAGCTGACCAAATTTAAGCACGTTTTTGTTTTCATCAGTCATGAACACATTGACCATATGGATCCTATCGTCTTCAGCTGGAAAAATACAGCTAATGTCTCTTATATTGTTTCATCGGATATGCCTGTAGGAACGCGTGGAAAACGGATGGCTCCCGGTGATACGCTGACGCTGATGGACGGACTGACGGCAACTGCCTTTGATTCTACTGATCTGGGCGTCAGTTTTTTGATCAAGTGGGGTGATTTTCATCTTTTTCACGCAGGCGACCTGAATTACTGGCACTGGCGGGAAGAATCTACTATGCAGGAAATTGAAGAGGCCGAAACTGAATTCAGGAAAGCAATCGATCCTTTGACAAAAGAACATGTGGATCTGGCCTTTTTCCCGGTGGATCCCCGGCAAGGATTTATGTATGATGCCGGTGCGAATTATTTCATTATTGCTGTTAAACCCACCCTGATGATTCCAATGCATTATTTTCATCGGGCAGATATAGCTATGGAATTTGCCCGCACTGCCAGCAACCGCAATACAGAAGTCATTGCCATGCCGGGTTACGGAGATGTAATGCGTCTTGATATTACGGACGATGGATATTTTGATCTGTCTTTTCCGAAACGATATATACCTGAAGGACTTGCTGATGACGGAACTTATACGAACAAAACAGATACCGAAGAGGCTGCAACCGAGGAGAATAAAGAAGAACCATCACTTGAAACGATTTATCAGGATGATCCCTTCATTGAGAGTGATCTTCCCCTGTCGCAATTAGCCTCAGAGGATGATAAAACCTGACTTGTCCACTGTTTTCCACAAGTTATCCACAAAATATTTTATTATCCACACAATGGATAAAAATGCTTGAATCCCTTGTAATTCAACGGTTTTTTGTTTTTAATATCAAAATTGTCAAGGAAATCAACCCTTTCAGACCTGTGGATAAAACGACCTGCCCGAATGAATGGGCAGGTCGTTATGATTTTCTTATACATTATGGGAATAAATCAGTCTTTTTCAGCAAAATATTCATTGAGCTGGTGAACCAACTCATCTGCATTGCATCCGTGAACTATGGATGCTTCTTCAATGCTTTCAGCAGTTGCATGCGGACAACCAAGGCAATGCATGCCAAACTCCATAAAGATACGAGCGGTTCCAGGATCCTTGGAAAGTACTTGGCCCAGTGTCATTGTTTTATCGATTGTCATTGATTGACCCTTCCTTTCAAACAGTTATATTTCTTTCAGCTTGCGCAGAAAGGTGTGATTATCTTATTCCTGGAACGCTTCTCTGTCAAGCAGAAAACTTCTCCGGAAATCATTCTGTCAGAAATAGTTCTTCATTATGAACCGTTCTGCTGCGTTATTTCATTGATTGTAGCTATTGTAGATGGTTGCACAGCAATCGATTCAGATATTTTTCGCATCTTAACTGGCAAAGATCAGGCACTTTTTTCAACGGCCGATAAGGTATTCTTCAGAATCACAGTCGGTTTTTTTTCTTTTCCTATACTTTTTTGTCGGAGTTTGAGTTGTAAAATTTTTGAGTTGCAAAAGGGTTTTTCGTCATTACCGAAGTTCTGCACAATTTTTACGGCAATAATCAGTTTTGCACTGTGCAGTTCATCATTACTCACCACCTTTCTGAATGGAAAAACCCCGCGGTATTGTATCCGCGAGGCTTTGTCCCAATTTTCACACTATCATTATAAACCGGTTTTCCCCGGAAATCCTCTCAAAAATCGGACAGTTTTCATTTTCTCCCTCTTCATTCGTCATGAATTATCACCACGCTGTTCTGAATGCCTGACTCCTGCCGGAACCTGCACTTGATCACTTTTTCCCTGAATGCTTGGAATTTATCACTTCATAATTCAATTCGATTCTGATTCATTAGCATGCTTTCACCACCTTATCTTTTTCTCAGTCGGGATGTGGATATGTTTATGAAAACGATGATTTGTTTTTCCTATTTTCCACAGAAAAGCCGGAATTCGTGCCGATAAGCCATTTGTCTGGCATTCAATATAATACTTTGGTTATCCACATTTTAAAATTCTAAATGTGCGAAAACCCTTATATTTCAAGGCTTTCATGCCTGTGTATAAGTTGTGGATATTGGTTTACTACAATCTTTTTCTGAATCCTGAACCACAGTTCACCAGAAACTGATTATAACCTAAATCCCGTATAATACGGACTCAATTCCAATAAGAGAGGTGATTATCAGAAACAATATACTGTAGAAATCAAATATTATCAAAGACTTTATCCACAAATTGGGTTGCTTTTTGTTTTGAGTCCTGATATAATATAT
>JAFRBK010000050.1 GCA_017404985.1 Clostridia bacterium | reverse complement strand
TCGGCGGAGAGAAAAAGAGCATACAACTGGAAGCGGACAACCATTTCGCCCGATCCATCGAGATGTTCCTGGCAGAGACCCGGGACGACGGATTGCGGGAGAAGATGTACGCGGAGATGATCCGGCAGGCGGAGCTGGTGGAAGAGATCCGGCGGCTGGCGGCAGCCGGAGAAGGGAGAACCTGAGCAGTGGGCAATTTCACGGAGGAACTGGTCCGGAGCTGGCAGAACCGGGAAGGGAACGTGAGTTCCATGGCGGAGATCTACGGCTGGATCGCGGACCGGAACCGGCGGCTGACCGTGCATATCGAGAAGGTTGACTTCTCCTACAACGGATTCTGGCACTACGATGAGAAGGACGGGTATATCCGGAACGGGAACAACAGCTTCTTTCAGCTGGCGGGATACCAGGAAATTGAGGATGACCACATCATCGGGGAGCAGCCGATCATCCTGCAGGACGAGATCGGGTATCTGGGGATCCTGTGCAAGGTGATCGGCGGAACGCTGAACTTCCTGATGCAGGCGAAGATCGAGCCTGGGAACGTGAACGTGATTCAGATTTCCCCGACGATTCAGGCGACGAAAAGCAACTTCACGCGGAAGCATGGGGGAAAGGCGCCGGCGTACCTGGACTACTTCACCGAGTCAAAGAACTCCGAGATCATGGTGGACCAGATCCAGAGCGAACAATCCTCCCGATTCTACAAAAAGCGGAATAGGAACATGATCATCCGCGTGGAGGACGAGGTACCGGTGGCGGAGAGCCACAAGTGGATGACGCTGGGACAGATCAAGGAGCTGATGAAACAGGACAACCTGGTGAACATGGACACCCGGACGGTGCTCAGCTGCCTGCCCATCGGGCTGGAGGACGGGGCAGATTTCCGCAAACTGGAGGAGGCCTTCCACGACAAGGCTTTATATGCTTCGCTTTTCAAGCGGCCGGATTGGGGGCAGATTCACCGGGCATTCCACGCAATTAACGAATACAAGATGTTCCGGAGGGAGAACTCCCGGCTGCTGCCGCTGAAGAGCCTGAAGGGATGGAAGCTGACGGACCGGGAGATTGTATGCCGTACACCCTATGACTTCAAGGTGATCTACTGCCGGATCGAGATCGAGGGGCGGGAGGTCAAGTACTGGGAGCAGCCGCTGATTGAGGCCCTGGGAGCGGCGGTGATCGGCGTATTCACGTGCGTCGAGGACGGGATACGGAAATACCTGGTCCGTGTGCGGCAGGAGATGGGATGCTTCGACAGCGCAGAGCTGGGGCCGGTGGTCCAGCTGGAACCGACGAACCCGCGGAACAACCTGAACGAAATCGAAGCCCTTTTTCTGGACAAGCTGGAAAAGGGCGAGGGCGTGCGGACGAAGGTGGTGCTGTCCGAAGAAGGCGGGCGGTTCTATCACGAGCAGAACCAGAATGTGATCATAGAAGTGGAGAAAGAGAAATTAGGCAGTTTGCCTGAGGGGTTCTTCTGGCTCGATTTGGCGACACTGGTCGAGATGATCCAGTATAACAACTGTGTGAATATTCAGCTGAGAAATCTTATCTCGCTGATTGATTTTTAAGGTTCGGAGGGGTTCCATGATACCATTCAACCGGTCCACGATTACGGAAAAAGAGATTGAATATGTATGCGACGCTTTGCGAAGCCGGCACCTTTCGGGAGACGGGGCCTATACCGCCAAAGTATACGGGCAGCTGGAGGCCTTGTTTGGGATTAAGCAGGCTTTGCTGACCACGAGCTGCACGACTGCCCTGGAGATGGCGGCGATCCTGGCGGAGATTGAGCCGGGGGACGAGGTGATCGTGCCCTCGTTCACGTTCACCTCGACAGCAAACGCCTTCATGCTGCGGGGGGCAAAGCCGGTATTCTGCGACGTGCGGACGGATACGCTGAACCTGGATGAGCACCTGATCGAAGGCCTGATTACGGAGAAGACGAAGGCGATCTATTCCGTCGATTATGCCGGGATTCCCGCGGAGATGGACACGATCAACACGATTGCGGAAAAGCACGGGCTGATTGTGGTCGAGGATGCGGCGCAGAGCATCGGGAGTACCTACAAGGGACGGCAGTGCGGCACACTGGGGGATTTCGGGTGCTTCAGCTTCCACGAGACGAAGAACTTCGCCATGGGCGAGGGCGGGGCGATCGTGATCCGGGACCCGAAATACATGGACCGGGCGGAAATCCTGCGGGAGAAGGGGACGAACCGGCGGCAGGTGCTGAAGGGCCTGACGGACAAATATACCTGGCATGACATCGGGTCATCCTTCCTGCCTTCGGATGTGCTGGCGGCGATCCTGTACGGGCAGCTGGAGCGGTACGATGAGATTTTTGCGAAGCGGACGGCGGTGTGGGAGACGTATAAGCGGTGCCTGAAGGACGCGGAGGAGCAGGGACTGCTGAAGCGGTGCGTGGTGCCGGAGGGAATTACGCACAACGGGCACGCATTCTTTATCGTGCTGAACACGGCGGAGGACCGGGACCGGCTGGTAGCAAAACTGCGGGAGGACCAGATCTGGGCGTATATCTGCTACGTGCCGCTGCATTCCGCGCCATACGGGCGGCAGATTGGATACCGGCCGGAGGATTGCCCGGTGACGGAGGACTACGGGGTGCGGACGCTGCGGCTGCCGCTGTACGCGGAGATGACGGTGGAAGACACGGAATTCGTGTGCGAGCGGATTCAGAGCATATTGAAAGAATAACGGAGCTGCAGCATGAGTTTTTTGACGCATCTGAAGGATAGTCTGAATTACCGGCTGGGATGGCTGCCAAAGGGCGCATTATTCCGGATTCTGGCTGTTCTGCCGATACAGAACAATAAGATCGTTTTTATTTCCGGGGCGAATGTGGCGCCAAACCCCAAGGCAATCTACGATGAGGTTGTAAAGAGCGGGCGAACGGGCCTGGACCTGGTGTGCCTGGCGGCTTCGCCCAAGGGGGAATTTCCGGGGGCACGGAACCTGAAAGAGGATTCCGCCCGGGCAATCCGGGAGCTGGTGACCGCGAAAGCATGGGTTTCGGACGGGCGGCAGCAGGCATACTACCGGAAGCGGAAGGGCCAGCACTACATCATGACCTGGCATGGAGCGATGGGCGCCAAGCGGATCGAAGGGGACATCGGGGAGAACCTGCCGAAGCATTATATCCGATGCGCGAAGAACGACTCGAAGATGTGCGACCTGATGGTGGCGGAGACCGACTGGGTATACAAAATCATGCAGCGGGCCTTCTGGTACAACGGGGAGATCCTAAAGGCGGAATTCGTGGACAGGAAAAAGCTGCCGCCGGAGGAGAACCGGAAGAAGGTCCGGGAAGCCCTGGGGATCCGCGAGGGGCAGAAGATTATCCTGTATGTGCCGACCTTCCGGATGGACGGGAGCACAGGATGTTACAACATAGAATATGAACGGGTGCTGGATGCGCTGCGGGAGAAGACCGGCGAGGAATACGTATTCATCGTGCGGCTGCACGTGAACGCGGCGGATTATGCCGCAGGGATCCCGTACAGCCAGCGGGTGATCAACGGGACCTATTATCCATCCATCGCGGAGCTGATTTCCGCCTGCGACGTGCTGATCTCCGACTATTCCGGATGCGTTTTTGCGGGATACCGGGAGATGAAAAAGGTGGTGCTTTATGCGCCGGACCTGGAGGAATATATGAGCAAGGAGCGGGGATTCACCTTTGATTTCCGCGAGCTGCCCTCGCCGATTGCGAAGAACAACGAGGAACTGATTGCGGCGATCGGGGAATATGACGAAGAAAAGTATGCGGCGGAGATGGAGCGGCTGAACGAGCTGGTCGGGTACTTTGGGGGAGACGCCGCGGCGGCATGCAAGGACAGAATATTTGAATGGCTGGATGAAGGAGAAAAAGATTGAGTGAACCACTGATTTCCCTGTGCCTGCCGACATACGGGATGGCGGAATGGGTTTTTCCGGTTTTGGAGAGCATATATTCGCAGGGGGTATCCAACGAGCTGTTTGAAGTAATCGTGACGGATAACGGGACGAATGACGCGTTCCAGGCGCGGATGGAGGAATATGCCGGGGCGCATCCGAACCTGACCTATCGGAGGACAACAGCTTTCCAGTTCCACAACCAGCTGGAGGCTTTGAAGCTGGCCAAGGGGCAATATCTGAAATTCGTCAACCACCGGACGACCATGACGCCGGGGAGCCTGGAGCGGATGGTTTCGATCATCCGGGAGCACCTGGAGGACAGGGCGGTGATCTATTTTTCCTGCGGGAAACTGAAGCAGGGATACGACGGGGATTCCTTCGACGGGTTCGTGGGGGCGCTTGGGGTTCGGGCTTCCTGGACCAACGGGGTCGGGATCTGGAAGACGGACTATGAGCAGATTCCGGCGGACACGAAGGTGGACAAGATTTCGCCGCATTCCTTTATTCTGTTCGCGGTGCGGAAGGACCGGCGGTTTATCATCAACAACGAGGTGCTGTTTGAGGAGCTGGAGACGGATCCGACGAAGAAGGGGCACTATGACCTGTTCAAAGCTTTTGCGGTCGAGGAGATTGCCATTACCCAGAATCTGTTTATTGACGGGGATATCACCGCGGATACCTTCAAAAAGGTGAAGGCGGAATATAAGAAATTTGTGATTGATCTGTACCAGTATTTCTGTATCCGGAAGCATCCGTGTTCTTATGACCTGACGGGGTTTGAAGATGCGATGGGGTTCTATTTCCGGCGGGGAGAAATTGTCCGGGGGGCATACTGGCTATTGGTGAAGAAGACTTTGGGAAAAATTGTGGGGAGATGAACCGAAACGGGGAGACGGTCTTAGAAACGGGGGGACGGTCTTTTTCGTTTCACCAAGTGAAAGACGAAAAGGACCGTCCCCCCCCCGTTTCGGATGACAAAATAGTGCGGATTCGGTATAATCAATTTTGTGCATTTTTTGGTTAGGGGGAGGAAACAGCCCATGAAGGTTGTGATTCTGGCCGGGGGATACGGGACACGGATTTCCGAGGAATCCCAGTTTAAACCGAAGCCGATGATCGAGATCGGCGGGATGCCGATTCTGTGGCACATCATGAAGGAATACTCCTTCTATGGCCATACGGAGTTCATTATCTGCGCCGGATACAAACAGCAGATGATCAAGGAATGGTTTGCGAACTACTTCCTGCGCTCGAGCGACGTGACCTTCGACTACCGGGACGGAAAGAACGAGATGCACGTGCGATCCTCCCATGCGGAGCCATGGCAGGTGACTATCGCGGACACGGGGCTGGACACCATGACCGGCGGACGGATCAAGCGGATTCAGCCCTATGTCGGGGAGGAACCCTTCCTGATGACTTATGGGGACGGGGTTTGCGACGTGGACATCAACAAGCTGATCGCATTTCACAAAGAGCACGGCAAAATCGCGACGCTGACCGCCGTAATTCAGGACCAGGCGAAGGGCGTGCTGGACATCGACAGCGACAACGCCGTGAAATCCTTTCGGGAGAAGAAACGCTCGGACGGGGCGGCGATCAACGCAGGCTACATGGTGCTGAACCCGGACATCTTCGAATACATTGAAGGCGACCAGACGGTGTTCGAATGGCAGCCGATGGAGAAGCTGGCGGCGGAACACCAGCTGATGAGCTACATGCACCGGGGATACTGGCAATGCATGGACAGCATGCGGGAGAAGGACCTGTTGGACAAGATGCTGAAGAACGGGAAGGCACCCTGGAAGGTTTGGGAGGAATAAGATGCTGAACATTGTGATTCCCATGGCGGGGCGGGGGAGCCGGTTCGC
>JAFRBK010000049.1 GCA_017404985.1 Clostridia bacterium | reverse complement strand
TTGTGGTGATTCTATTATACCAGATCTGGGGTTCTTTTTGCAGGAATTTCACCTATTTGGTGAAAAAGAAAATGGCCCGGAATCCTTTGCTTTTCATAGGATAACGGGACATTGGCTATATGTTCGTGAATAATTCAGGATTATGATATTCAGGAAAAGAATATCCTGAAGTTTGCCCCGCTGGATCACCTGGACGGGATCCTCGCCGTGCCCGCTACGTATGAAAAGGGCGAGTTCAGGAATCTGGTATATGAAATGCTGGAAAAGCGTGTACACTGCCCGCTTGTCGTGGTGCGTGAGGAGCTGGACAGGCAGAACTGCGTTTTTACGGATAACAACGAAGCGGTGCGCATGGTTACCCGGCATCTGATTGAGGATCATCATCTTACGAGGATTTGCATGCAGGCCGGGGATCCCGGGAATCCGGAAGTATCTGTCCGGGTGGAAGGGTTTATGCAGGAAATGGCCGCCCACGGCCTGAAGGTTTCGGAGGAGGACATCTGCCGGGGAAATATGTGGACGAACACCGGAGATATCGCGTATCGTGCTTTTTTCTCCGATCCCGAAAAGATTCCCCAGGCCGTGGTCTGCGGCAATGACTATATGGCGATGGGGCTGATCCGGGTGCTCCGGGAAAAGGGATACCGGGTTCCGGAGGACGTGATTGTGACCGGCTTTGATAATATCACGGACTGGTGCACCGATATTCCCAGCCTGACAACGGTCCAGCCGGATTATCAGGGTATGGTCACCCGCGCCATGGAGCTGCTGGACCGGCAAATCCGCGGCGGGTCGGTGGAAAGTGCGAAAATCCAGCTCCCGGGGGAGCTCGTTCTCGGGGAAAGCTGCGGATGCGGCAAACGGCAGGCGGATTTTTACCGGGACCTGGCGAACCGGCTTATGGCATTGCAGGAGGCGGCCAACGACCAGGATGCCGCGATGAACAACATGAGCATTGACCTGGGTGCGTGCACAGACCTGGCGGAACTGCACCGGGCTATGGTCAGCAAAAGGACGGAAAACCGCATCGTGCGGGATCACTATGTCTGCCTGTTCGGAACGGCGGATCATCTGATGGATGAAACCAGCACCGAGGCTTGCCTGGTGCATGCCGTGCGGGACCACAGCGACGCGGGCATGCCGATGATTTCCTTCAGCCGCGCCAGCCTGCTGCCCCCCATGGCTGAGCGGAAGGACGAAGCCCAGGTGTTTTATATGAAGCTTCTGCATCAGGGAGGGCATAATTTCGGTTACAGCGTCATCCATTATGACCGGGGCCAGGTGCCTTCCCGGTGCTTCGTGCAGACGAATGTGCTGCTGTCCATCGCGCTGGAAAATATCCGCAGGCAGCATGAGCTGCTGAAGCTGTATGAGGAGCGGCGGCTTTCAAGCATCACGGACCATATGACGGGGCTGCTGAACCGGCGGGGTTTGCTGGAATCCGTGGAACCCCTCTGGCGCTCCATGGTGGGCCGCGAGGTTGCGTTTATCTGCATTGACATGGATTACCTGAAACATACGAACGACACCTTCGGCCATGCGGCGGGCGATGTGGCCATTGGCATGATCGGCCGGGCAATTCATAAATCGCTGCCGGAAGGGGCATTGGGGGCCAGAACCGGCGGGGATGAATTCATCATCTTTTTGCCGGATGCCGACGATGATAAGGCCACGCAACTGGTTCACCGGTTCAATAAGGAACTGCAGGATCTGTCCCAGGCGGAAAGGCGGTCCTTCACCGTGTCGGCCAGCGTCGGGTTTAAAACCGTTACACCGGAAGCGGGAACCACCATTGAGGAATGCATCAAGGCCAGCGACCGGATCCTGTATCAGATGAAGGCAAACCGGCCGGATAAAATCGTCCGCGCAGGCTGGAACAAGTGGCAGGTGCAGCAGATGCCCGTCCCCTTCGGAACGGCAAGCGTAGTGGCGCCGTATTATGCGGAGCCGTGCAATGAGCGCCTGACCTCACTGCCGGAAGCCCTGATGAAGCTGGCGGAGGACGGCTATTCCTGGGAATATTCTTATATGGCGGGCAAGCCGGATTATCCGCTGACGCTGATGGATTCTCCGAATATCTATTCGTTTGTCCATACCCATGACCTGGATGCGGACATGGTGCGCCGGGTGCTTTCGGATGCAGATCTCATGGTGCACCGCAAGGCGTTTACGGAGGAGGAAATTGACCTGATTCTGGGCGACGACCAGGCGAAAGCCATGGCGCATTTCGCGTCTCCGTCCACGATTCTGATCGGTGAAAAAGGGTACAGCGTAAAATGGATGTATGACCACGCCGCCAATTCCTGGCGTTCGGAAGGCATCTACCCCGCACTGGTTATCGCGGTCCTGCCGTATTACTATAATCCGCTGTTTGTCCAGAAGGCGGCGGACGCGTTCTCCCGTAAGCTGTATAACTACACCGGCATGGTAGCGCCTGTCAAATGGAACCAGTGGAAGGCGGGGGATATCAAACCGGATGGTTCCGTGGAAACGAAAAAGGCGGCGGGAAAAAGCGTGCTGCTGGATGTCATGGAATTCTGCCAGTACACGGATTATCCGACGGGCTGTGAGAGCGTTTCGCTGTATATGCTGCTGAGCTACTATGGCGTGAATGTTACGGTGGAACGGATTTACGATCTGCTGCCGATGGGCGCCCAGCCGTATGATGCCCCGGACGGAAAGCGCTATGGCGCGAACCCGGAGCGCGAGTTTGTGGGAGACCCGAGAAAGCAAATCTCCTATGGCGTTTTCAACGGCCCGGTCGCCTGGGTGGCGGAACAGATTATGCCGGGGGTGAAGACGAAAACCGGCGCGACCATTGAGGAAATCAAAGCGATCCTGGATACGGGAAATCCGGTCATGGCCTGGTACGTCACCGCGCCGATGCGGCCGATCATGTACCGCTGGAGCTGGCTGGATGAACGGGGGGAATTGGTGCGTTGGCCGGGCGGCGAGCACGCCGTTGTGGTCTGCGGCTATGACGATACCTCCCTCGTCTACCGTGATCCCAACTCCGGCACCACGGTGGAGATTGATAACGCCACCTTCGAAAAGAGTTTTACGGAGATGGGCGGAAGAATCTTATATTATGAACGTACCGCCGATCGCTGATTTTTAGTAACACTATTTTTTAGTAACACCGCCTTCCGAACAAGCCGTGGTCACATTTCAAACCATATTTCACATCTTTTTCTCCGCATCCCGTTTTGAGTGTACTATTTCTTGAGTATACTCGTTCCCTACAGCTGATCTCCCCGTTTGAGTTTCACTTTTTTTGAGTTTCACCGCTGAAAAACCAGAACTGATACACAAAAAAACTGATACACAAAACCAGATTCGAGAAACATCGACCTCCTGCACCGCTGCCGGGCCATTTGAGTTTCACTTTTTTTGAGTTTCATCGGCGAAAAAAGTATGCAACGCGTGTTTCTGAGTTAGCCAACGTTAATCCTTTTCGCCAATTCGCCAATTTCCAAATCCACTTGGCGAATAGACTTTCCTTATTTTTCAAGGCTTGAAGGCCCCAATTCGCCAATTCGCCATTTCGCCGATGAATCGCGTGACCGTTTCACTGCCATGAACCCTATTCGCCGCCTATTCGCCTATTCGCCAATTCGCCAAAATTCGGCGAATAGACTTTCCTTATTTTTCAAGGCCTGGAGGTCTCTATTCGCCTATTCGCCAATTCGCCGGTGAATAATACCCCCCCCGTTCACCCGGCGAAGCCATCCAATTTTACCAAGTATATGATATCACAAAAGCCACCGGTCCGTCTCGGCTCATTTTGGCTCATATCGGCTCATTTTCAATAAATTTGAAAAGTTTTATCGTTGTCGGCAAGTCCAAAGAAATTGGCTTCACCTCCGATTACAGGAGAATCTTCCTATTAATAAAGAAGATTTGCTATTTTCCCGTTTTTTGTTCCTCTTGAGTTTCCTTCTTGATGCCAGTACAATAAGGATGCCCCGCAGCGTTTCCATTTTACGCCGGCGCAGGGGCGATTGATGGGTTTGCCCCGGAGGAAGCGAATGACGAATCATCAAAAAATCTGGACGCTGTCCAGAAACGAGCTTGCGGCAGCGGTGGCCTGCCTGGGATATCCGGAGGAATTTGCTGATCTGCTGGCCAGGCAGCTGGGCAGCCCGAAAGCCATCAGCCGGTTGGCTTCGTACATTCGCCAGGCTCGTCCCGGATCGGTGGAGATGATCGTGGATGAGATGGTCGCCATTCAGTCGGAAATTGATGCCTGGCGGGAGAAAAAGGAGTTTCAGGAAGCACAGAACAGGTATAATCGATGGCTGAACAGCGACGAGAGATGCGGCGATGAAGAGGATCCCTGAGGACGAAGGAAACCATCGCCGGAGATGGATTTTTCGGTTGGCATGGGTGGAAAGCGAGGCAGATGTGGCATGAACAGAAAGCAGGAAGAATCCCATCCCCTCTGGATGGCTGAACTGGAAAAAGACCTGGAAACCATGGCAGACGAACTGACCGATGAAGTTCAGGGCTGGCATGGGCCGGAGGCTGTGTTCACGCCGGAGGAATTTGGATGGATTCCCGGAGAAAAAGCAACCGCTGCCATTCAGCAGGCGGTTGACGCAGCTGCGGTAAACGGAGGGATTGTCCGCCTGAGCCATGGGAAGTATGTCAGCGGAACGATTGAGATGCGCTCCGGCGTATGCCTTGAAGTTTGTGCCGGCGCTGAACTCCTTGGCAGCACGTGCCTTGCCGACTATCCTGAGCATCACGCCAGGCGGCTGACGGTTCAGGATACCAGTATGGGCATGCATCAATCGCTGATTTTTGCGGAAGGATGCGAAAACATCTGTCTGCGGGGCGGAGGCATTCTGAACGGGCAGGGGAGCTCCACAAATTTTCCGGGAGAGGAAACCGCCCAGGGAACGCCCGGGCGTCCGTTTCTGATCCGGGTCATTGACTGCAGCCGCGTGCATATCGCAAACCTGACCATGAAAAATGCTGCATGCTGGATGCAAAACTATCTGAACTGCGAGCATCTGCTCATTGAAGGAATCGCCGTTCGAAACCATGCAAACTATAACAATGACGGGATGGATATTGACGGGTGCCGGAATGTAGTGATCCGTCACTGCCGGATCAGCAGCGGGGACGACGCGCTGTGCTTTAAGGGAGCCGGCCAAAGCGAGCTTCGGCGCGTGCTGGTGGAAGACTGCGATTTCTATTCCGCGTGCAATGCCGTGAAGGTCGGAACCGATACGCAGGGGGATTTTCGTCAGGTGTTGATTCGCCGCTGCCGGATTGGTGGGCTGGCGGAAGATCCGTCAGGGCTGAAGCATGCCTGCTCAGACAGCGGCATTTCTCTCGAAATGGTGGATGGAGGAACCCTGGAAGACTTTTTGATTCGGGATATTTATATCACTAGAGCCTGGAGCCCGTTTTTTCTGCGGCTGGAGAACCGGGGCAGAGTGAAGCCCGGCGATCCGGCTCCCGGGCCTGGAACGATGCGGCGGATTCTTTTCTCGAATATTACCGGGGACGAAAACGGCCCCAGGGGATCCTATATGCTGGGAATTCCTGAGAAACCGATCGAGGATGTTGCGTTCCGTCAAATCATGATCCGGCAGAAAGCTTCGGCCGGACCGGTACTGAAAGATTCGGATTTCAGCGAGATGCGCGGAGTCTATCCGGATGCACATATGATCGATGAAAGCGGCGATGCCCCGGCTTTCGGGTTATGGGCCCGCCATGTCAAAGGATTGCATTTGAACAATTATGAAGTACATCCGACAGGGAATGATCCCCGTCCATTTATCGAGTTTTCAGATGTGGATCCCTGAGGAGCAGAATGCAGAACAGGGCAAAGTGCTGTGCAGCCTGCAGTGGTGTGCGATAAATAAGGCATTGTTTCCTGGCTGTTGAACCGGGTAAAAGGCTGACAGGAAATGGTTGTTGCGCTTATAGCGAGTACCCGAGATGAATATCGAACGGAGAAATCAGCAGTCTCTGCAAATCCTTCCTGTAGCAGTCGAAAAAGAGCTTTATAGCCTTCCCGTAGTTTTCTTTTGAGTCAAACTCCCAGTAGGAATAGTATTTTACGCACTTGACGATTTTGGTTAATTCTCTTGGTGGCTCGCCCAATTCGATGCCATCGATTGTATAGAACCGCTTGAAATACTTTATGGAAATACAGCCGTCCCATTTCGCCTGGTCGGCTGACATCCTTTCGGCCATTGCTTCAAATTGCTCTGTTTTATCAGGCTTTACCTGAAACAGTTTCATTTCAACAAAACTTTTTTCCATGTATTCTCCTCCCGGACGATCGGTTTTCGAAAGCCTGGCTGTTTCAGGCCTCTCAGGGAAAGTATATCATTCCCGGCTGAAAAAGGACAGGGGAAACGTGCAGCGGATTTCTACCGCTGGATGCGCCGGAGGGCATACTCGGCATATTGCCTGGCCAGTGTTTCATCATAAGCAGGATCTTCGGCTGAAGCATATGCTGCCAGCGCGCTTGAGATCAGCGGCTTGTATTGGGCAGGCAGATGATGGAGCGCCCATTCGCCGCCTTCCGCTTTGGAAAGGACAAGGCCTTCTTCTTTATAAGCCAGCACTCTTGCCAGGTTCAGGGTCAAATACAGGGTGTCCTGTGCGATGTTCTCCGGGGCTTCGGAAACATCTTCCCATATGGAATCCATATAGTCACTGTCCGGAACTTCCGCAAATACTTCATTTACAGGGAGTCCGTACAGGCATTGGCCCCTTTTGTTGATAATCGTAAAATGGGCGGCAAGGTCTTTATCTGTGCCGTTCATTTTGCGGATATAATCATCCGGATCCCTTTTGTACCATTCCAGATGCCTCGCGGAAAAATGCAGCTCAAACGGCGTGGGATAAACGAAAGGCTTGCATACGTCCCGGATGACGATGCTCATTTCGATCCCTTTAGCAGGCCCCCGGGCGTTGCATTCGATCACCATGTCCATATATGCTTTTTTGACAGAATCGGATAACGGCCTGTCCACGACGCTGATCAGATCAATATCGCTTTTCTCGGGATTGAAGCATCCCATAACCGCGGAGCCATGCAGATAAATCCCTGTCAGATTGTCCCGGAGAATCTGTTTCGATTGCTCAACAAATCCCCGGATCAGTTCCTCAGCCTGTGGTGAAATCATAGCGTTTCCTCTCTCTGCCTTTCTCGTGGATCGGCGCCTGTGATGCCGTCCCGGTTATTTTCCGACAATGAACATCCCGTATTCCTTCGGAACATGCAGAACGCCGTCCTGCATATTCTTTTCCAGCGCAGTTCGCACCTTGTCCCGGGAAAGCTTCTGCAAATCCGTCATTCCGGTCAGGGAAAAGATGTAGTCCACCATATCCTCCACGTGGGTGACTGCAAGCGAATCCTCGTACAGAAACATCCGGATTTCCGAAAAGACGGGCCGCAGTTTTGCTTCCCCGTTCTGCAGCGTGAAGTTATGATTGACATGGCACAGAAACTGATACTCTGCGAACAGGCTGTAAATATACTCCATCATGCCGTGCTCGCCGTATGTCGCGCAGTAGAAAGTCCCGTCCTCTTTCAGCACCCGTCTGACTTCCCGAAGCCCCTTTTGAAGGTCCGGCACATGGTAAAGCATCATATTGGCAATGACAACATCAAAAGTGTGATCCGCAAACGGGATCTCCTGAATGTCGATTGTACGGTATTCGATGCCGTCGTAACCGTCGAGCGTTTCCTTCGCTTTGTCCAGCATGCCTTCGGAGAAATCCGACAGCACGAACCGGCTGCAGCGGCGGATGATCTCCTCCTTGCCGGCCCACATATCGCCGGTTCCGCATCCAAGCTCCAGCACAGACATGCCGTCCCGGATCTCATAATGTGAGGTAATCCAGTTTCCGAATCCCTGTTTGTTCGTGGAATACTTGCTGTGGATCGAAATGCGGGTATTCAGCTTGTCAGCTGTCCTGTATTGTTTTTCTACCGTTGTCTTGTCATTGATTCCGGCTTCGTTTTCTGCAGCGTGGTCCAGCTTGAACCGATAAACCATCACCTGGCGCTTGCCTTCTTCATACATATTATGCCACTCCGGAACCGCCGCGGTCTCCAGATATTGCCCGCCCGCCAGTTCACAGGTCCTGGAAGAAGCTGTGTTGGCCGGATCGCAGGTAATAATCACGTAATCCAGTTGGTGCTTCCCGGCTTGCCGGAGCAAAAGCCGGCAGGCCTTTGCGGCATAATGGTGCCCTCTGTATGCTTCGTCGATTCCGTATCCGATGTTTCCTCCGATGTACAGCCTGTCGTTATGACCGATCCGCAGATCGCATTGTCCGATCTTCGTTCCGTCCGGAAGGCAAATCGAAAAGTAGTAGGCAGGCACCCAGTCCTTTTCCGATTGCGCTTCGCAGGTTCTGTCCAGCCGAAGAAAAATCTCGTTGGTTTTCAGATCGTCTGTCGGGAAGAACTTCATGATATGCTACCCCCATAGATCAAAAGTCATTGAGTGAAGGAAGTAATTCGCCAACAATGCTTTTATATGTTATTGGATGAAAAAAGTCAATCGGCGAAATGATTCATACATAACGCCTATTGACAGGGTAGGCTGATAGTGCTAAGATGCCGACAAGTTTCACGCCGAAGAGAAATGGCTGTCATCATGCACATTTTTCGGGAGCGAAACCGATTGTAACAAACAGGGAGGGCCGAGGAAAATGATAACAAGAGATGAAGCGCTTGCGCTGCTGAAAAAGTATAACAAGGATCCGTTCCATATCCAGCATGCGTTGACGGTGGAAGCGGTGATGAAGTGGTATGCGAAAGAACTCGGTTATGGCGAAGAGGAAGAATACTGGGGGATTGTGGGCCTTCTCCATGACATTGATTTCGAACTGTATCCGGAAGAACACTGCCTGAAAGCGCCGGAGCTATTAAGGGAGGCCGGCGTGGGCGATGATATCATTCATGCGGTCTGCTCCCACGGATACGGCATCACCGTGGGCTGCGGCGAGACCATCGACGTCGAACCAGTCCATGAGATGGAGAAGGTCCTTTTTGCGGCGGATGAACTGACCGGCCTGATCTGGGCCGCGGCGCTGATGAGGCCGTCGAAGAGCACCAAAGACATGGAACTGAAATCACTCAAGAAGAAATACAAGAGCAAAGGCTTTGCGGCAGGCTGCTCCCGGGAAGTCATTGAACGCGGTGCGGAGCAGCTTGGCTGGGAATTGGATAAACTGCTGGAAATGACGCTACGGGCGATGGCAGAAAGCGAGGACAAAATATAACGATCTTCCAAATATGATCTTTCCAACGGACGGATTTCTTCTATAGTATGCCCTGCTTTTTCAGTCATGCTCCTCTTTCATGCTTCTCCCGGATCGGGCATTATGGAATTGATCCATTGTGGAAAACCCGCGGCAGGGAATAGGTCAGAAGCTGTGGGAAAACACAGGGGAGGAGCATTGAACGGGAATCATATGTCGAAAGATCCGGGGGGATGAGGATTGTATGAGCATACTGATCAGGGATACGACGAAAGAGCAGCGGGAACGAATCGTGGCTGACTCCATCGGTAATATAGACGGACTATGTGATGGCTGCAGCCCGGGAATCATTGAAATGTATCAGGATTATATCGACGGGAAGAAAGAACTCCGAGAGATTAATGCAGGATTTCAGAGGGGATACACAACCAGCATGGCTGGGATGGAGAAGACTTCCTGTGATGATCGATAGATATCGCTTTCCGGGCGACCATTTGAGAAAAGGGGACGGTTCCTTTTTCTCTTTTTAAGGAAACAGGAGATGGTCCTCTGTCTCCTGTTTTTGTGTTCTTCGACAGACGGAGCAAACCTCTCAAAAGGCCCGGTTTTCTTCTTTCGATAAAAAGTGATATTGGTCCGCAAGCAAAGTCGTTCCGAAACATGTTGATGGGGAGAGAACAGAAAAAACCACCTATATTTATGGCATGTCTGGAAGAACTTGTTTTCAATGCAATGTTTTCGGAAGGATGTTGAGGTTTTGTCAGAGAATAATACAATTTGGGGATTTTTCCGAATGCAGTATATTTTTGGCATGGGAATAAATCTGTTGATCCCGGAAGGAAAGAAGCCCGCTCTATAAGACTGGGATGAAAAGGAGCAAAATCCCCGTAGAGGGATTCGCAAAATAAAGAAACAGGAGATCAAAACCATGAAAAAGCGGATGACAATGATTGCTGTACTAGTGATACTGGCGATCAGCCTGGTGCTGTTCACCGGAACCGCGGGCGCAGACGGAGAACCACAGGCCTGCGGAAACGGGGTATCCTGGACGCTAAGCGATACGGGCATCCTGGCGATCAGCTATACCGGAGGGGAGATGGGAGAACACCCCGGCGAGATGACAAGCCATCCGTGGACAGAAACCCGGGCAGACGATGTCCGGAAGGTTGTGATCAGTGAAGGTGTGACGACGATCTGCGAGGAAGCCTTTGCCGGATGCACAAACCTGACGGAAATCACGGTTCCGGCGAGCATGGAGATCATCGAGCCCAAAATCGTGAATGGCTGCAGTCAGCTGACAACGGTTCATTACAATAAGCTGGCGCTCGACTGGGACATGCTGATTTTCAGCGGCGAGGGGCTTAGCGCGCTCAGCCGTGATGCCATCACGCTGGACTGTATCCAGGAATCCCCGGCTGGGACGGCTTACCAGGCTGCCTTCACCCATCTGCGCGAGGATGGTGAGACGCAGGATCTGGTTCCAACCCAGAGCGACGAGGCAACTTATTACTCCGTAGATGTGAACACGAAAGTTCACTTCAGTTTTTCAGCGCCGAAGAACGAAAACTATACAGTCTCTTTCCGTCTCTGCGAGGGCAGCCTATGGTGGACCGAACTGGAGCCTAACCAACTGACAGAGACAACGGCAGAATTTATTGATTATCCGATTGTTGTCAGTGAAAGCTGGCAGGGATACACGAATTACACCCTGAAGGTGGTCTACCTTCCCGTTAGCGGAAACGGACCGGCGCTGGTCAGCGAATGCAGCGTACAGTTCCGGACAGTGAGTCACGGGGATGGCGGAATCAGTGTCGCCATACCTTACCATTATATTAAGTCGCAGAACCCGGGGGAAGGCGCCGGACTGTCCGTCACAGTCCAGGTGCCGGAAGGAGTTGGGATTTACCAGGAGTATATTCAGGCACTTACTTACAGGGATGGAAAAGAGTGCTATATCGCTGCCATCAAGACAGGGGATCATACCTACATGATTCCGGACAGTGAACTGACGGCAGGTGAAATATATGAGGTTTCCGCGGACGTTTATCCGATCGGATACGACAGAGTTTACTGCACCCAGGAAGTGCCGGTACTGTATGAAACTGGAAGCGCCATTACCCTGATGCTGAGGGACGGAGAGAACCCGGTGTCCGGAACCCTGCAGACCGGAAAAGCCTATACGCTGACAGTATCCACGACGGACGATTCAATTCAGGGAATCGAAGTCTGGACCGGAACAGAACGGGAATACTTGGACAGCCAGGGGGGCTCGATTCCGGTGTACTTCCTCCGGACGGGAACCTATGCCATTTCCGCCTGGGGAACAACAGGACAGCAGGGAAACTCGGAGACGAAGACGGCTACGCCGATCCAGGTCACCGTAGCCTCCACAAAGGGACCCATAGGCCAGCCGACAGTGACAACGGATGCGGATGAATATAAGCAGGGAGACGGCATTGAGGTTACTCTGACGCAGCCAGCCGAGTCGGAAGCTTTCTATCTGAAAATTGTGACGGCTGATATGCAGAAGAGTGTCTGTGCGACCACGCGTGTTTCGGCCACGAAGGACGGAACGCTGACGAAAGTTTTTCCGTCAAGTTACCTGGATGCGAACGCGTATTACATGATTCAGGTGGAATGCTATGCTACGGGATACGAGGCATCCACGGTATATAGCCAGGCTTTCTACCTCACTCCCGGATCAGCCAATCCGGCTGCGGGTACGCTGCCGGCACCAACCTATTCCACGGATATCGTCAATGAAACGGTTGAACGCGGGAATGTAATCCATGTAGTATTCGACGACTGTCCGGTGATTGCAGACGTTACGGTCCAGCCGGATGTACGCTTTTCTGCAGTGCTGTACGATGCTGGTACCACGTACGGAAGATATCTCGGTGGATGGTCAGTCAATCCTTTGAACAGCCATGAGATTTTGGTTCCGACTGCCGACCTGGTAGCAGGCACCCAATACAGGCTTGACTTGATGACAGAAGCAAACGGATGGGAAAGCGGCAGCACGAGCATCCAGTTCACCGTTACTGAGCCGGAGAATGCTCCGGCGGCATTCCGGTTGGGAAAAACACCGAAAGTCTATGAAAAAACGGATGTCGTCCTGTATGAAGCAGGCGCAAAGTGGCTGAAAGTTGAGATCACCTGGGAAGAAAACGGAAATCAAAGGAACGATACGCTGCAAACGCCCGGCAGTGCAGGAGCCTGGAGCTGGACACCACGCAGCAAGGGAACCTATACCCTGACGCCCCGGGCATACAGTGGAGAGTATGCGACCAACGAGATCGAAAACATCAGCGCGAAGCCTATCACGGTTACGGTCACTTCTGACGGAACGATGAGCAGGGTGCAGATGAAGGATTATCCGACATCCATCGGAACTGGTGAGGATCTTTCCTTTACGTTCTATGCGGTGGACAACGCGGAGTATTACCAGGTCAGCCTGGGTTACGGTATGACTGAATCTACCAATGACCGGGAATGGATTCCGGTTCCGGATATCTTGCAACCGGCTGGAGCAACGGGAACGACGCAGATCTCCGCGATGATTCCGGGCAGTAAGCTTGATCGGGAAGGATATTACAGGTTGGCCCTTGTACCGATTAGCGCCGGATACGAACCGAGCTGGGCTTCCTGGAGCATTCACGCCACAGCAAACAGCAGCACATGGTCCTGGGCCATTGATGATGCGGACACGCTTTTTGAAGGCGCGACGATGACGATTAGCGGAACGGGTGAGATTCCGGATTACGAAAATGCGAGCGATGCCCCGTGGTGGAAAACCACACAAAGCACGACAGCAAAAGTAAACAGGATCGTGATTGAGGAAGGGATTACCGGGATCGGAAAGAATGCCCTGGCAGGATTCGGCGGAACGCTGCGGGTGGACTTCATGCACAGTGCGCAGCCGGAGATTGACGCGGATGCCTTCGGCGGCGGAAGCGCGGTATGCCGCTATTTCGACAACACTACGGCACCGGCCAGTTGGACAGGAACATTCAATGGAAATGTCAGCTGGATGTACCTGCCTTTCATGCCGACAAGTACGATCACAATCAGTTATATTGGTGAAAACAATGGAAGCGGTGGGATTGCCTATAAATGGACTGCCGGAGGCGCTGGGAGCCCATTTGCGGAAGCCATTGAAGTGACTCGTGCGCAGGCGAAGGAGCTCTCCTTTTCTCAGCGCTGGGTTTCACTGTCGGCCATTCCGACTGCGGCGGAAGACCGGGCCGTCTATGAAGCTATGGATGCACCGACGAGGCTGGTTTTCTGGTGCGGAAGCGAGACGGAGTATGTTCTCGATCTCAGTACAGCAACTCGCGCACCGGAAGAGATCGAATGCAACAGTGATGGCTTGCGGCTGAAAGTGATTGCCCCGGCAGAAAGCACGCTGGGCAGCATGGTTGTCCGTGATGGGGCAGGCATTACTTATAACGGAAACATCGGACAGCTCGAACTGAGGAATTCACAAGATGAGGCTCCGGCTGCGCTGACCGTCAATGGTAATATCAGTGAAGTGCACTATTACACGATGGAAAGCGGGTATGAAGGCTACAGGGGATCGTTTACCCTGAACGGCACAATCGGCCGCATGACGGTATATGGCCAGAATGAAATCTATGTGCCGGGAATCAGCGGTGACGAGAATCACAAAGTCACTATCGATGACATGGCCTGCATGACCTATGATAACCTTACCAGGACGGGAGAAGATCCGCTGATTACCTGGAATGGGGATACAGGGGTAACCGAACTGCACCTGGCAGCCGGCGAAGCCGGAACGCCTGTGAGCGGGCTGACCCTGGATATGTTTACCTATGATTATACTTTCCGGGAAAACGACGTTGTATCCTTCTGCCTGCGGCCGAAGGAAGAAAGCGGGTTGGGTAACAGAAGTTCTTTCATTTATAATGTCAGGGAAAAACACAACCCGAACTTCGGGCCGAACGATATCATCCGGGGCAGCGATACAGTGGTCTATATTCAGAATACCGGAACCGCTGAAACGGACAAAATCACTTTGGGCCCGTGGGCGGACGGCCAGGGCGTTGATCGTATCTACCTGCAGAATTGCCGGGTGGAGATTAATTGCCCGGTGACAGGCACGCTGGGCGTATGGCAGTACGCCTTCGACGATGGGCCGGTCTATGTGGCGATCAACGACAGGGTTCGTCAATTGGTGCTGGTGCTGAATCGGGCCGGTGGATCGGTCGCAGTAGGTCAGAACGGAATTATTGAAGGAGGCTATCAGACGCTAGGTGTCCGCGGACTACGCCATTTCGGATTGTTCCGGGGTGCCGGTACTTTGGCGGCGGATGGACAGCTGAGCATTCTGACCCGAAAAGATGGGCAGCAGACCCTGAGCCTGCCGGCTAAAGACAGCGAAGTGACTGCTGCTGTCAGCGCAGGAACCCTGAACGAAGGCGAAATCGCCCGAATGGACATCAATGACGCAGCTGCAAATGATTTGACCGAGGCCGAGCAGGCTGCCCTGAACGGTTACCTGGCAGCGCAGGCAAACGAAGATAACCCCCTGACAGTGGAAGGCGTGATTGACGTTTCAGTGGATGCCTATTCCTTCACAGTGGGAGGGGCAAACGATAAAAAAGAAAGACCTATCACAAGCCTGAAGAATTCGGTGCCGGTGCAGATCGGCAACAGTACTGGGAAAACGGTCGGCGTTGTACGGCTGCACGAGGAAGAAGGCAGCATGAAGGCAACTTCTGTGACGGAAGAAATGACCGGTGGCAGCCTCATTTCCTTTGAATCCGATCTGTTCAGCAAATATGTGATTGTCTCGAACGGACAAGCTGCGGATCCGCTGCCCTGCGGAAATGGAGTGGTCTGGGTTCTGCAGAATGGCGTTCTGACGATCAGCTATACCGGCACCGGCAGTGGCGAAATGACCAGCCATCCGTGGACAGACCGGGCAGGCGAGATTACGACGGTAATCATCGAAGAAGGCGTGACTTCCATCTGCAGCAGAGCCTTTGCCGGATGCAGCTCTATGACAGGCATCACAATTCCGGGCACGATTTATGAATTCCCCGGCGCGTTTGAAGGCTGTACCGCCTTGACGACCGTTCATTACGGCGGAATTCGCCTGGATTGGGAGGACTTCCTCATTTTCGAGGATGGACCGGGATACCAGCCGGTGATGGATGTCGCGAACGTAACTTACCGCGCTTCCGAGCCCATTGGACAGATCGAAGGATACTCCTTTGCCTTCACTGCGGCCAGGGAAGATGGAACCGCCCTGGAGGACGAAGACAGCGGAGATAATAACGTGACGAGGTACCTGTACAGGAACTACGAAATCGTTAAGCTGACGCTCAGTGCGCCGGATCTTCCGGGATATACGAAGACCTACCGCCTGGAGACGGATAATCCAACAGTGCGTCTGAATCCCGGTACGGACGGAACAGTTGTATTGACCAGGCAGTTGATTATGTTAAGCGCTGGCCGGGATATTTGGTTCCGGGCTTTCGCGGTCTATGTTCCGGTGGATGATACGAAGCCGGTACTGGTTGCTCAGAGCAAACAGATGGAGTTCCGGGTGGATGACCTGAGAACGCTGGATGTGGTTGCATCCGCTCCGACAGGGTACGCACTTGGCACAGAGGGCGGATATGCCGTGACCGTAACAATTCCGGACAGCATAGAGATCGCGGATCTTGTTGGATGGTCGCTGCGTGTGATAGGCAACAATTACAACACGGTCTTTATGCGTCCGACGATGGATGAAACGCTTGTGTTGAAGACGGGCGTTAATACTATCGGAATTCCTGATAGCCCGCTGCAAGCCGGGAAACAGTATACGCTTCAGTTCACCATGGCGGTAAAAGGATACAGCAAATATGTATTTGAAAAGCGCATCGTGATCGTCGGCGAAGGAGAGGATCCGGATAAGGTGTTGGATGTGCCGGAAATCAGCCTGGAGAGGGATTGGTATTACCAGGGTGAAAAGGCCAGGCTGACGCTCGGAAAAGTTGAGAACGCTGCGTCATATGCACTGCGCGTATACAGCCAGGCGAACCCGGAAGGAACTGATTATTATACAAGGACAGTGTCCGCAGAAGCGTTCGGGGAGCAGGACAGTATGCTGATCGAGATTCCGACAGCGGACTTGCCCGTTTCAGTTGGCCGGTTCTATCTTGCGGTGGAATGTACGGCAGACGGTTATGTTGGAAACAGCAATGAAACAGTTTTCTGGCTCGATCCTCCGGCAACTCCGTATGTTACGGTCAGCAGCCCGGAAACCTATACAAAGAAACGGGTTCCGACGGATGCGGACGGGCTTGTGGTGACGGCGCGCATGCAGCAACAGATGAATAACGCCGAAGCGGATGACTGGACGCTGACTGTGTTCGATGAGAACAATGCAAACGTATATACCATTCGGAAACAGAATGGGGACACATATACGGGCAGCTTTGTGATTCCGGAAAAGAATCCGGCGGCTGAAACCGATATTCTGGTAGCCGGAAAAACATACACTTATACCCTCAGCATCCGGTTTGCAGGATATACGGAATACAACAGCGGAGCCCGCACCTTCTCCGTGCTGGGCGCTCCGTCGGATTCTGTGAGCTGTGAATCTTCCGTCTATATGACGCCGGAAGGGCAGAAGCAGGTACTCTATATCACCGCCTATGGCCCAATCACCGAAGAGGACGCAGCTAAATGGGCCGGCCTCAAAACCGGTGTTGACAAAATCATCCTGAACGGGGATATCACCAGCATCTGCAGCAATGCCTTTGCCGGGTTTACGAAGGATGGCCTCCGGATTGACTTCAACCAGAGCCGTATGCCGGAGTTTAGCCCAACGGCGTTCAGCGGCAGCGGTAATATTGTATGCCGGTACTACACAAACAACGATACCTGGACTGAAGGGAACTACGGCGCCCAGAGCATGAGGTGGGTTTACCTGCCTGTACACGAAGGAACCTTCGACGGGCAGACCGCTTACTTTGACTATACTGCAGAATACGGCTGGTCTTACAAGCTATTCAACAATGAAACCTACGGACGTGACCGGTATCCGATGAGCGTGGAACAGGCGGCGGAAATTGCCCTCGGAAAATACAAGGTGATTGATTTCTATGCCATTCCGACTGCGGCGGATCAGGCGTTCTATGCCGGATGGGAAAAAATGCAGAGAATCGGCATATATGACGGAGTGGCAGGTGAACTGACAATCGCCCTCCCGGAAAGAAATAATCTGTTTGAGATGACGATTGACAGCCATGCTGCGGCGGTAACAGTGACCAATCCGGAGACGTTGAATGCTCTGAAGTGTCGTTCCGGCGTCGTAACCTATACCGGTAATATCCAGAATCTGACGCTCGACAGCGCCGAGGCGGCCAACGATTCCATCACGGTGAACGGATATGTCGGTTCCCTGAGCTTCAACGACGCAACGGCGGACTCTCCCTATAAGGGGGACATGACATTGAAAGGATCGATTGGCCACGGCGTGGTTCAGGGGAAGGGAAGCCTGACCATTCCCGGCGTCGGGAAGAAGGAATTCGGAAACTTGGCCCAGTCCACGTTTGAATATCTGGAAGCAGAAGAACCGCTGAAAGTGATCGAGGACGGTGTCCTGCAGGTGGAGTCCACCCGGTTCCAGGTTTCACTGGACATGTATGGCCTGACCTACTTTATTTCGGACCATAACGGAAGCCGGATGATTAGTCTCGGGCTGGAGCCCCTGGACGAATACAGGGAGATTATCGGTGGCGATTACATGAGGTACGACAACCTGAATATCGCCACGGATGAATTTGTTTATGGTGAGGATACGCAGATCACGATTCAGGCATCCTCCGCGGTCGGGCCGGTTGTGCTGAACGGAGCAGAAGAAGGTGGAAAGCTGAAAGGTGTCAGTTCCATTTATTTCATGCATGGACAGGCAGTCGTCAATTGCCCCGTCAACACCTTGACCATTGATAATGGAAGAGAATTCACTGAAGGGGTTATCCTGACGATCAACAGCGAGGTGGACTACCTGAATATGTCCGACCTGAACAGCGGATCGGTTATTCTTGGTTCAGGAGGCAAGGTCAGGGAAGGATATTGGCAGCGGAGGAGCCGGGCCAACCGGAACTTCGGAACGGTTTCAGCCGAGGGCACGCTGTATGCCAATGGCAGCCTGAATGCCATGAGCTGGCGGGATGGCGAAACGCTGCAGGCGATGTTGCCGGCAGAGAACGTGATTGCCGATGCTGCAGGCCTTGGTGCCGGCGTGATGGTCTCCGCGGAAGTCAGCGAATCCAGCATCCAGGCGCTGAACGAGGCAGAAAGCACAGCCTTGGATAGTTATCTGGCAGCGAACGGCGGCACGGTGGCGGCGGTGTTCGACGCATCGATCAATACTTATACGCTGGACGGAAACGGGAACGCGTCTCAGGGTGCGGCTGTCACTGAACTCAATACCAGCGTGCCGTTTACGGTCAGCAACGAAACAGGCGGGGCATGCTATGTTGTTCGGCTGCACGAAGATGCGAGCGGTGCAATGGCTGCCGAATCACTGACGGAGCCCACCGACGGCGAAGCGATCGAATTCCGGAGCAGCCGTTTCAGCAAATTTGTGCTGGTCAGCACGGAAGAGGAATCCATCAGCTATGAATTTGGTCAGAACACCAATGAATATGTCAAGGGAGAATGGACGCTGTACATCAAAGGAAGGGGAGCCATTCCTTCCTATTCAACCTCGACGGGTGAAAACGCGCCTTGGAGCGAAGCGGTTGCCGGAAAAGAAAACATCCGCATTGTGATCGGCGAACGGATTACCGGGATTGGAGCGAACGCCTTCGCGAACCTGGGTGGAACCACAAGAGTCGATTTCCTTGGCACGACGATGCCCCTGACAGATGGAAACGCATTTGCCGGATCGAACGTGATCTGCCACTACTACAGGAACACTGAGAGCTGGACTCTTGGCACAGCCGGGCGGACAGACGCCGAATGGATATTCCTGCCGAAGATCTATGAAGAGGAGTATCCCGGTGTAGGAAGCATTGACTATATGCAACCAGAAGGGGCGGCCCTGGGTTGGTATTCATACATGAATGACGATCCTTACTTGCTCACCATGAGACAGGCGGAGGAAATCAGCTATCATCATCTGACAGTCTGGCTTTATGAAATTCCGACGGAAGCGGATGCGGCACTGTACGCAGGCAGGAATATCCCATGGAGGGTATATGTTCTGGATAACTGCGAGGAGGGAATCCTGAACCTGGATGCCGACCACGGCGGAAATACCCTGGAGCTGGTGGACCTGAGTGCGTCACAGGTGACGGTGAATGTCGAACATGCCGACACATACTGGCCGGTGTTCCGCACAAGCGTGAGCGACGGTACCCTGAACTATACGGGCAACATCAGTAAGTTGGAGCTAATGAATTCGTTTACCGGAAATGAACCGGCTGTGACGGTACACGGCAATATCGGTACGTTGGTTTTCCATGATATAGAATCCAGCCAGGCATATATAGGCGACCTGGAAGTGGTTGGAACGATTGCCAGCGGTACGGAATACGGATCCGGAACGCTGAGTATTCCGGGCGTCGGTGCGGATATCGAGCTCGACGGTAAGGTGCGCGAGTTTACCGGCCTGACGATGGCAGAAGGAGACGGAAAACTGATCGAGAAAGGTGTGTTCCGGAGGACGGATATCCCGGCGGCTCATCATTCCCTGGCGGATTATCGGCTGAAATATATGTTCAGGGATCAGGAAGGGACCGAGTTTGACGATACGACGCTGACCCTGTCGCCCAAAGGATCTGATGGACAGGGGATTGTAATCGACATCCTGAAGTACAACCCGAACTTCAGCGAGGACGACATCATTTGGGGACCGGATACGGACATCTCTGTACACTGGTGGGATCCGGACAACCAGAACCATCAGCTGACGCTGAACGGCGGGACGGACGGGACTGGAATCAACGACCTGTTCAACAACTCTTCCTACGGCACTGTCACGGTGAACTGCCCGGTGAACATCATCGAAGTTTACCAGGCGGAAGAACGTGGGGATGCTATCACGTTACAGGTAAACAGCACGGTCAGCAGCGCAATCCTGAACATGCGCGGGAAAGGAAGCATAATCCGGCTGGGTCAGAACGGACAGATGAACAGTATCAACTGGAGCCGTTATCTATACGGAACGCGGGTTGTTCCGGAAGTTCAGGGACCGTGCACGCTGGTTGAGGATGGACGGCTCTGCGTGCTGAGCGCCAAGCAAGGCGAGACGCTGCAGTCCATACTGCCGGGTGACACAGTACTGGCGAACGCCGCGGGCATGGATGCCGTTATGGACATCAGCGAAAGCAATGAAGGACTGAGTGAAGCGGAACAGGCGAAGATCGACGGGCTGCTGAGCGGAACGACGGACGAGGTAGAAACGGTATTTGAGATCTCAGTGACCGGATACGCAGACGGAATCGGGGAAGGCACGGGTACGCCCCTGTACAATCTGACGGGCGAGGTTCAGATGGCGGTTGCAAACACGACAGGCGGGGAAGCCTATGTGGCGCGGCTGCATACGGAAAATGGTGTTCTGACGGCGGAAGCGGTATCCAAACCGACTGCGGACAGCGTGCTTCTGTTTGAGAGTGACCGGTTCAGCAAATATATGATCATTGCCGCGGGTGAAACCTTTGATCCCAGCGGTCTGAACACGCTGACCCTGCCGGACAGCCTGACCCGGATCGAAGAGGAAGCCTTTGCAGGCGGAGCTTTCCAGGCCGTAATCGTTCCCGACACATGCACGTATATCGGGCCCAAAGCGTTTGAGAACTGCACAAACCTGATTTATGTCAGCCTCCCTGCGGGATGCCAGGTAGACGAGCATGCTTTCGATGGGTGCAACATCCAGCACAGGATTGAAAGAAACAACTGATGCAACCGGAAGAAGAAAAATCAGATAATCTTCCAATTGATGCCGAGAACAACCTTGCCCGCAAAGTTGTTCTCGGCATCGCTTTTGCGTATGCCTGCCAGTTTGTGCTCAGTGCGAATGGGACAGCGTTGACTCTGGGGCTTTCAGTAAAAATTTTGGTTCGTTTATTGCATCTTCTGTTTATGGAGATACAACCGCCATTGTGTTTTAACTCACGGGGGCAATCCTTCAACGATGGAGGCACATCTGCATCGTCCACATACGGAAATCACTATGAGAGCGATTATGGCAAATGAAAACTTCAGATTTATTCTTGCCGAACATAATCGACAATATTTGGATTTTTTATCGATTATGTTCGACGATGAAGTTCGGATACAATACTGAAGACAAAAAATAAAATTATTAAGCCGAGTAAATATCGACAACTTTCTGAACAAATGATTATGCGGCTTCCTCGATTCTGTAGTCTTTGAAGCAGTTCGGCACAAGGTTGAACAAGGAATTCAGCTGCATGTAGAAATACAGCTAATTCTCTGATATAATCGATGACAGACAGAAGTACAAGTAGTGGATTGAAGGCGTGTTTACTGCTGATAAGCCTGAGTAGGATTTTCAGGAACGGACAAAATGAGATTTTTACAAACCGGAGAGGCTGCGTCTGATGAAGAAAAACCCAAAGAACAAATCGCTCATTAAAATGATTCGAATCATTACGCTGGGGGTATGCTGCGGGCTGTTCATCTGGTTCGGAGCGGTTTCTGCTTCGGCGGACCCGATTCTGACCCCGCAGCAGGCAGTTTCTGAGATGACTTGGGGCGTAAACCTGACGACGCTGTACATGGCGGATAAGGTTTACGAGGAAGGCGAAGGAAATTCTCTCGGATATGTAACCAACGCGCCTGTTGGCGTGGGAATCTGGTTCTGGGATAACAGCTTTGACTGGATGATCTATACCGGGCTGCATGATGAAACCTTCACCGCGGAGGTGAACATTCCAACCTGCTACAATCCGCAGTCCCAGACCTGGTTTCCGGAAATGTTCAAGCTTGGTGTGTTTTTGTCGGATGTCTCTGCCCTGTATGCAAAGATAGAAATCACGGATGCGAAAATCATTCTGTCCAATGGCACAAATGTTCCGCTGGATGGAATCCGGGGCGTGTATACGCTGGATTCCTTTGGAGAGTTTAATGAATACCGCCTGGCCAGCTGCTTTCTGAATCTCCCGGACAGCTCCGTGATCCCAATGGCGAATGAACGGTTTAACGGTTCCCGCCTGCAGATTACGGTTCGCCAGATCAAGATTCCGTTTTCCGAAACCGGCAAAGTAGACTACTTTTTTGAGTATCAGCGGCAAAAGGTGGACCAGTATGAGCTGACCAATGTTTATCTGGACCAGGGAGCCAATGTGTTCCGCCTCCCTGTGACCTGGACGGAATTCGTGCAGGATTCCGAGCCGTTTACCATTGACCGGGACTGGCTGGAAGCGGTGAAAACCGAAGTGGATTATATTCTCAGCAAAGGCGCGTACTGCATTTTGAATATGCACGACGATTACATGATCAGATCCTTTGTCGGGGACCATTGGGAAGACGCCTGGATGCTGGATCAGTACAAGGACTATGTGGACGCGAGGTTTACGGCGATATGGACACAGATCGCGGATTTCTTCAAGGATTATCCGCCTACGCTGATTTTTGAAACGGCCAACGAACCGGCGATGCTCTGGGATCTTGTGTATCCTTACCATCCGGAAATATCGATGAAGGAATACGCTGACCTGCATAACACGCGGAATAACGAGCTGAATCAGATGCTGCTGGATACGGTTCGGAACAGCGGGGGGCAGAATGAAACGCGGATTCTGTGCTTATCTGTGGGAAATTACAATTCAGCGCAACAACTTGATGCACTTGACATTCCGGACGATCCCTATGTGATTGCCCAGCTCCATTCCTATCAGGAGATGGAAAATAACGGACGGTATGATCCTGCAGACTACAATTTTGATTATGTTGGAAAAACCGATTCGTTTTTTGAGATGGTTTCGGCATTTACCGCAAGGACAGGTGTTCCTGTGCTGATCGGGGAGGTGGGCGTGTCCCATAAGCTGACGGAAGAAGAGAGAACCAGGCGCCTGGCTTATTATTTTCAGCAGTGCGAAAGCCACGGTACCCCGGCCCTGTGGTGGGAGGATTATTTCATTACGGAAGAAGGGTATTATTACTGGATTTATGATCTGGAAAACAAACAATGGGAAACAGGAATCCTGGAAGCCATTCTGGACACATATGATCTGGATATAGGAAGCTCTTTGGCTTCACCGGAAATAGTGCTGGCCAACAATCCGGTCCCTTACGGAGAAAACCTGATCGTAGAATTGGTCAGCCTGGATCCGGGCACGGAAGGACTCGAATTGTATGTGATCTCTTCGGATAACAGAACCGCTTACTGGGATTATGAAGAATACACGGAGAATGGAAAGCGAATGATCCGTGTCTCCACTGCTTCCATGCCCATGGCAAGATACAGGCTGATGGTAACCAGCCGTGCGGAAGGGCGCTCTCCGGGATATGCTTCCATATGGTTTGAAGTGACCGTGAATGGAACGCTGACGGCTCCTGGCCTGCAGAATGTTCCGACGCTGATCGCGTCAGGAGAGCCGCTGCAGGTTTCATTTGATCCTGTGCCGGAGGCAGAAACGTATACCATCAGCCTGTTGTATTGCGGGGAAAACGGTGACGGCGGGGAAACCGTGTATCAGACAACGGTTCAGGCAAATCAGGAAGGAGCGAATCAGATTTCTCTCGAAGGCTCGTATTTACTGAGAACCGGCAAGTACAGTCTCCGGGTTACTGCCGCGGCGAAAACCAAAACAGAAGGAACCGCCGAAGCATCCTTCCGGGTAGTGCAGAATACAGAGCAGGGAATTACCCTGATGGTCGAGGATGGCCGGGAGAACATTTCAGACTGGCCGGCTCGAAAGGATTTCAGTCTCAAGGTGATAGCCCAGGGCGCTGCTGCGATCCGATATCTGGATATCAATGGGAACTGGGTATACCAGAACAGCAGCCAGCTGAACAATGTGGGTATGTACAAAACTCTTATGGCGCCGGATGCGGGAGAATATATCTTTGTGGCCCAGGCGGCTTATGATGAGGGGATTGACTGGGACAGTGTGGACACCTGGAATTTTGACTGGCAGACGCTGAACTGGACAAAAACAAGCAACGAGGTGAGCGTCTTCGTAACTTCCGCCGGAATTGCGGAACCGGCAGAGTTTGTTGTGCCGGAGGAGATTGTTCGGGGAGAACTCCTGAATGTGGTGATTACCGGTGCGGGAAACGCGGAAAGCCCCGGTGCGGGCAATCGTTTTTCCGTTTACCTTGTCAATGAGTGGGGAAGCATTCTTGGAAACACGATCGATACAGGTGTGATCGATGCTTTCCCTGTAACGGTGGCTGTTCCCACCGGAGACATGGAGGAAGAAACGCTGCGGGTCTGCGTCGTGTCTTCCAGGGCAGGATATAACGCCAATGTTTCCGACCCCAGGGAAGTTTCCATGATACAGTCTGTCGGCAGTCAGGATATTGTCTTTAATGTGCAGGAGAACATCTTCAGCGGGGTGCGTTTCAGTGCTTCCGCCTGGGCGCCTGGAGCCGGTTGGATGACGATGTGGGTCCGGGACCTTTCCTCTGAGGAATCGGATCTGCAGGATTGGGGAAATTATGGCGGTTCCTCGATCAATAATCCATGGATGTGGTTGAGTGATCCCGGAACATATGAGTTTTACGTGGTGGCGCATTACGTGGATGAACATGGAAACGAACAGGGACAGGCGGAGAGCGAACACATTACGCGGACCGCGATCCATTCGCGTGTGATTGAGATGCCGACGGTCCATGTTCCTTCAGTGGCGCCGGCGGGCCAGCGGCTGTGTTTCCGCGTGGAAGGGCTGGATCAGGAAGCGGTGGGTTATTGGGACATCCGCATAAATGATTTTGACGGATGGAATGAGATTGCTTTCTGGAGCATTGCTGACTTCGTGTCTACGCCCGAGGCTTTCTCCCTTTCATCGGACCAGATTTCTGCCGGAGGGGAGTATCAGATTGGTGTCTGGATGGATGATGGTCGCGCGGAAGGGAAATTTTATAGTATTTCTTTCCGGGTGAGTGATGGGGACGGAATTCTATGGCTGCCGGAGGATCTGGAAACCGTGGAAACGGAAGCCTTCAGCGGCTCCGGCGCGTCCACAGTCGTTATTCCGCAAGGCATGAAAACAATTGAAAGCCGGGCTTTCAGTTCCTGTGCGTCGTTGGATGCTGCCTACATTCCGGATTCGGTGACGTCAATCGGGCAGGAAGCTTTCTCAGATCAGGTCACGATCTACGCTCCCTCCGGAAGCTTTGCGGAGGACTATGCCTCAGAAAATGGATTGTCCTTTGTGCCTCGAAAATAGTCTGGCGCAACCGTATTAACGGGATGCAGCAAGATTATGATCAATAGCATCAATCACTCTACAATGAATACAAAACTGCCGGTTCGTTGAAACCGGCAGTTTTGATGATGAATCATCTCAGATCCTTTATCCGATCCTTTCCATGATCCGGTCGGAGAGAAACTGCATAAACGGGCTCAGGGGTTCGGACGACGGGACGGCGCCTTCCTTCAGGAAATACATGGTGCAGGGCTTCTCTGCCGACCAGGCTTTCCACTCCGGCAGCGTTTCGCCGCCAAGATCCTTTCCGTTCGGGTCGCCGCTGCGGATGAAGTTGCAGAAATAATCGCACATCTGCCGTGCCAGGTCATAATGATGCCCGGTGAAAGGCCGCCAGCACTTGGCCAGCGTCTCAAACCAGAACCAGAGGTCGGAGGAATGGAAGGTGCCGGGCTGGTCCCAGCCGGGGATGTCCGGGTTAAACACGTAGGCATAGCCCTTCTTCCCGTTGCTGGCCGTTTTGGAAAGCACACCCTTGACCGTGCACTCAATGCCGCTGGCTGGGGCAAACCCCTGGCCGGGAAGCTCTTTTTTCGCTTCGGGGAAGGAGAGAAAGGCCTCCGCACGGTCACCGAAGAGGCGCTCCGCCTCCTTTGCCGCCTCGTCCGCGCTGTTTCCCGCGAGTGTATTGGGAAACTCGTCGGCGGTGCAGCCGGCCATCATGGTAACGTCCACACAGTCTCCTGCGCAGTACAGGGCGATCGGGTCGCCGGTGCAGAACTGGTCGTCCTGCACGGTGAAGAAAGGCATATGGGATTCCATGTACTTTTCATAGCTGCGCTGCAGGGTGACCGCGTCCATCGCGCGGGCTTCCTCCAGGGTTTTCACCTGCAGCCAGTCAAAGAAGGCTTCCCCCTTCTTTTCCGCCTGCGCCAGGGTTTCCGGGCGGCCGACTTCCCGCCGCCGATAAGGGTCAAAAATCATTGCGCTCATGACCACCGCGTTCCGGAACAGGCCGGCGTTCGCCTTGCAGGCTACCTGGGACATGACGCTGCCGCCGCCGGCGGATTGGCCGGCGATGGTGACATTCTGCGGATCCCCGCCGAAGGCGGCGATATTCCGCTGCACCCACTTAAGCCCCGCCTGCTGGTCCAGGTTGCCGAAGTTGGCCGGAGCATCCGGCTGCTCCCGGCTGATTTGCGGATGGGTCAGGAAGCCCAATGCGCCGACGCGGTAATTCACCGTAACCACGACGATGCCCCGGCGGGCGATCCGTTCGCCGTCAAACTCCATTTCCGCCGGATAGCCGCACTGGAGGCCGCCCCCGAAGAACCATACAAGGACAGGCATCTTTTCATTGCCCTTTTTCGCGTTTGTCCAGACGTTCAGATACAGGCAGTCCTCCCCCATGGGGATCTCCGGGTCCACATGCCATTCCCGGCAGTAAATGTCGTCTCCCAGGCCGGGAATCCACTGCATGGAAATCGGTGCGAAACGGCAGCAGTCGCGGATGCCAGCCCAGTTCTCGCAGGGCTGCGGGGCGCGCCAGCGGTTCTTTCCCGTCGGCGGCGCGGCAAAGGGAATCCCCTTAAAGGCTGTGATCCGCGGGTCCGCAGCCTCAATCCCGCGTACCCAGCCGTTTTCTGTTTTAACCTGCCTTAACATATCTGAACCTCCCGCTGCTGCAAGATGCACAATGTTTTTTTGTTTTCACAGGATTTTGCCCAATAAAACGCCTATAGTTTATCATCCGACAGGGAATCCGGCAACCCTTTTTTCACCATTTCGTCACGGCCATGCGCAGCAGGATTGCCCCGGAATGATTCGTCCGCTCAGGCAGGCTGCGCTTCCCGAACGCCGGCTTTTTTTCGCCAGGAGAAGTAGCGCAGGAGGCAGGAGACGCCGGCGAGCAGCCAGGTCAGTCCGGCGGTGATCCAGATGGACCAGACACCGGCGGATGTCCACTGCAGAAGCAGCAGGGGAAGGCCGACACGGCCGACAATTTCCACGATTCCGTTAATGAAGGAGAAGAAGGCATCGCCGATGCCGTTCAGCACGCCCCGGGAAACATAAATGATGCCCAGGAAAATATAGAAAAGACTGGTGATTTTCAGAGCCTGCCTGCCCAGGGCGATTACGTCGGCCTCGCTGACAAACAGGCTGACAAGCGATTCTCCGAAGAGCTGCATGATCAGGGTCATACCCCCGGCGAGGGCTGCCATGGCCAGAAGGCTGTCCCGGAAACCGATCCGGATCCGCTTTGTATTTCCTGCTCCCATGTTTTGGCCGGCATAGGTGGAGAGCGCCATGCTCATGGATCCGAAAGGCTGCTGGACCAGCTGCTCCAGCCGGTTGGTGGCGGTATAGGCGGCCATGGCAGTGGCGCCGAAGGAATTGACCGTGGACTGCAGCGCGGTGGTGGAGATAGCGATCAGTCCCCACTGAAGCGCCAGGGGAAGGCCCAGGCGCAGTGTGCTCTTCGCGATTTGCCTGTCAAAGGCCAGGTCGCTTTTTTCCAGCCGGAAATAGGGGTTCCGGCGGAATGCATACACCAGGGAGCCGAGGCCGGCCAGAAGTTGGGACAGCATGGTCGCGAAAGCCGCGCCGAAAACGCCCATCCCGAAGGCGCCGACGAACAGCAGGTCCAGCCCCACATTCAGCACGCAGGAAACCACCAGGAAGTAGAGAGGGGTGCGGGAATCCCCCAACGCCCGCTGCATGGAGGATGCATAGTTGTAGATGGCGACCAGCGGCACGGAGGCTGTCGTCATGCGCATATAGGTAATCGCGTCGGGCAGGATTTCCGCCGGCGTGCCCATCCAGGACAGCACCGTGGGAACCATGCAGAAGGCGATGGCTCCTGTCAGCAGGGAAGTGCTCAGCGTAATGTAAGCGGAATTGGCGATAGCCTTACAGACCAGCTGGTCCTTTCGGGCGCCGAAATACTGGGCAGTGACGATGCCGCAGCCGCCACTGATCCCGTTGAACAGGGAGAAGAACAGAAAGGAAATGGACCCGGTAGCCCCGACTGCCGCCAGCGCGTCGGCGCCGAGCATCCGGCCCACGATCATGGAGTCCGCCAGGTTATACGCCTGCTGGAACAGATTGCCGATCAGCAGCGGGAGCGCAAAAACAGAAAGCAAAACCAACGGTTTGCCTTCTGTCATGTTCATGGTTGTTTGCTTTTTTCCGGGCTTATGCGCAGGGCGGTGGAGATGCAGCCTGTTTTCGCGCATAAGAATTGGTTTCACAGCTTTGTCCATATCCTCCGTCCCTTTCCGCCCGATTTGGTTTACCAAATCATTTAATGCGGATTCAGGAGGAAAGGCTCGCCATTTTTTGACTTTCGTCTGACCACTTTTTGCCGGATCGCTTATCCTTTGACGGAACCCATCACCAGGCCGGTGGTGAAGTATTTCTGGACAAAGGGATAGACCACGAGGATCGGCACGAGGCCCAGGAACAGCTGGGAGGCACGGCCGGTCTGTTCGTTCATGCGCTGGAGCAGGGAATAATAGTCGGATCCGGACTGGCGGAGCAGGTCCCGGAAGTTGGTCAGCAGCGTCTGCAGATAGGTCTGCAGAGGATAGCGGTTGGGATTGTTCATGAACAGGGCGCCCTGGAACCAGTCGTTCCAGTGGTACACAAAGGAGAACAGGCCCACCGTGGCCAGGGACGGGGTCAGCACGGGCAGCATGATGGACCAGAGGATCCGGAAGTTGCCGGCGCCGTCGATGGCGGCGGCTTCCTCAATTTCCTGGGGAAGGGAGCGCATGAAGTTCATCAGGATGGCCATGCTGGACACGGGCACCGACAGGGGAAGCACCAGCGCCCAGATGCTGTTCAGAAGGCCCAGGTTGCGCATCAGGATATACCAGGGCACCAGGCCGCCGCCGAACAGCATTGTGAACACATAGAAGCCCATGAAGAAATTGCGGGAGGGGAACTTGTCCTTGCTCTTGGACAGGGGATAGGCCGTCGTGATCATCATGAGCAGGTTGATGGATACGCCCAGTACGCACCGCTCAATGGCAATTCCGAAGGCGCGGAAGAACTTGCCGTTGCTGATGGCGAATTCATAGGACTGGGTGGTGAACCCCAGCGGCCAGAAATAGACCTGTCCGGCGGCCACATAGGACGGCGCACTGAAGGAGATCGCCAGCGTGTTGATAATCGGCAGGAGGCAGGACAGGCATACCAGGGTGACCAGGATATAGTTGACCACATTGAAGATCTTTTGGCCTCTTGTTCTGAAATGCATCGTTCTTCCCCCTTCCTCAGAATACTTTGTAGCCGGCGGTCTTGTAGGCGATAATCAGCGAAGCGGAAATCAGCACGCTGCTGACCAGGGACTTGAACAGGCCGACGGCGGTACCGATGGCGAATTTGCCGTTCTGGAGGCCCAGGCGGTAGACATAGGTATCGATGATGTCGCCGGTGGGATAAACGACGGGGGAATACAGGTTGTATACCTGGTCAAAGCCCGCGCTGAGCACGTTGCCCAGGGCCAGCACTGTCATCAGGATGATGATCGGAACAAGCATGGGCAGGGTGATGGACCAGGTCTGGCGCCAGCGCCCGGCGCCGTCGATGACGGCGGACTCATACAGCTCCGGGTCGATGCTGGTCATGGTGGCCAGATAGACGACGGTGCCGAAGCCGAAGGTCTTCCATACATCGGAGAAGATCAGCGTCCAGGGGAACACGCTCCGGTTGGAGATGAACTGCACCGGCTTGGCGCCCAGGGCCATGATGACCTCGTTGACGATGCCGTTGGAACCCAGGATATCCGTCAGGATGCCGGCCATGATGACCCAGGAGATGAAGTTCGGAATATAGACGATCGTCTGGTAGATCCGCTTCGGCCCGTTCTGGCGAATTTCGTTCAGCTGGAGCGCGAACACGACGGAAGCCAGCGTGCCGAAAATGATCTTGAAGATGGAAATAAAGAACGTGTTGTAAATAGTGCTCAGGAAAGACGGCTGGGAAAAGATCAGCTTAAAGTTGTCCATGCCCACCCATTTGGATCCCGCGAAGCCCAGGGCCGGGTTGAAATCCTGGAAGGCCATGATGATGCCGTACAGCGGCCCGTAGGAGAAGATGGCGGTCAGCACGACGCCGGGCAGCAGCATCAGCAGATACAGCCATTCCTTTCTGAACCTGAGAGAAAGCCTGTGAAGCACGGTTGAATCCCCCCTGTTGTTTTGGTACTTTCCCCGCCGCGGGGGCGCCGATGCGCTGCCTGCCCTGATTCAGGCCGGCAGCGCGTCACCGCCTCCCCGGACACAAGGGAGAGGGCCTGTGCAGAAGCCTTCCGGCTTCCGCGCAGGTCCCCTGTATTCCGGACTGGGTCAGTATTTCAACGGCGCTTACTGGACGTTGTAATACTTGTTGACCGCGTCTTCCATGATCTGGCCGCCGGCAGCATACCAGTCCGCCAGAATCTGGTCGTAATCATCCACGGGGCGGATGCCCATGATGATCTCGGAAACGCCGGTGGTGATGATGTCGATGGTGTTCACGGTCTCATCGAACTCTTCGGGCGGCGGTCCCCACATGTCGGTCTTCTTGACGTAGTTGTTGTCCAGCAGATACTTGGCGTTGTAGTAGGCGCAGCCCTCGAAGCCCTGCTGCAGGTACGCGCCGAGGCCGCCGGTGTTCTTTTCGTTGATCCACATCATGGAGTCGCCGTACTTCTTCTTCATGCCGGAGGTGAACAGCTCGCTGGTGTCGCCGGTCTCGATGGCTTTCAGCACATGCTCGAACTGGATCATGTCAGCCTGCGGGTCGATCACTTCGAAGGCGCCCGGGATATGCTCGCGCTGTCCGTCGGTGAAGCCCTTGAACTCTTCTTCCGTCAGCACAGTGGAGGGATCAAACATGATATGGTCGGTGTAGTTGATCAGCTTCATCGCGGCAGCGGGGTTTTTGCAGTCCTTGCTGACCACAACGATATCAGCGTTCGGGAAGCCGACCTGGCCCAGCACCTGGGAACCGTCGATCGTCGGGAACTGGAGCGGGATCATGTAGGCGTCGTTGCTGCCCTGGGCGGCCACCAGGTTGGGGCCGTTCTGCCAGCCCTGCCACTGATAATAGGGCTGGAAGGCTGCTTTGCCGTTGACAACATCTTCGTTCATGTCGTCAAAGGTCTTGTTGACGAAGTCGGGGCTCAGGATGCCGTCCTGGTACCACTTGGCCCAGTAGGTCAGAGCGGTCTTGAATTCCGGATGGGCGATACCGGCCTTGATCCGTCCGTCCGCATCCTTGTACCAGTAGTAGGAGCCCTGGTCCGGGTTGCCGAGGTATACGTTGAACATCGGGCCCGTCATGAACAGATGCTCGAAGGTGTTGGCGATGGAGATGCCGTAGCAGCCGTGCTTTTCCATCAGGGTATGGGCCAGCTTCTCGAAGTCTTCCACGGTCTTCAGCTCGGGGGAGCCTTCTTCTTCGTACCAGTCCTTGCGCACCCACATATAGCGCGGGTTGTCGATGACGCCGTAGTAGTAGATCGGCACGCCGTACAGTTTGCCGTCCACCATGCAGGTCTTGATGGTGTCGGGATCGGTCTTTTCATAATCCTTGACGCGCTGGCAGGCATACTTCTCATATACCTCAGTGATGTCCTGGAGTGCGCCGGCCTTGACCAGCTGGCGGAAGGTGACGTAGTTGCAGCGGAACACGTCCGGCAGGTCGCCTGTAGCGATGGTCATGTTCAGCTTCTGGGTGTACTGGGTGTTGCCTTCATCGATCCAGTCATAGGTGACCTCGATGCCCAGGTCGTTGTACCAGCCGCGGATCCAGTAGTTGTTGCTCTGGTCCTCGCCGTTTTCGAACACCACGTCAGAGCCCTGGCCTTTGACCGTGCGGATGTTGACGATCTCGGAATAGGGCTGGAGCCAGTCGCCTTCCGGCGGCTCGACATACTCACGGGTGCCGGTGCCCCGCTCACCGACGGGGACGGGGGTGAAGTCGGCCAACGCGCTGCATGCTGTGAGAAGCATGATCAGCGCAAGCGCCATGGATACCAGTTTCCTTGCCTTCATGGGATACCCTCCTTTTTAATTATTTAACGCCTTCCGGCGCCAAATCCGAAATCAGGGACGTCTTCGTCCGTGCCAGGTCATTCCTTCTTGTGCCGCTCTTCCCGCTCTTTGCGTTCGGCGGAAACTTCCGCCGCCGTTTTTTCGCGGACCCGGACGGCGCCGCGGTAGCCTTCGTTGGTCGGGATCAGGTTCCCGGCGGTGAAGCGCTTTTTAGCGGCGGCGATAGCGTCCGCATACTGTGGGAGCCATTTTTCCTGGGCAATCAGCATCTCGTCCACCATCTGCCAGACTTCCGGGGGATTGCAGACCGCGCCGGTCAGCGGATCCATCAGGGCGGCCTGCTTCAGGAGCTCCGCGTCGCCGCGGACGGCTGCTTCCACGGCCATGCGCTGGACCCAGACGGACTGGCTGCAGACCGCGGCGCAGCCCATGGGCAGGTCGCCGACCCGGGGGACGCTGATGCCGTTGCCGTCCACGTAGCAGGGGACTTCCACGATGCAGTCTTCCGGAAGATTGGAGATTGCGCCGTGGTTCACGACGTTGAAATGGCCGCGGTAGGTGCGCCCCGTCTCCAGCGCTTCGATGATGTAGGAGCCGTGCTCGCTGCTGCGTTCCCCCTTGTCATAGTCCTTCGGGGGTTCCGCCATCAGGGCGGGGAACTCGGTCTGGAACCAGTTGCGGTTTTCCCGGGTTTCCCGCAGGTAGCCGCCGGTTTCCCCGTTAATCCAGCTGGACAGGTCAATCCATTTTTCAATTTCCGCCGGGCGCTTGCGGTACCAGGCGACATATTCCGACAGGTGGCCGTTGGACTCGGTGGAATAGTAGCCGAAGCGGCGGAGCACGTCGATCCGGACCTTTTCCGTATTCCGGTAGGTTTCGTGCTTTTCGAAACCTTCCAACAGCTTGCCGGTCATTTCCTCCCCGTTGTGCTTCACGGACAGGTACCAGGTCTGGTGGTTCAGGCCGGCGCAGATCACGTCCAGCTCCTTCCGGTCCTTCAGCCCCAGCACGTCGGCAATCTGCATTTCCCCGTGGATTTCGCCGTGACACAGGCCGACGGTGCGGACGCCGCCGTATTTGATGCAGGCCCAGGTGAGCATGGCCATGGGGTTCGAATAGTTCAGCAGCAGGGCGTTGGGCTCCGCCACCTCCCGGATGTCCCGGCAGAAGTCCAGCACCGCCGCGATACCGCGCTGGCCGTACATGATGCCGCCGATGCAGAGGGTGTCGCCCACGCATTGGTCCACGCCGTATTTCAGCGGGATGTCAATGTCCGATTCAAAGGCTTCCAGGCCGCCGACGCGGACGCAGTTGACAATATAGCGCGCGCCCTTCAGCGCCTCGCGCCGGTCCGTGGTGGCCGTGATCCGGGTCGGGATGCCGTTGGCATCCAGGTCCCGCTGGCACAGGCGGGTGACCATGTCCAGGTTTTCCTGGCTGATATCGGTGAAGGCTACTTCAATCCCGCGGAGCTCCGGCACGTGCATAATGTCGGAAAACAGCGTGCGGGCAAAGGTGAGGCTCCCGGCCCCGATGATGGTGAGTTTAAAAGCCATATGCTTCTTTGCCTCCGTGATTCAGTCGTAATTAAATATGGAAGAAATCAGGTGAATTCCGGCATCCAGCCCCTGTGGGCTTCGATCATCTCATCGCACATGGCGACGATATCGTCGATGGACAGCTCGGAGCCGGCATGGGGATCCATCATGACCGCCTGGTAGATGTAGTCCTTTTTCAGGGTGCGGGCGGCCTCTACAGTCAGCAGCTGCACGTTGATATTCGTCCGGTTCAGCGCGGCGCACTGTTCCGGCAGGGCGCCGACCACCGTCGGCTGCACACCGTTGCGGTCCACCAGGCAGGGAACCTCCACGCAGGCGTTCTGCGGCAGGTTCGTGATCAGGCCGCGGTTCAGCACGTTGCCGCCGATCCGGGTGGGAATGCCGGTCTCCATGGCTTCCATGATGTAGCTGGCATATTCCTTCGACCGCTTGTGGCTCAGGAGCGGGTTCTTCGTCAGTTCGTGGCCGCGCTTCTTCCAGTCCTCGATCTGGTGGATGCAGCGGCGGGGATATTCGTCCAGCGGGATATTGAACCGGTCGATCAGCTCTGGGTACCGCTCCTTGATGAACCAGGGGGTGTATTCCGCGTTGTGCTCGCTGGATTCGGTGATATAATAGCCGAACCGGCGCATAAGCTCCAGGCGCACCATGTCCCCATGCTTGCCGGATTCCTTATACAGCTTGTAATCCGCCTTCATGTGGTCCAGCCACCAGTCCGGCATTTCCTCTCCCTTGGACAGGAAGGCGATGCGCTCTTCCAGGGTGCCGATGTCCAGCTTTCCTTCATTATATAACAGGGCGCGGCGCTTGATTTCCGGATACAGGTCCTGGCCGTCCTTCGTGATCTCCAGCAGCCAGGCCTGGTGGTTGATTCCGGCGATCTTCCACTGGACGGTATCGTCAAAGGGCATCCCGAGTTCCATCAGCAGGGTCGGCGCACAGACCTGGACGCTGTGGCACAGGCCGACGGTTTTCACTCCGGTCATCCTCAGCATGGCGCCGGTGAGCATGGCCATGGGATTGGTATAGTTCAGGAGCCAGGCGTCCGGGCAGACTTCCTCGATGTCCCGGGCAAAATCCAGCATGACCGGAATGGTCCGCAGGGCCCGGAACACGCCGCCGACGCCCAGCGTGTCGGCAATCGTCTGCTTCAGGCTGTATTTCTTCGGGATTTCGAAGTCGGTAATCGTGCAGGGGTCGTAGCCGCCCACCTGGATCGCGTTGACCACATAGTTCGCTCCGCGCAGGGCGTCTTTCCGGTTTTCCGTTCCCAGGTATTTTTCGATGCGGGCTTTGGAACCGTTGTTGCGGTTAATGGCCTCCAGCATCTGGGCGGACTCGTCCAGCCGCACGGCGTCAATGTCGTACAGGGCGATCGTGCTTTCTTCCAGCGCGGGGGTCATCATGCTGTCTCCCAGTACATTCTTGGCGAAAACCGTGGATCCGGCGCCCATAAATGTGATTTTCGGCATTGGGGCAGTCTCCTTTTCCTTTATTTCTTTTCCTGTTGTTTCCGGTAATCCGTGGGGCGCATCCCGGTGATCTTCCGGAACAGCTGCTGGAACTGCTGCGGGCTGCTGAAGCCGACTTCTTCCGCAATGTCCAGGATGCTTTTCCGGGGATCGTTGAGCAGCTCCCGGGCGTGCTGGATCCGGATCCACTGCAGGTGTTCCTTCATGGTTCGGCTGGTGTATTCCCGGAACAGGCGGTGCAGGTAGGACGGATGAATGTGGAGCTGTGCCGCCACGTCGGAGGCGGTCAGCGGCTCGTCATAGCTGCGGTGAAGAATTTCCAGCGCTTCCGTGACGTAGTGGTTGTCGCCGGTTATCTGTGTCTGGTTCAGGCTTCGCAGACGGGCGATCTCCAGCATCACCTGGGTGCAGAGCAGTGAGCACAGATGCCTGGATTGTTCGCTGGTGCTGTCCGCCAGGGGGATGATGCTCTTCATCAGCTGAAAGATGATGCCGTTCCGGTCCGTCAGCGTCATGACCCGGGGCTTCTGCTCCAGCATGCTGCGCAGGGCGCTGTCCGCCTCAGCCAGTTTGCCCAGGTCCGGCGCCAGGGCTGCCCCTTCCTCATACTGGAACTCGATGTTCATCATGCTGCACAGGCCGTTGTTGAACCGTAGGTCCCAGTGGCGGATGCCCGCGTCGATCCAGATGAATTGGTTGCAGCCGACCCGCTGAAAACCGTTCTCGGTTTCAATGCTCATCATGCCTTCGTTCACATACATGATCTCGCACAGGGAGTGGCTGTGGTTGATGACCTCCGGGGTGGATTCCATCATATTGGCCCGGTCGTAATAGCCGTACACCACGGGAACAAAGCCCGGCTGCAGGTTTTCGGCGTCGTAGATCGAAATCATTCACGCGCCGCCTCCTTTCCCGGATCCGCGCCCGGAATCGGGGCGGGATAGAAGGCCGGGTCATACTTGCAGGTCAGTGCGTAGGATTTGCGGTATTCCTGGGGGGACATGCCGGTTTCCTTCTTGAAAAGGCGGCAGAAATACTGCTGGGAACTGATGCCTGTCCGTGTGGCGATGGCGGCATTGGAGACGTCCGTGTGCATCAGCAGGGATTTGGCCTTTTCGATCCGCAGGTGCGTGAGGTATTCCCCCACGGTCATCCCGGTTTCCGCCGGAAAAATCCGGTGCAGGTGGCCTACATGCACGCCGCCGGCCCGGGCAATGTCCTCTGTCGAGATGCCGCACATGTAGTTTGCTTCAATGTAGTCCAGCGCCTTTCGCACATGCGGGTTCTGGCAGCGCTGCCGTCCGGCCTGCCCCTCGAGCGAGGCGGAAATTCCTCCGAGAATCGTGCACAGGGCCAGGATGGTCTGCAGGTTCCGCTGCTCCGGCGGAAAGGAGGCGAAGCTGTGCAGGTTCTGCAGGGCGGAGAGCACCACGGAACCGGCATCTTCAAACTCCACGCAGGCGCCGTGGGTTTCCATCAGGGACAGGGTTTCCGGAAATATTTCGCCGAGCTGTACCAGGCCGTAGCCGCAGATCCCGCCGCAACTGATGGAAAAATCGAGCCGGGTGACGGCCAGGTCCGGCGAGGCATCCTTCAGGCGGTAGCTGATGCTGCCGGAGAGCAGCGCCATCCGGGATCCCACCAGATGGATGGACCGGTCCGCGGCTGCCAGGGAGCAGCTGCCGGTGACGGCGCATAAAAGGCTGAACATGCCGGAGGGGCATTCGTAGGAGAAATCGGAAGCCATGGCGAGCGTGGAGAGGGAAACGAGGGAAGGAATCCGCTGCAGGGCGCTGCGGGCTGTTTCACTCATGCCTCATCCCTCCGTCCTTCCGGGCGCAAAGGTGGGAATCCGGCTTCCCGCACTCCGCCCGTTTCTCCGTGGCATATTCCTTAACTGTAACGTTTCACTTTCACCATTATTATAATCCGGAACCCTGGGGAGGCAAGGGAAGAAACAAACTTTTTGATTGCACTATTCTCGCATCATTCGGGATAATTCGGTGAAATTGTATACAGTATTTGCACCTGCTGGCTTGTTTTTTGCCGATATTTACATTATTTGGAAAAACGGTGTGAGAATTTGTCCATATAATTATACAAAGGCCTCCTGCCCCGTTGCCGGGGGAAATCATGCAAATAATCCTTCACGATTTGCCGCAGTTATTGTATAATCATCGCGTAAAGATTCCGGAAACGCGTGGTTGAGGTGCATCATGAAAAAATGGCCTGCCTGTTTTCTTCTGGCCTTGGTTCTGGCCTTTCTGGCCCTCCCGGCTCATGGTGAAATCATCGCCATGAATGCCTCCGGCGTGCCCAACCTGCAGATGAGTGTAGATCCGGCCGGAAAGGCGGAAGGCTTTTCCGCGATCCTGTACAACAATCCAAACGGGCTGCCCACGTCCGAGGCGAATGCGATCGCGGAGACCTCAGAGGGCTTTATCTGGATCGGCAGCTATGCCGGGCTGATCCGGTACGACGGCAATACGTTTGAACGGTTTGATTCGACGACGGGAATTGCGAACGTGCGGTGCCTGTTTGTGGACAGCAGGGACAGGCTGTGGATTGGCACAAACGACTCCGGCGTATTTCTGATGGAAAAGGGCGAGCTTCGCAGATGGGACAAGGCGGACGGGCTGAAATCCTCCAGTGTGCGCGCCATTGCGGAGGAAGCGGACGGCACCGTCTATGTAGGGGATGCCGCCGGTATTGTCACTTTCGGCGCTGATCTGAAGCCGGTCGGCCTGAACGACGAACGGATTGCCGGGCTGATGATCAAGGACCTGCGCCGGGGGGAGGATGGGCTGGTTTACGGGCTGACTTCGAACGGGGATGTTTTCACCCTGAAGAACGGGGCGGTGACCGCGTTTCTGAGCTATGAGGATATCCCTGTGCAGGGAATCATCTCGATTCTTCCGGACCCGGAAAATCCGGGCAGCGTGTATCTTGGCACGGACCACGGGACCATTGTTTACGGGGCCATGGCGGACGGCTTCTCCGGGGCTGTCAACTATGAGGTTGCCTCGATTTCCAGTGTGGAATTCATGGAATATATCTGCGGGGAGATTTGGATATGCGGGGGCGATGGGATCGGAAGCATGGACAGTGCCGGACTCCACCTGCTGGAGAATGTCCCGATGAGCAATTCCGTGGGCCATGTGATGACGGATTATGAGGGCAACCTCTGGTTTACGTCCACCCGGCAGGGCGTCATGAAGATCGTGCCGAACCAGTTTACCGATGTGTTTGACCGCATCGGGCTTTCATCCGAGGTGGTCAATTCCACCTGTATGGCCGAAGGCGGGCTGTTCATCGGCACGGATACGGGGCTGATCGTGACGGAAAACAACCGGAAACTGGACAGCCTGCCCCTGAAAAAGGCGGTGACCGCCTCCGGAAAAGGACTGGAAGCCACGGACCTGATTGCGATGCTGGAAGGAGTGCGGATCCGCTCGGTGATCCGGGACAGCCGGGGCCGCGTGTGGATTTCCACCTGGCGGAGGCATGGCCTGCTCAGGTACGAGCAGGAGGAAATCGTGGCCTTCACCCCGGAGGATGGGCTCTTTTCCGACAGGGTTCGCACGGTATATGAATGCGAAGACGGGCGGATCGCGGTGGCCAATACCGGCGGCGTGTGCATCATTGACGGCGACCGGGTCGTTGAAAAATACGGGGAGGAAGACGGGATTGAAGTACCGGATATCCTGACAGTGGCGGAAGGCTTCAGCCGGGACATAATTCTGGGTTCGGACGGCGGCGGCATCTATGTGGTCGGCAACGGTGAAACGAAGCTGATCGGCAAAAACGAGGGGCTGAATTCAAACGAGAGGCTGAATTCCGAGGTGGTCCTGCGCGTCAAGCGCAGCCGCAGCCGGGACGTGTGCTGGATCGTGACCAGCAATTCCCTGGCTTATATGACCCCGGATTACAAGGTGACGACAATCCGCCAGTTCCCCTATCCGAATAATTACGACCTGTATGAAAACAGCAAAGGCGACGTGTGGGTGCTGGCCAGCAACGGCATTTATCTGGTGGCGGCGGAGGAACTGTTGGAAAACGGGCCCATCGAACCGGTGTTCTACGGCATTCCCAGTGGCCTGCCCTATATTACGACGGCCAACTCCTACAGCGAGCTGACGGAAGACGGGGAACTGTATATTGCCTGCTCCGCCGGTGTGGTCAAGGTCAACATTGAAACGCCCTTCGAGAATGTGAACAGCCTGAAGGTGGCGGTTCCCTTCATCGATGTGGACGGAAAACGGCTGTATCCGGATGATAACGGGGCTTTCGTGATTCCTTCCGATACGCGTAAGCTGACGGTGAACAGCTTCGTGTTCAATTATTCTCCGATGAATCCCCAGGTATCCTATTATCTGGAAGGCTTTGACAATACGGTGACCACCGTGGACCGCAGCGACCTGGGCCCGGTGGACTACACGAATTTGCGCGGCGGTAATTACCATTTCGTGATGCAGCTGAGGGATTCCATGGGCAGGGGAAACCGGGAAGTGTCCGTGCAGATCCGGAAGGAAAAGGCCTTCTATGAGCAGATCTGGTTTATTGTCCTGGCGGCCCTGGCAGCTCTCGGGCTGATCCTCCTGGTGGCGCGCCTGTATACCCGGAAAAAGACGCGCACCCTGGAAAAAAGGAACCATGAAATCATGACCCTCGTGAAGGAGATTACCCAGGCCTTCGCCAAGGTGGTCGATATGAAGGACCGATATACCAACGGCCATTCCACCCGGGTGGCAGACTATACGGCCATGCTGGCGAAGGAAATGGGATACGACGAGGATACCATTGAAAAATACAGGCAGATTGCGCTGCTGCATGACGTGGGAAAGATCGGCGTCCCGACGGAAGTGCTGAACAAGCCCGGAAAGCTGTCGGACGAAGAGTTCGAAACGATCAAATCCCACACGTCCAAGGGATATGACGTGCTGAAGGAAATCCATATCATGCCGGAGCTGGCGGTCGGCGCCCAGGCGCATCACGAGCGCCCGGACGGCAAAGGATACCCCAACCACCTGAAGGGGGACGAGATTCCCCGCGTGGCGCAGATCATTGCCGTGGCGGATTGCTTTGATGCCATGTATTCCAACCGTCCTTACCGGAACCGGATGAACTTTGACAAGGCGGTTTCCATTATTCAGGAAGTGTCCGGCACGCAGCTCTCTCCCGATGTGGTGGACGCGTTTATGCGGCTGGTGGAAAAGGGCGAATTCCGCGCCCCGGACGATGACGGCGGCGGAACGACGGAAAATATCGACAATATCCATAAGGCACAGGACGAGAAAGAAAAAAAGGATGGGCAGCTATGAATACAAACGACAAGGGAATCGTTGAACTGAAGCATTTTATCCTGCGGGAAGTCTGCCGGCTGGCCTGGGCAGGGAAGCTGGAACCGGAGGAAACGGAGAAAATCGTTTATCAGGTGAGCCCGGGGCCGAAGCCCAAATACCGCTGCTGCGTATACAAGGAGCGGGAGATCGTGCGGGGCAGGATCCGACTGGCAATGGGCCTGGACCCGGATCCCGGCCGTCCCGGGAAAAATGTGGTGTCGGTGATTCCTCCCGCCTGTGACGACTGCCCGATCCAGAACTATCATGTGTCGGACAGCTGCCGCTTCTGCCTGGGGAAAGCCTGCCTGAACGCTTGCCCCTTCGGGGCGATCGTCCCCGGCGATGCTAAAATGCATATCGATTCGGCAAAGTGCAAATCCTGCGGGAAATGTGCGCAGGCCTGTCCCTTCGGGGCAATCATCCATCAGGAACGCCCCTGCAGGAAGGCCTGCCCGGTGGATGCGATCTTCTATGATGAAGCGGGAATCTGCTGCATCGATGAAAGCAAATGCATCCACTGTGGCCATTGTATCCACAACTGCCCCTTCGGCGCCATCGGGTCGAAGATCTACGCGGTCCATGTGATCCGGGCAATTCAGGAAGGGAAGCGCGTGGTTGCCATGTGTGCGCCTGCCACGGAAGGCCAGTTCGGGAAGGATATCACGATGGCCGCCATCCGCAGCGCGCTGAAAAAGGCCGGTTTCGCGGAAATGGTGGAAGTCGGCCTCGGCGGGGACATGACCGCGGCGTATGAAGCCCGGGAATGGATCGAGGCCCGGAAGGAAGGCCGGATCATGACCACGTCCTGCTGCCCGGCATTCATTTCCCTGCTGCACCACCATTTCCCCAAACAGTATGAAGAGAATAAATCCGCCACGGTTTCTCCGATGGTGGCGGTTTCCCGATATCTCAAATGCCTGGATCCGGACTGCGTGACGGTCTTCATTGGCCCCTGCATCGCCAAGAAAGGGGAAACGCTGAACGAGAATATCAGGGACAGCGCAGACTACGCACTGACCTACGGCGAGATTGTGGCCCTGCTGGATTCCAAAGGGGTCAGCGTGGAACCCGTGGAAGAGGATTATCAGGAAGCCTCCCTGTTCGGCAAGCGCTTTGCCGGCAGCGGCGGGGTGGCTCAGGCGGTACTCGAGGTAATGGAGGAAATGGGGGAAGATACCTCCGGAATCCGCCTCACGACCTGCGCCGGAGGAGACGAATGCAAAAAGGCGCTGATGCTTTTGAAGGCCGGCCGGCTGGATACGGACTTCGTGGAAGGAATGATCTGTCCCGGCGGCTGCGTCGGAGGCCCTTCCAAGCATCAGGCGGAAGCGCTGGTGCTGCGCGCCCGGACGGAACTGCTGGGGAAGGCGGACGGGCGTAAAATCCTGGAAAATCTGAAGAATTATCCAATGGACAGGTTTTCGATGTTTCGGGATGGCAGCATGCCGGATCGTGAACAGCAGGATGCGGAAAGGTAACCATTCTTCGCTTGTATGTAACTGCTTTTCTTCAGGGAGTTTCCATTTCACCGCAAGTGTGATAGAATAAGGGAAACAGCGTGGCAATGATATCGAAGAGGAGGCATCTGCGATGAAACATGAAAAAGTTCAGGCGTTTCTGGAAGCACTGAAGGATGACCCCAAGGTACAGGAAATGGTCCGGGAGATTCCCGAGCCGGAGACCCCGTCCGAACGGATCCAGGCCTACGCGAAAATCGCGAAGAACCTGGGATACGATCTGTCGGATGAAGATCTGAGGGCCTTTATCGCGGACCAGGAGCAAATCCTGCAGGCGAAAGCCCAGTCCACTGCGCAGGGGCTGGAAGAGCTGCCGGAGGAGGAACTCAGCGAGGTAGCCGGCGGCGGCGACCATCCCGATTGCAAGGATACCTACAAGGACAAGGAAAACTGCTGGGTGACCGACGGATGCGACATCATCAACAATCATTATTCGGATTATCAGTGCCATTACAACAGCAAATGCGATAAGATGCAGGGCTCAGTATGCGGCGAAAATGAATACAATAAGTGCGGATACAGCTATGCCTGCGGAGGCTACTATTATTGATGTGCATAAGGCGCATGTTTTCGGCTTTATCAATCCGGGCCCTGCAGCCCGGATTTTTTGCAGGTGATCAAGATGGAGGACGCTGATGCATTTTGTGGACGCAAAAGGGATCCTGACCGGTGGGAAAGGCCGCTTCGGGATGAACATATATCGGGGGTGTTCCCACGGGTGCATTTACTGCGACAGCCGAAGCAGGTGCTATCAGTTTACCCATGCATTTGAAGATATTGAAGTAAAACAGAATGCGCCGGAACTGCTGGAGCAGGCACTGAGGGCGAAACGGCAGAAGGCGATGATTGGCACAGGTTCCATGTCGGATCCGTATATGCACTGCGAAGAGAAACTGGGCCTGACGCGGAGATGCCTGGAAATCATATACAGATATGGATTCGGCGCGGCAGTTCAGACAAAATCCGACCGGATCCTGCGGGATATCGACCTGTTGGAGGAGATCAACCGGAGAGCTAAATGTGTTGTACAGATTACGCTGACAACCTGGGATGAGCGGCTGTGCAGGATTCTTGAGCCGAATGTATGCAACACACAGCGCCGGGTGGAAGTGCTGGAAGAAATGCGGAAGCGCGGAATCCCGACGGTCGTCTGGCTGACGCCGATTCTGCCGTTTATCAACGATACAAAAGAAAACATTGCGGCGATCCTGGAGGCCTGTGCACAGACAGGAGTGAAAGGGATTATCTGCTTTGACATGGGGCTGACGCTCCGGGAAGGGGACCGGGAGTACTTTTACGCAGCGCTGGACAGGCATTTTCCGGGGCTCAAGGAACGGTATGTCCGGACGTACAGGAACGCTTATGAGGTACCCAGCCTGAACCGGGAGGAACTGATGAACCTGTTTCAGTCTTTCTGCCGGGATCACGGGATAATGTATAAACCGGATGAATGTTTTGAATATATGAACCATTTGCCGGAAAAGTCTGAGCAGATCTCGTTCCTGGACGAATGAAAGCGGAATATACCAGGCGGGTGTAATATTGGATGATCTTCTAGCTTAAACAATACGCAGAATATATACAGGGATGGCTTCCTATATTCTCCGGATGGACGGCATGCGAGACAACCGGCCGGAAGAGGAAAACCAATGATCAGAATGCAACGGATTGAACGGGCGACATACAGCAAAATCGCGAAGCTGACGGTACCGATTATCCTGCAGAATCTCCTGAGCGCCGCGGTGAATTCGGCGGACGTGGTGATGCTGAACTATATCGGGCAGGAGCACATTTCCGCGGTATCCCTGGCGGCCAATTATGCGAATATCCTTTTTATAGTGCTGTACGGACTGGGAACCGGCGTAACTATGCTAAGTGCCCAGTATTTCGGTAAGGGGGATATGCGGGCGGTGAATGCCGTGGAAGGCATCGCGCTGCGGTTTTCCGTCAGCGTCGGGATGCTGTTTGCGGCGGCGGCAGTATGCGCACCTGAATGGATGATGCGGGCTTTTACACCGGAACCGGAACTGATCCGGATCGGCGCGGAAGATCCCGATGCCGGATACGATGACGAAGGAGCATCCGGTATGCAGCCGGATGAATCCGGCTGGCTGTGCTTTACCTATGAGTTCATTTCCCTGCCCACGGAAAAGGAGAATCGTGAAATAATCATTGCGTATGCCTTTGCGGACATCAATATGAACCATGTGATGGAACAGCGCCGCAGCTTTCTTTCCAACAGCATTCTGCTGATCGTTCTGTTGACCGCGGCCGCGATCGTGATCGGCATGCTGGTGGTCCGCCGGATTGCCGTGAAGCCCCTTCGCCTGCTGCGGCAGGGAACGCTGGATTTCGCGGAAAAGAAGGCTGGTGAGACAGGGGATACTATCTATACGATGGACGACGTGATGAACCTGAAGATTCCGAACCGGGACGAAATCGGTGATCTGTACCAGGGGATCCGGGAGATGCAGGCCAGCATCGTCCATAACACGGAGGAACTGGCAAGAAACGCGGCCGAAAGGGAACGGGCCCGGCAGAACTGGACCTGGCTGCAAAAATCCAGGTTTCCGCGCTGCCGAAGGCAGATCCGGATTTCACCGGCCATCCCGCCTTTGACCTCAGCGCTTCCATGACGCCCGCAAAGGAAATCGGCGGCGATTTCTATGACTTTTTTGACATGGATGACGGCCGGCGCCTGGCGCTGGTGATCGTGGACGTATCCGGGAAAGGGATTCCCGCCGCGCTCTTCATGATGACCGCCAAAGACCGGATCAACAGCCGCGCGCAGGCCAGCGGGACGCCGGCGGAAATCCTGTCGGATGTCAACCGGCAGCTGTGCGTGAATAACCGGGCCAGGATGTTCGTTACGGTCTGGCTGGGCATTCTGGACCTGGAAACCGGTATCCTGACGGCGAGCAACGGCGGCCATGAGGAACCGATCCTCCGGAACGGCGACCGGTTTGAACTGGTGCACAATCATCACAGCCTGGTGCTCGGGGCCATGAAGAGAGCAACGTATTCCGATTATGAAATCCGGATGAAACCCGGGGACGTGATCTTCGTCTATACAGACGGCGTTCCGGACGCGAAAGACGAAACACAGCGTTACGGCACACAGCGGCTGCTGGAGGCGCTGAACGCATCAGCGACCGCGGACCCGAAAGCAATTCTATCAACGGTGACGGAAAGCATTGCCGCGTTCATGGGCGGCGCGGAACAGTTTGACGACCTGACCATGCTGTGCGTCCGGTGGAAGGGGAATCTGCTCGGATAAACAATGCGGCCGGGCGAAGGGAGGGCACTCAGTCCTTCCGGACCCGCAGGACCCATTCGCCGTATTTTTCGGTGGTATACATCTCATAGCTCTCATCCCAGCTGTATCCTTCCGGCACATCGACGATCTGGACGTGATAGACGCCCTTCGGGCCGTCAAAGATCACAGTTCCGGTCTCGTCGGACTCTCGGGGAATGCAGGATGTGTCCGTGCAGAAATTCACCGTAACCTCCTCCACCGGGTTGTTGTCCTGGTCCACCACATGAATGACATAGGCCTGCAGGGCGTTCTCGTCCGGGGCATCTTCGTCCGCGTATTCCCAGCTGACCTCCCCGTATCCTTCGGACCTCAGGAGCTCCGCCACCAGTTCGATGCCGTCTTCATCCCTGATCAGGTAGGAGGTATCCTCTCTGCTGACATCTTCATCGCCATTTTCATCAAACAGCGCGATCTGGACAAACTGTTTTTCATCTTCCGGCCCGGGCATGGACTGTTCGCAGGCATAGATGCCGGTTTCCGGATCCAGCATGTCCCTGAGATACAGGTTTCTTCCGGAATACGTTTCCCCGTACATCATTGCGGGAACATCGTCCTCCGCGGCGGGCTCGGCCCGGATGACCACAGCCTCCTCCGGAATGATCCAGCAGCTGGATGGTTTTTCGAGGTATTCCGCCTGGATCAGGATTTTCCTGTAGTCTCCGTCCGGATAAAGCGCCCGCGCCGCGAAGACGGGAAACGCCCGGGTGGAAGCATCCCTGGGGATTCTTTTCAGGACGGTTGACTGCGTATAGCCGTCTCCCAGGAATACCTCCAGCGCGCGCTCCACCTCCCCTGCGCTTTTGAAAGCGCCGTCATGGAAGTGAACCGCGTTGCCGAACCGATCAATAATCACGGAGACCGGCGTGCCGAACGCATCCATATACCCGTACAGTTCCTTGCCCTCATCACGGCCCATGGGGAAGGAAATGCCGATTTCGCTGCGGTAGTCCGCGATCTTTTCAATCGTGTCATTGTATTCAGTGCTCAGGGCGATAAAGGCAACCCGGCCGCCGTACTTCTGAAAGGCTTCATTCAGATACGGGAATTCGCTCAGGCACGGATAGCACCAGGTCGCCCAGAGATTGATCAGGACGGCCTCATGGCTTTTCAGGGCCTCGGACAGGGTGAAGGTGTTTCCGTCGGTATCCGTTACCGTGAAGTCCGGAAACGGTTTTCCCAGGAATCCTGTATCTTCCTCTTCCGCCCATGCGGTTCCGGCGCACAGCGCCAGCATGGCCATGACCATGCATGTGAGCAATGCCAGCATATTACGAAAACGGCTTTTCATCTTTCTCTTTTCCTCTGATTCTTCATTTTCATGCCTGCGGGATCGCTGACGCTAATTGTCCGCAAGCGCCGCCTTAAACAACGCTTCCAGTTTCTCATAGCTCAAAGGCGCCTGGGCATGGTAGGTGACAACCCCCTGCGGATTCAGCACAATCGTCGAGGGAAGGGCTTCTGACACGTTCAGCAGCTTCATGATCCCTTTTTCCTTGCTGTCCGTGGCAAAGTCCAGATGGTCCCAGCCCTTGTCCTCCAGGAAGGCTTTCGCCTTCTTCGCGCCGGCCCTGGCATGGATGGCCAGGATTTCCACGTCGGGATAGGCGACTTTCAGCTTTTCGAAGTCCGGGAGTTCCGCAATGCAGGGCGCGCAGGTGGTTCCCCAGAAGTTCAGGATCACGACCTGCCCCCGGTGATCCGATAGTTTGAAATCTCCTTCGCCCAGCAAATCGGTGGAGAAGTCCGGCAGCAGGTTTCCGATTTCCGAGCCCACCGGAAGATTCGCGGCAGCGGCCGGGGTTCCGGATTCTTTCGCTTCCGGGCCGGTTTTCGGTTCAGACGACCCGGTTTCGTCAGCAGCCTGATCCGTGTTGGCAGCCTGATTCTCGCCGGTGGCCTGATCCGTGTTGGCAGCCTGATTCTCGCCGGCTGCCTGATCCGTACCGGCGGACTGTTCCGCGTCGGTGGCCTGATCCGTGCCGGTTGCCTGATCCGTATTGGCAGCCTGATCCGTACCAGCGGACTGTTCCGCGCCGGTGGCCTGTTCTGTGCCGGCCGCCTGTTCCGTGGCTACCGCCGCAGCCGCCGGCTCATTCGCATTTTCTATGGCCGGTTCAATGAGGTTGAACCAGCACACAGCGAAGACCAGCACCGCGATGGCGATCCCCCAGGCGATCCGCCCGATCTTTTTCCGCTTCTGAATGACCGGTTCCGGATCGGCGTTCTTGCCGGTCTCCGGCCCTTTCAGTGTAATCTTTCCGCACTTCAGGGAGATCGCTCCCTGGGCGCAGGTATCGATGCACTTGCCGCAGGAGATACATTCGCGGTCTCCCACGTGCCGGATATCCATCTTGCAATTCATTACGCACAGGCCGCAGCTGTTGCAGCGGTCCGGGTTCACCTTCACGCCGGCCAGCGCGAAACGGTTGAAGAACCCATAGATCGCGCCCAACGGGCAGATGAACCGGCAGAAGGAGCGGTAGCAGAAGACGCAGGCCAGGCCGATGACCAGCATGATCACCCATTTGCGGGTGAACACCTCGCCCAGCTGATAGAAGGAGGTGGCGTTTGCCGGGTTCTGCAGAAGGCCTACCGCGCCTTCCAGGGTGCCGGCCGGGCAGATATACTTGCAGAAGCCCGGCAGGATCATGCCCTTGCCGATGCCGTAAATCAACGGGATGGCGATGACAAACACCGCCAGAAAGACGTATTTCAGGTAAGAGAGCTTCCGGGTGATATGGCTCTTGCGAATCTTCGGGGTCGGGATCTTATGCAGCAATTCCTGAATCAGGCCCAGGGGGCAGATCCAGCCGCAGATCGTCCGGCCCAGCATCACGCCGAACAGGGTGAGAATCCCCAGGACATACCAGGGCGCGGTATGCCCGGCGGCGGTCAGGGCGTTCTGCAGGGACCCCAGCGGGCAGCTGGCGACGGCGCCCGGGCAGGAATAGCAGTTGAAGCCCGGAACGCAGACGGACTTCAGGTTGCCAGAGTAAATATGGCCGTCAATGAAGCCTTTCAGGTTGGCATTGTACAGCAGGGCGGCATACAGCTGGACCAGGCGGCGGGTTCCCGGGCGCTGCAGCTTTTCCCTTTGGGTTTCAGGGGCTTTTTTTTCGGGGGCTTTCTTTTCCTGATTCATCGTATTATCCAAGGCCAACACACTCCGTACAGATGGTGGCGCCTTTGGCCAGCACGTCCTCCAGCCCGCCATTCAGAATTCCCGCGACGATCAGGAACACCGCCAGCGCGATCACCGCGACGCGAAGGTACAGCTCACTTTGGGTGGCAACCTGATGAACCGCTTTTTCCCGAATCATGCCCTGATTCCGGAGAAGCTTCTCATCCCGCACGGGCTTGTCCGCCTGATCATCCCTGATTCCCAGGATCAGGCCCGCAACCGTCATCCCGAAGGAGCAGAACAAAAGCGGCAGAATGGGCAGCAGTCTGGCGCCGACCCTTTCCCGGGTATACATATAGTAGAACAGATCGCCTTCGGCCTGCTTTGCCGCGCCGTCAAAATACAGGCAGAGCGCGGAGACCGTCAGCAGCCCCGTCACCAGCGCGCAAAGCAGGGATTGAACAATCAGAAAGGTTTCTTTGCGCGTCAAGCAGGTCACCCCCATATCGATTTTCCATGTCTGTCAACTATTATACACGATATCCCCTGAAACACAACAACGCCTTTCCTTGACGCCGCTGGTATTTAATGGTAGCATGGAATCACGCCGAAATGGAAGCGGAAACACAGCTGACAGAAGAAATCAAAAACACCGGGGAGGAAACAAGCATGAAAAAATGGTTCAGTATCCTTTTGACAGTCGCAATGCTGGGCGTGGTTGCCTACGCCGCATGGGCGGATGAGGTTCCCCAGCCCGAAGGCGGAAAAAAGTTCGAAAGCAACTGGGCGGTCCCCGGAGGCTTCATGGAGATTGTGTATGGGGAAGAAGGCTACAGGATTTCGCTGGACATTCTGGATGGGAAAAGCGAGACCGGCGCCACATGGGAGTATTCCTGCTTCTACCATGAGGATACGGATTCCCTGAAGTCCGTCAATTCTTCCCGGACGGATTATACCTATGACCCGGTCACAAATGGAAGGTCATACATTGATCCGGCCTATGACGGAATGGATGAGGAAAACCAGGTTACCGAATTCACGATTGACAAGGACAGCTTTCTCCTCTGGAAGGACGGCCACGATGATGCCGGCGCAGGCCTGAAGTTCATGAATATCAGCGAGTTTGAAGGCGTGTGGGAGAATGAAGCAGAAGAGGTCAATGTCGAAATCAGGTGGAACGGCAATACGGCCGATGAGATGTTCTACACGATCTTCCTCACACGCGGAAATACACACGGCGAACGATACGCTGATTTCATCATGAACGGGACCTATGATTCCTCCATCGGAAAGCTCACCGCCCTCGGCACCTGTACACTGTTCACGAAGCAGGCGGACGGTGAATACAAATCCGAAGAGGACGGTAAAACATACGAGGCAATCTTCTCCCGGACGGGAGATGGCAAAATTCTCTATGAGACAGAGAATGGGATTCTTCTCGAACACCATGAAGGCTGGGTTTAACTGAATGATGATCAAACGATTCCTTGCATTCCTGGCGGCGATTGCGCTGCTGCCCTGGTGCATGAAGCAGCTGGGCTACAATGAATGGCTTCCGGTGCTGGAAGCGGCGATTGCGGAGACCAAAATCGCCGAAACGAAACCGGACAGCATTCCGGACGGCAGCTGTGCGATCTACATCGAGCGGACAGAAAGCATGCAGGAGTACTCCGGGGAGATCAGATTAAGCGTCTTTGGTGAAGATTGGGGAAAGGGCAGTACCACCTGGCCGGATGAGCGGCTGAACAGCATCCTGTATATCATGCCGGCAGGCGAATATCAGCTTTTGCTGGACATTCCCGGTGAGGGTGACGAAGAATCCATGACCTGGGTGCTGGCCGATGATGGCTGGGCGAATCTCGGCCCGGATGGCATTCTGCCGGAGGGCGTTCTGCATGCCTTTGAGGCAGGCGACGTATACGATCTGACGACGGACGGCCTGCCGTAATCATGAATATGTACGATGTGTCTGTAGCACCCTGCGAAGAATACGGCGATCAGCAGGTGGAATCCGCCCTGCGGGCCGTATTGGAGCCGATTCACGGCCTGGATTTTGTGCATCCGGGCATGACGGTCGGCATCAAGGTGAACCTGGTTTCGGCGATGAAGCCGGAAAGCGCAGCCACCGTTCATCCTTCGGTCGTCTGCGCCATTGTGCGCCTGCTGCGGGAGCGCGGGGCCGAAGCCGTGATCGGGGACAGCCCGGGAGGAATCTATGCTGCCCCATACCTGAAGGTTGTTTATGATGTGTGCGGAATGCGGAAAGCCGAGGCTTTCGGCGCGAAGCTCAACGATGATTTCTCCCAGGAGGAAGTCACCTTTCCGGACGCGGTCCGGGCAAAACAATTCCCTTACACAGCCTGGCTCGGAAAGGCTGACGCTGTCATTGATCTCTGCAAACTCAAAACCCATGGCATGATGGGATTGACCTGCGCTGTCAAGAATTTCTTCGGCACGATCCCCGGCACGAAAAAACCGGAATTCCATTACCGCTTTCCCCGTGCCGAGGACTTCGCCAACATGCTGGTAGACCTCTATGAATATTCAAAACCCCGGCTCTGCATCTGTGATGCGGTGGTTGGCATGGAAGGCAACGGCCCCACGCAGGGAACGCCGAGGAAGATCGGCTGCCTGCTGGCCGGTACAAACGGACACATGCTCGATGCTGTGGCGGCCGGGCTGATCGGGCTTGGAATCCAGGATGTTCCGACGCTGCGTGCCGCCGCCGAGCGGGGGCTCGTGCCGGAAGACACTGCGGGGATCAGCGTCTGCGGCGATCCGTCCCGGTTTGCCGTTCCTGATTTCAAAACCGTCCAGGCGCAGTCGAGCGTGTTTTTTCAGATCTTCGGGTCCGGGATCCCGGGGAAGGCCGCAGACTTCGTTGCCTCCCGCATTCTGACGCCTTTTCCAAAGCTTGATCCTACTGCCTGTGTCGGCTGCGGGAAATGCGCGCAGGTCTGTCCGGCGAAAGCAATCAAGCTTCAGGATGGGAAACCGAAAATCAAGCGAAGCGTCTGCATCCACTGCTTCTGCTGCCAGGAGTTCTGCCCCAAAGGCGCCATGCGGGTCGGCCGCCATGCAATCATGAGAATGCTTGGGAGATAACCGAAAAAGCCCGGCCAGTGCGGCCGGGCTTTTTTCCGGTGTGTCGGGGCAGAATTGCCCCGAAAGCCCCCGGATGGCGTTCATGCGCAAAAGCGGCTTACCTGTCTTTTCCTCTTCCCCCTCCGAACAACAGGCCGGAGATCCCCTCCATAACATTTTTCGCCGTCTGGCTGCCCGTGCCGAAGCCGTCTCTGAAAATCTCTTCCATGGCCTTATAGAATTCTTTCAGAGCATATTTTTTAAACGCTGCCTTATAATAGTCTTCACTCATATCCCACTCATCGTTATCCTCTTTGAATTTCTCATAAGCGTCATAAAGATGCATCTTCCAGTCACGCCCAAGCAGATTCTCATTGACCTTTTCCTCGAACTTATTGAGTTCAGAGCAGACATCCTGGGGAATATCCATGTAATAATACTTGATCAGGCTTCTGATTTCTTCGTTCTGTTTTCTGAACGCATCGATTTTATCATTGTTCAGGTCTTCCCAGTTTGCAATGTAATTCTCATACAGGTCCACGTATTTGGCATAGATCCCGCGAAGAATTGTTGTCAGGGCTTCCGTTTTCTTCGTTTCCTCGTGCAGAATCTTCTCAACTCTTTCATTGCTTAATTCAACCATGGTAAACCTCCTTCATCATTGGCATTTCATGCCATTCTCTGTATTACTATTTCTCGATGGCTTTGCCAAATTCCTTTTTTATTTACAGTTGTAATTTGACGGGGCGGAATGGTACAATGTTTCCTGAAATGGAAGGACAATGAAGACGAACGCGAATCCGGGAAAGGAGCACAGAAAGCATGGCAGGAGGCGGAGGCGGCCCGCGCGGAAGGGCCAATTATCTGACGGATGAGGAAAAGAAGAATGCCCCGAAGATCACGAAGGAGCTGCTGGCGCGGGTATTCTCCTATCTGAAACCCTACTGGAAGCAGCTGGTGCTGGTGCTGGTCTGCATTGCGGTATCCTCCGTATGCAGCCTGTTCCCGTCCATCCTGACGGGCAACATCGTCGACGTGCTGACCGGCAAGGACATGGGCGGATGGTTCGGGGCCGGCATCTCAGCCCTGATCAAGCTGATTGTGATCTCCTTCGGGCTGACGCTGGCTTCCAACCTGATCAAGGTGGGTGAATCCTATCTGAACAGCTGGATTGCCCAGCACATCTCCTATGACATGCGGAACCAGATGTACCGCCATCTGCAGAAAATGTCCCAGCGGTTTTTCACCTCGGCCAACCAGGGGGATATCATCACCCGCATGACCAGCGATATCTCTGGCGTTGAATCCGTGATTACCAATACCTTTTCCAGCATTCTTTCCAATTCGATCACGCTGGTGGTGGCCGTAATCGCCATGTTCCAGAAAAACTGGATCCTGGCGCTGGTAGGCATCGCGATTGTGCCTCTGTTTACCCTGCCCACCCGGATGGCCGGGAAAAGGCGCTGGGAGCTGGCCGGGGAAGCCCAGGCCTGCAACGACGAGATCAACGGCATCCTGAACGAGACCCTTTCCGTCAGCGGCCAGCTGCTGGTGAAGCTTTTCGGACGGGAGGAAACCGAATACCAGAAGTATGAGGAAGCCAACGGCAGGATGATCAAACTGAGCATCCGGGAAAGAATGGCCGGGCGCTGGTTCTTCATGCTGCTGAGCACCCTGACCACCATCGGGCCGATGCTGTTGTACCTGGTCGGCGGCATCCTGATCATGAAATACGACAGCAGCCTCAGCGTCGGCGACATCACCGTGCTGGTGGCGCTGCTGGGCCGGATGTACGGCCCGGTGAACAGCCTGCTGAATATCCAGGTGGACTGGATCCGGTCCATGGCCATGTTTACCCGCATCTTTGAATACTACGACATGAAGCCCGAGATCGAGGACAAGCCTGACGCGAAGGTGCTGACCAACGCGAAGGGAGAAATCGACTTCGAGCATGTTTACTTCACCTACGACGGGGACAGGATGATCCTGAAGGACATCAGCTTTACCCTGCACAGCGGGGACTGTGTGGCTATTGTCGGGCCCAGCGGAAGCGGGAAGAGCACCATTGTGAACCTGATTCCGCGGCTGTGGGACCCGACGGAGGGCCGCGTCCTGTTCGACGGCACCGACGTGCGGGACCTGACGCTGAAGTCCCTGCGCGACGAGGTTGGCGTGGTGACCCAGGAAACCTACCTCTTCAACGGCACCATCCGGGAAAACCTGCGGTACGCGAAGGAAGATGCCACGGAAGAGGAGATGATCGACGCCTGCAAAAAGGCGAATATCTACGATTTCATCAGCAAGCAGCCGGACGGTTTGGATACCATGGTCGGCAACCGCGGCCTGAAGCTCTCCGGCGGTGAGAAACAGCGGATTTCGATCGCCCGGGCCCTGCTGAAGGATCCGGCGCTCCTGATCTTTGACGAAGCGACCTCCGCGCTGGATTCCATTTCGGAGGCGGCGATCCAGGCGGCCATCAATCCCCTGATCGAGGAACGGACCTCCATCCTGATTGCCCACAGGCTTTCCACTATTCTTCACGCGGATGAAATCCTGGTGGTGCGGGACGGGGAAATCGTGGAAAGAGGGAAACACAAGGATCTGGTGCATGCCGGCGGGACGTACCAGGAGCTCTACGAAACCCAGTTCAATAAAGAGATTGAAGCGTAACCTCCTGTTCGCTGCCGCGGGAACCGGGCGGCCGGACAACAAACATGGAAAAACTGGCAGGAGCAGACAGGGAAAAAACCGTCGGGATGTGGCAAATTGGGGCAGAATATGATACAGTTTTACAATTGGTAGCCTTACCTTGTCCCAACGGAGGAACGACGGATGAAGGATGACAGACAGAAGCGGACGGAGATGATCTGGTTTGTTGTGCTGCTGATGCTGTATATTGCGGCATCGGTGGTTACTCCGCTGGTTTCCCGGTCCCAGAATATGATCGTCATCGGCAATTCCCGCCTGCCGGTCGCAACCTTTGCCGGCGTAGTCTCTTCTGTTTCCAATATCTGTGTTATTTTCCTGGCGGTGCTTTACGGGAAGCGCGGGTTCCTCATTTCCCTGGCGCTGCTGCTGATCCAGACGCCGATCTGGTTAAGAAACGTGATCGTGGACCAAAGCCTGGGATCGATTCCGGGCATTTTCAGTTCCCTGCTGACCGTGGTGGCGATTATTCTGATCCGGTCCCGGGACAAGAAGATTGAGGAATACCAGCAGGAGGAGATCAAACAGCTGACGGAACGGCAGAAGATCTCCGAGCGCCTGTTTGAACAGACCGCCACGGCGCTGGTGACGGCGATCGACGCAAAGGATGAATACTCCCACGGGCACTCCGTACGGGTGGCGGAATATGCGGAACGGATTGCCCGGGGAATGGGAAAGAGCGACGAGGAATGCAAGAAGGTCTATTATGCCGGCCTTCTGCATGACGTGGGCAAGATCGGCATTTCCGATGCCATTATCAACAAAAAGGGCAAGCTGACGAAAGAGGAATACGAAGAGATCAAGAAGCATCCCGTGCTGAGCAACCAGATTCTCAGCAGCATCCGGGATTACCCGTATATCAGCGTCGGCGCCCATTACCACCACGAACGGTACGACGGCAAGGGGTATCCGGACGGGCTGAAAGGGGAAGACATTCCCGAGATTGCCCGAATCATCTCCGTGGCGGATGCCTACGACGCCATGTCTTCCAACCGGAGCTACCGGCGGGCGATTCCCCAGCAGATCATCCGGGAGGAGATTGTGGCAGGCGCGGGGATGCAGTTTGATCCCCAGATGGCCATGATCATGCGGGATATGATCGATCAGGACGGCGAGTACCGCATGAAGGAACGGGAAGCGGTGCAGGAGCTCGCCGGCAACAACGAAATGCACTGCGCCGAATACAGGAGTGAGATTTCAGAGGGCATCATCGTTATCCCGGCGATTACGAAAATCCACCTGTCCTACCGGGATGAGGAACCGCAGGATGACCAGACCGCGCCGGCCCTCATTCTGTTTGACTCCCTGGATGCCCGGGTCCACGACGAGGAGGACACGATCCGCAATCTCAATTACTTTGAATACTGCGAGGTGTGGCTCAACGGCACGGCTGTGAACCACGGCGCGCGGGCGATTGAAACCTCCGTGGAGGAAGCTGACGGGCCTGCGCCGGCGGAGGGGGAAGCCGACGGCAGGACGGTGTACGACATCGAAACGGTCAAGGTCAGGGACCATGTGATGATCCGGATTACAGAGGGACGGAAAACGACGACGGTGACCGTTGCCCTGCCGGACAGCTCCCGGTATGCCTATATCGGACTGACGGGTAAGCATTGCTATATCGGGGACGTTCATATTGAAAAGGTGCCGGGCACTGTGGCGGACGGCTATATTCCGCGGATCGCGGAGGAAATCAGCTATATCAGCGGCCCGTCTGGCGATATTCCGAATGTGCAGGTGGACGGGATCCGGACTGCTTCCTCAGCCGGCATTCCCGTGACAGACGGGATGGAGCTTACTTTCCATACGATGAGCCTGCCTACGGCCCGGCTGATCTGGCACTGCCCGTATATCATCCTGTTCCGGGCGGAAGACGGCATGGTGGGCGGGAAAGGATACCAGGAATACGCGGTGATCCGCCTGGACGGCGAGGACTGGGCGGCGGACGACCAGGTCCAGAACCGGATCATTGCCAACCGGGAAGACACGTTCGAGGGCTGGGACGCCTGGAAGAAGGGGAATAAGGAAGGCTACGACTGCACCGTGGCGTTTGCCATCGACGGAAACCGGATCACAGTCAGCACGGAAAACCTCGGGCTGTCCGTGAAGGGTGTGACCACACTGCCCGAATCCGCCGAGGAGAGAAAGGGCACGGTTTATGCGGCGCTGACGGGCGACCAGGTAGCCCTTACCAATATTCGGGTAAAAAAGTGAAGATGGCCGCTATGATCCCGGAGATGATTGACAAACGCTGAAAACAAAAAGTTAGCAGTTCACCGTCAAAAAATGATAAGCTTTCCGCGGGACCGATGGATACAATAGGATCAAAATCGGGCCGCGGTTTTTTGTGCCCCGGCCGGAGCTTCTGGAGGCAGGAAGAATGGAAAAATACAGGCATTTCAGCGTGGCCAGCTATATGTATGCCTATTACGGGGCGGAAGCGACGGATGAACAGATCCGGCAGGGCATGGAGACATATCTCCGCTGCCTGCCGCTGAGCAAGGTATATGTGGAAAACCACCGGGCCCAGACGGACATCCCCGTTCAGCGGCTGAAGGAAATCAGGGCTGCCATAGAGAGCTACGGCGTGAAAGTATCCGGTGGAATCACCTCCACCGTGCTGGTGGACGGGATTCAGAAACCGTCCCTGTTCGATACGTTCTGCTTTTCGGATCCTGCGCACCGGAAAGAATACCTGCGCATTGTGCGCGAAGCGGCTGAAGCCTTCGATGAAATCATCCTGGATGACTTCTATTTCACCTCCTGCCGGTGCGAAATGTGCATTGCGGCGAAGGGAAACCGGAGCTGGAAGGATTTCCGCCAGGAACAGATGAAGGAATTCTCCCAGGAAATCGTGGAGGAGGCGCACCGCGTCCATCCCGGGCTGAATTTTATCATCAAATATCCCAACTGGTATGAAAGCCATCAGGCGACGGGCTACAACCCGGGCATTCAGAAGGACATCTTTGACATGATTTATACCGGGACGGAAACCCGGGAACCTTTCTATGCAGCCCAGCATCTGCAGCGCTACGCGTCTTACAGCGAGGTCCGCCTGATGGAAAACGCGGCGCTCGGGCGGAACGGCGGCGGATGGATCGACCTGGGCGGTTCGGGCGACAACATCAGCCGTTTCCTGGAGCAGGCGGAGTTCACCTTCCTCGGCGGCGCCCGGGAGCTGACCCTGTTCAATTTCCCGTCTCTGCTGGGATCTCCGGCGCTTCCTGCCATGGATCCGGTGCTCAGAAGAACGGACGCGTTCCTGGACCAGGCAGGGCATCCTGCCGGCACGGCTGTGTGGGAACCCTTCGGTGCGGAAGGCGAGGACCAGCTGTGCAGCTATCTGGGCATGTGCGGCCTACAGCTGGAGATGTCTCCGGAGTTCCCGGAAAATGCGCCGGCCGTGCTGCTGACCCAGCGGGCGGCCTGCATGCCGGACGCCGTGGAGAAGCTGGAAGCCTGTGTCCGGGGCGGCGGCAAAGCCATCGTCACCACCGGTTTTCTCCACGAGACCTGGGACCGGGGCATTCAGGACATGACCAGCGTCCGCCTGACCCACCGGCACGCCATGGGCGATCGGTATATGGTGGATATGTGCGACTTCGACTACGGCATGATCCGGTACGGCCGCGGCGCGGAAAAAGTGATGTTCGAGGTGCTGGATTACAAGACCAATGCGACCTGGGCGGACGTGCTGATGCTGTCCGGGGAGGACAATTTCCCCGTTTTGACGGAGGATTTCTACGGCAAAGGCCGGTTGCTGGTCCTGAATGTGCCGGAAAACTTTGCGGACCTGTACAAGCTGCCGGCGGAGGTGATTGCGGCGCTGAACAAGCAGATCAGCGCGGGCCAGCCCTTCTATCTGGCTTCCGAACCCAAGTGGAGCCTGCTGGCTTATAACAATGAAACCTTCTGCCTGCACTCCTTCCGGCCGATGCTCTCCTGCGCAAAGATCGTTGTCCGGGGAGCATGCAAGGGAATTCAGGATCTGGAAACCGGCATGGTTTACAGGGATTCGCTGCCGCTGCCCGGGCCGCATAAGCGGCAGGACGGCGCGCTTTCCCGCACGGAGGAGCCTGAATATGTGTTTGAGATTCCCTCTGCGCCGGGAAAGAGCACATACCTGAAGGTGATTCGGTAAAAACAGATCCGGCCGGGATACAGCTGCCGGCCAGAGGACAGAGATGAGAAACGGAGCAGAGATGAAAGCAAAGAACCATTCAGCAGGATTCTGGCTGGATCCGGAGGCAGGATATTTCAGCAACCAGGGCGTGGATGTGATCGCCTTTGAGGATATTTATCCGGAGGGGCACCAGGGCGGAGTCAGCATTCTGATGCACGGGGAACGCGTGGCCGCCAATGGGGATGTCCGGTTTGAACCGACGCCCGGCCAGTGGCAGCCGGTTCCGAAACAGGTCAGCCGGGCTGTGCATGCCGACAGGCAGCGGATTGATACGGTGCTTCGCTATCCGGATGATGAACGGCACCTGCAGGGATTCAACCCGATGGTTTATCCGGACTGTGCTTTTTCCTACACGGTTTCCGTCCATGTGGAAGGGGAATCCGTCCGCGTTACGGTGGATCCGGACGGGATGCTCCCGCCGGCCGGGGAGCATCCGCTGTTCTTCAACCTGGAGCTGTTTCCGGGATTGCTGTTCGGCAAGCCCTGGATCATGGACGGCCGGGCGGGCTTTTTCCCCCGGCAGCCCGCGGGCCCTGTGGAACGCAGGGAGTCGATCTATGCGGCCGGCCTGGCGCCGCATCCAGGCAGGACGGAGGAATACGCGGATGCGCTGATGGAAAAGGGCAGTGCATTCAGCCCGCTGCGGGGCGATGAGGAAACGGCGGCGCCCTATGCCGCAGGAAAGCGCTTTACCCTCTGCCCCGGGGATCCCCTGCTGCAGATGACGGTGGAAACGCTGGGGGAGGAACTGCGGCTGTATGACGGGCGGATCAGCCATAACAACGGATGGTTTGTGCTGAGTTCCCCGCTGTTCGCAAAGGGCAGCCATGCGGCAGAATGGCTGATTACGCCGCGGGCGGCTGAGGGCTGGATGGACGGCCCGCGGATTCAGGTGTCTCAGGTGGGATATATGCCGGGACAGCCGAAAATGGCCGTGGCGGAGATGGACCGCCGGGATGAAACCCGGGAGCCGTTTGTTCTCTGGCGGACGGATGCCAACGGAAGGACAGCGGTCCGGCAGGGGCCGGGAGAGGATCGCGGGCGCTTTCTGCGGTACCGGTATGAATGCTTTGACTTTACGGACGTGGCCGAAGCCGGCCTGTATCAGGTTTCCCGCGGGGAAAGCTTCTCCGGCATGTTCCTGATCGGAGAGGATGTGTTTGACCGCAGCGTATGGCAGCCGGTGCTGGAATACTTCCTGCCGATCCAGATGTGCCATATGCGGGTGAATGAGAAATACCGGGTGTGGCACGGGCGGTGCCATATGGACGACGCGCGGATGGCGCCTGTCGGCCGGAACCATATTGACGGATACAGCCAGGGGCCGGATACCCTGACCGGATTCCGGCCGGGGGACCATGTTCCGGGACTGAACCGGGGCGGATGGCATGATGCGGGCGACTTTGACCTGCGGGTTGAATCCCAGTCCGGTGAAGCCTATCTGCTGGCGCTGGCCTACGAAACATTCCACGTGGAATGGGACAGCACCACCATTGACCAGCGCACGCAAACCGTGGAGATTCACCATCCGGACGGGAAAAACGACCTTCTGCAGCAGATCGAGCACGGAACCCTGGCGGTGCTGGGCGGCTGGAACGCGCTGGGCAGGCTTTACCGCGGGATCATCGCCGCCGGCCTGCGCCAGTACGTGATGCTGGGGGATGCCGCGAACATGACGGAGGGGGTTGCCGGCGACGAAGATGACCGCTGGGTATTTACCGAGGAGAACCCGGCGAGGGAGCTGAGAACAGCGGCGCACCTGGCGGCGGTATACAGGGCCCTGGGCGGCTTTAACCCGGGCCTGGCGGCGCAGGCGCTGGAAACTGCGCGGACCCTGTATGTGCAAACCATGCCGGGAGAGGAAAAAGCGGCAAAGACAGCACAGGTGCACGCGGCCGCGGAGCTCTTTCTGGCCACGGGAGAAGAAATATACCGGAATGCCCTGCTGCAGGCGGTGGACGTCATTGCCGACGAGCCAGGGCAGCTGGGATGGATTGCGGCCCGGGTGATGAAACAACTGGATGATGAAGCGTTCACGGGTTCGCTGCGGGAAAGCCTGGCCCGATGGAAAGAAACGATGGACGGGATCACGGCCCGGACGCCCTATGGCGTGCCCTACCGCCCGTATATCTGGGGCGCGGGATGGGAGATCCAGCGGATGGGATGCGACCATTATTTCCTGCACCGTGCGTTCCCGGACCTTTTCAGTGCCAGCCTGCCCTGCCAGGCGCTGAGCTTCGTGCTCGGGTGCCATCCGGGGCGCAGCGTATCCTTCGTGTCCGGCGTCGGAACGGAATCCGTGACGGCGGCATACGGGTTCAACCGGGCGGATTATTCCTGTATTCCCGGAGGAGCCGTATCGGGAACCGCCCTGATCCGGCCGGATTTTCCGGAACTGAAAGCGTGGCCCTTCCTCTGGCAGCAGACGGAATACGTGCTGGGAGGCGGGTCGACCAGGTTTATGTTCCTGGTCCTGGCGGTAAAGGATTTAATGGAAAAGGGATAAAGGGGAGCCTTTTCGGGGACGGAGAACCAGAGAACCTTCTGATTGACAAACCCGGTTTCCCTTTGTTAAGATGACATCTGTCAGCACAAGCTGATGAAAGCCCGCACAAGCCGGCTGAACCCATGGCAGGAATAACATTTTTTCCGCAGATTCCGGTATCAGAAAGGTGCCGATGACCCTCCCAAGAGGGCTGTCGCGCCTTTTCTTATTCCTGGAATCCGGGGGAACCCATCAAGGAGGAGAAAAAACGGATGAAACTGTTTGAAAAAGGGATGAGCTTCATTCTGGCCGTAGCCCTGTGCTGCAGCCTGGCCGCGGGAGCCGGTGCATCCACCTTTACGGATGCGCACGGAAATGTGATCGAACTGGATGATTCGCTCGAAGCCTACACCGCTTCTGTGCTGCACGGCGCGGACGGGGCTGCCTGCAAGGGGGAGACCAATCTGGGCGACCTGTGGGCGGATGCGCTGCGCTGGTTTGCCGTTTCCTGGAAAATCAATGAATTCTTCGGGGAGGACGATGTTGCCGCGGGCATCACGCAGATCACCGTGGACGCGGACCATATCGTCGCGCTCTGGAACGGCGGCAACCTGAAAACGGATATCGCGGAAGGAAAGCTCGGCGCCGAAGAGCTGGCCAATGTGCTGCCCTACCCGAATACCGTGGCGGTTTGCTACATGACCGGCGCGCAGCTGCTGGAGCAGCTGGAAGCGTGTTCCCAGGGGCTGCCTTTCACGGAGGAAACCGCGGCTGCCTGCAACGCGTTCATGCAGGTGTCCGGGCTGAAATATACGGTTGACACCGCGAAGGCCTATGACAAGGGGGAGGCTTACGGGGACAACTGGTTCAAGGCCGCGTCCCTGGGCCGCGTGGCCATCGGGGAAGTGAACGGAAAACCCTTCGATCCCGAAGCCGTGTATGCCGTGGTGACGAGCAACGCAAACGTAAAGGGCATGGATGCGTCCTATGTTTTCAAATCCATTGCCGCAGCGGAGGATGAAAAGGCCGTCATCACCACCGCGGTGGTCCGCGACGTGGTCTGGACGTACCTTGCCGAAGAACTGGCCAATGTGGTCGGCGAAGGCTACGCGGAGGCGCAGGGCCGGATTACCATCCGGTAAGCCATACGGATGTGCTGCATCAGCACTTCTCACCGGCAGGCAGGGCGGTTGCAGCTGCCTTGCCTGCCGGATCATCGGGAATGAATGACAGCAAGCCGTACGCGACTTGCTGTTTCAACGTTCAGGGAGGTTTAACACTTTTATGAGGCCCCAGCTTGAAAATGTCCTGCGGGAAGTGGAAAAGGTGATTGCCGGAAAGCGGGACGTGATTGAAAAAATCCTGCTGGCCATGCTGGCGGAAGGCCATATCCTGCTGGATGACGTTCCCGGAGTGGGCAAAACCACGCTGGCCAACGCCCTGAGCAAGGCAGTGGGCCTTTCCTTCCGGCGCATCCAGTTTACGCCGGATGTGCTTCCTTCCGATATTACCGGGTTTACGATGCCGGACCGGAAGACCGGTGATTTTGCCTTCCGTCCCGGGATTCTTCACGGGACGAACCTGCTGCTGGGGGATGAAATCAACCGGGCTTCCAGCAAAACGCAGTCCGCGCTGCTGGAAGCGATGGAGGAGCAGCAGGTGACGGTGGACGGAAAAACGTATCCGCTGGAGAAGCCTTTTCTGGTGATCGCGACCCAGAACAGTATCGGAATGGCCGGAACACAGCTTCTTCCGTACGCCCAGGTGGACCGGTTCCTGGTGAGGCTGAGCATCGGCTACCCGGACTATGAAGCGCAGATGGCGATGCTGCGGGACCGCCAGGGGAAAAATCCCATGGCGTCCGTCCGGTGCGTGCTGGAAAAGGATGAGCTGGCGGCCATGCAGCAGGAGGTTTGCGCTGTGACGGCAAAGGATGCCATTCTGGACTATATCACCCGGCTGACAATGGCGTCCCGCGCCCACGAAAGCGTGGCGGTGGGGATCAGCCCCCGCGGTGCGCTGTTCATCGACCGGGCGGCCAAGGCGAAAGCCTATCTGGAAAACCGGGACTATGTGACCGGGGCGGATGTGCAGGCGGTCTTCCGGGATGTATGCGCCCACAGGGTGCTGGTGAAGGAAAATGAAACCGGCCTAACTGCGGAACAGGTGCTGGAGGAGCTGCTGAAAAAGACAGAGACGCCGGACCGGCACAGCCGGTTTCAGGGAATGATGAAGAAATGAACAAAAAGGGAATGGGATACGCGGTATGGCTGCTCCTGGCCGCTTGCCTGTATTTCTTCGAGAATAACGCGGGAACCCGGGTGATTCTGGTTTGTTCCCTGGTTTTTCCCCTGGTTCCGCCGCTGCGGGCGGCCTTCTTCGGCCCGGACGGGACAGGCGGGAAAAACGGAAAGCGCAGGCAGGATGCCGGCATGCGGAACCGCCCGGGATCGGAGGAAATGCCGGCAGAACCCCTGGGAAACGTGCGCCTCTATCAGCCGGGGGACCCGGTGCAGCGCATTCACTGGAAGCTTACCGCGAAAAAAGGGGAGCTGCTGGTGAGGGAGGCGGAAACCGTGCGGGAAACCGCGGAAAAACCGGCTGCCGCGGCGATGGAGAAACCGAAGGGAACCCGTGACCGGGCAGCCTGGATCCCGGTATCCGGGATCGTGCTGTGCCTGGTGCTGCTGGCGGCTGTTTCCGAGGCGCGGAGGGGTGCCATGGCCCTGGCGAACCGGGTTTTTGCGGCGAGCGAGGCGGCCAATGCCTATGCCTATGCCCGATTCCCGGTACCGGAAGGGCAGGGCGTTGCCCTGGCGGCCGTGCTGCTCGGCCTTGCCGGCGCGCTGCTGGCCGCCCTGGCCCTTCGGACGCGCAGCAGGGGGCTGGTGCTGGGAATCATGGCGGGGATGACCCTTTTCCAGGTGTACTTCGGGCTGCCGTTTCCGGCCTGGATCAACCTTCCGCTCTACGGGCTGATGGCCCTGGGCCTGGTTCGCCGGCCGGTTCCCGCCCGGGCGCCGCTGTACGGACTCATTGCGGTGCTGGCCGTTTCAGCGGCGGTATTCAGCCTGTTTCCGAATGTGGACCCGGCAGTGGAGTCCGCTTCGGAAAGGGTGCGGGATTGGCTGGGCAGGATGGCGATGCAGCTTTCCGGAACGGCTGTGGAATTGCCGGAGGGGGAAACCGAGACCAGGCATGTCCATACCCGGTCCCTGGAGGCAGGGGATCGGGAAGCCGGCGCGGAAAAAGAATACCGCCTGGTGACCGTGGAGGAGGAACAGGTTTCGGCCCCGCACCGGGTAAACTATCTGAAAGCAGCGCTGCTCCTGCTGCTGGCTGTTGCGCTGGTGAGCCTGCCCTTTGCGCCGTTTCTCGTGCTGAATGCCCGGAGGAGGAAAGCGGCGGAAGCCCGGAAAGCCTTCCTGGGCGACAATGTCAATGAGGCGGTCGGCGCGATTTTTCAGCAGGTGGTTGCCTGGCTGGAGGCGACAGGCTACGGAGCCGGGAACCGGCTGTACCGTGACTGGGCGGGAACCCTGCCGGACAGTATGGAAGCAGGATATCCGGATCGGTTTTCGGCCTGTGCGGCGGACTTTGAGGAAGCGGTTTACAGCAGCCACTCCCTGCCGGAGGAAAAAAGGGAGCGGGCGCTGGCATTGCTGAAGGAAACGGAAGACGCCTTATGGCGGACGGCGGGCAGGAAGCAGCGCTTCCGCCTGAAGTACTGGATGTGTTTATGCGAATGAAAATCAGAAAGGCAGGATGCCTGCTGCTTCTTTTGGGAGCCTGTCTGGCCCTTTCCGGATGCCGCGTGCGTACAACGGTTCCGGAGCAGGCGGCCGGCAGCACCGCGGATCAGCCGGCCTTGGGCGCGGAAGCTCTCGGGAGCGGATTATCCGGAGCGGAAACCGAGGAAGCGGATGAGGCGGAAAACCCAAAAAACCGGGAGGAAACAGGCCGCCTGACAAAGGAAAACCCGGAAGCATCCCGAAAAGAATATGATGAAAGCGCGCCGGTTGAGGTTGTTCCGGGAACGGGCCGAAAGCTTCATGATGAGGGAGAAGGGGAAGGCGTCTCCGTGCTGAACGAAGCGGCGGAGGAACGGGTGAGCCGGGTGAATGCCGGGGCGGAGGAAACCGCGGTGCAGACTGTGGACGCGGAAAAGGCGGAGCAGAAAGGCGCGTCAGAGGATGCGCCGGAAGCCGATTCCGCCATGACATACTATTCCGTGCTGCTGCAGGACCGGACGGGTTCCCTGTATGAATGCCAGAGAACCAGCGTCTACTGGGAAACGGCGGAGGACCATGTGACCGTATATAAATCGTCCCCGGAACACAGCCTGATCCTCGGCGCGGGAGCCAATGACGTTTCCTCCCGGCTGCAGGCGGAGAACCTGCATGTGGACGACGGATGGATCGTGCGGAAGAATCCGGGCCTGGTGGTCAAGGTTGTGGGCGGAAACGTGCTGGGCACCGGGGTTTCTTCGGACAGCGCGGCCCGGAGCGTTTATGCCGGCCTGCTGGCCCGGGAAGGCTGGGCCGGGACCGATGCGGTCCGAAACAAAAAAGTGCTGCTGATTTCCGGGGAAATGCTGGAAGCGCCCCATCTGCAGCTGGCAGCCATGCTGCTGATCGCCGAAACAGCGAACCCGGAGCTGTTTCCGGATGCCGACCCGGACCGGATGATCGCCCTGCTGACGGAGGAAGCGGCGGGCAGCGCGGCCACCGGCCATTACTATTACAACGGACAGGGAGGATTCTGATGAATATTCTGGTGATTGACGGACAGGGAGGCCGGCTGGGCCGGAAACTGGTGGAAAGCATCCGGAAGGCCTGCCCGGAAGCCTGCATCACAGCGGTCGGAACCAACAGCATGGCGACATCCAACATGCTGAACAGCAACTGCGCTGACCAGCTCGCGACAGGGGAGAATGCCGTCATTGTGGCATGCAGGACCGCGGAGGTCATTGTGGGCCCCTTCGGCATCGCCACAGCGGACGCGATGCTGGGAGAGATTACGCCTGCCATGGCCTGTGCGGTTGCTTCCAGCAACGCCTACCGCGTACTGATTCCCATGAATCTGTGCAGGACGTATATCGCCGGGGTGTCCCAGGGCTCCGCCGCGATTCTGGAGGATGCGGTAAACCATATCCGCCAGCTGGCCCAGAAGGAGAACAAAGAATGACTTCCATCCAGGTTCGCCGGCTGACCTATGCCGCGCTGTATCTGGCGATCGCCATGGTGCTGCCGTTTGTCACCGGGCAGATTCCGGAAATCGGCGCCATGCTGTGCCCGATGCATATTCCGGCGCTGCTGTGCGGCTTTATGTGCGGCTGGCCGTGGGGGCTCGCCGTGGGGTTTGCTGCGCCGCTGCTGCGGTCGGTCCTCTTCGGGATGCCGGCAATGTTTCCGACGGGCGTGGCCATGGCCTTTGAACTGGCGGTTTACGGCGGCATGGCCGGATGGCTGTACCAGCGGCTTCCGAGAAAAGGCGGAAATGCCTGGATCGTGCTGATTATTTCGATGATCGCGGGAAGGATTGTCTGGGGAGCGGCCCGCGTGATTCTGGCGGGCTTGTCCGGAAGCAGCTTTACCTGGGCGCTGTTTCTGGCCGGAGCCGTGACAAACGCGATCCCCGGGATCATCCTGCAGCTCATTCTGATTCCGATTCTGGTGACGGCGATGGACCGGGCGGGCCTGTCCCTGAACTGACGGAAAAAGGCCCCGGCTATGCGGGGCCCTGGAAAGAACGAAAGGGAATAAGGGTTTGCGTCGGGCTGCTTACCGGATGCCTGAACCGCCCTTGCATTTTTTCTTGTCTTCATACATCAGCCGGTCGGCTCTCTCAAAAACGTCCTGTACACGCATATCCGAAGCGGGATTGTATTCGGACATTCCGAACGCCAGCGGCCTCATGCCGCTGTGCTGATGGGCATCCAGAGTTTCAGCCAGCTGCCCGGCCAGTTCGCCGCGGCAGTTGTAATCCCGGTCCTGGAGGATCACGGCGAATTCATCGCCGCCGATCCGGAACACGGGGCTGTGGCAGAACACGTCACAAATCATGGCACAGGTGCTGCTGATAAAGGCGTCCCCCTGCTTGTGGCCCAGCGTATCATTGATCTGCTTCAGCCCGTTCAGGTCGCAGACGACCATCGCAAAGGGCCCCTGCTCCCGCCTGCTGATTTTTTCGTCGATTTCGGTCTCCACCTGGGCGTAGGCCCGCTTGTTCTTCACGCCGGTCAGGGAATCCCTGTTTGCTTGGTCCAGCGCGTCATGGTAGGCTTCCTCCATGCGTTTGGAAGCATCGATATTCGCAATGGAAATGATGATATGGTCGGAATCTTCCTTCGGGAGGATCGCATACAGGGCGACATACTGGGGCCGTCCGTCGATCATCAGGCGGTAGTTCAGGAAGGTTTTTCCATAGGAGAAGAGATTATTCAGCAGGTTTTCCTTCTGCATGGCCAGCGCCATTTTCGGCAGATCCTCCGGATAGATGTCCCGCTTCATATTCTCCTGGGTTTCCGTAAAGAAGTCTTTGCCCCGTGTGCCGACTTTCAGCCTGGAATACTTTTCGCTGGCACTGTATTCCGAATATTCGTTCGTCCGGATATTGACATGGTAGATGACTTCGTACTGCTGGGCCAGCGCCATGGAAATATCATTGAAGGTTCGGTTCTGCGCGCGCATGGTCTGTTCCCGGCGGACCTGCGCGTCTGTGTTGCTGACGCCGATGACGATATGGTGAATATCGTTTTTCGGCTGGACGACCTGCATATTCATATACCGGTGCCTGCCGTCCAGCATCTGACGGTAGGTGATGGACACCATGCCGTTCTGCTTCAGGTCCAACATCAGCCGCTCTTTGCTGAGCTTTTTCAGCGTGGCGGAAACATCGTCAGGATGGATGTAAACCCGGATATCCGACGCGGCGTCGGCAAAAAAGTCATCTCCCTGTTTGGTGGTGCCGAGCTTTGCATACTGCTCGCTGGCGCTGTACAGGGTATACTCATTCGTATCGCTGTTGATATAGTAGATGACTTCATAGCGGCTGGCCAGCGCTCCGGCAATCTGCTGGTAGGTTTCACTGGCTTCCTCCTGCTTTTTCCGGGCGTCAATATTGCGCACGCCGATCACCAGGCGGTCCTCATTGTCTTCCTGGCGGAAGGCTAGCAGCTCCATATATTGCGGCTCGCCGTCAAAAATCTGGCGGTAGGTGACCGTATAGGAGCCGGATTCCCGGATGCCGGCCAGCAGGACATCCTTTTCAATTTCGTGAAGGACACGGTCCCGGTCGTCCGGATGGATCACCATCCGGATGTTGGCGGCGGACACTTCGAAAAAGTCCTCGCCGGGCCGGAAGAAACCGAAACGGTTGCTGGAACTGTATTCCATATAATGGCCAGTGGTCAGGTCCACGTGGTAGATCGCCTCGTACTGGCTGGCGAGGGATTTGACAATTTCCGTATAGGTCCGGTTCTCCGCTTCACTCTCCAGCTCCCTGCGTTTCCGGTCGTCCACATCCTGCACGCCAATGATGATGCTGTGGTCGCTGGCCTGAATGGCCTTCAGGGAAAAATAATGGGGGTTTCCATCCAGGTTCAGCCGGTAGGTCAGCGAAAACGACCGGCCGTTTTCCAAAGCCCTCATGACCGTATCCTTCTGAAACGCGTTCAGGAAGTATTCCTGGTCCTCTGGCCACACCTGTTCCTTTGCGTTTTTGGGCACAGCCTGATAGAAATCATCCCCTGTGGAGGCTATTACAAGTTCCTTGTCCGCTCCGTTCGTGGTGTATTCAATATAGCTGTCGTCATCGGAGTTGATGACAAACAGGCGGTTGTAGTCATTGGCCAGGGCCAGGGCGATCCGGGCAAAGGATAACGGCTGGTTGTCTTTTTTCGTTTCGGTTTTCATTTCGGTCTCCTTATCTGCGGGTTATTCAAGCGCGTAGGCGATCAGAAGCCTGAGCGTGTTTTCCGCTCCGCTCCGGTGGCTGCGTTCATATCCGTGGGAAGCGTATACGCCGGCGCCGATCAGGCCGTGGCGGAGGTCGTTTCCGGCCCGGAGGGTTGCTTCCACATCGCTTCCGTAATGCGGGTAAAGGTCGACTGCATAATCCGCGCCGCTCCTTTTGGCGGCTTCAATCAGCCTTCTGACAACAGAGTAACTGTACGGCCCGCCGCTGTCCTTGGCGCAGATGGAGACCTGCTTTTCGGTACACTGAAGCCCCTGGCCGACACAGCCCATATCCACGGAGAGGGCTTCCGTGCAGCCCGCGGGGACGCTGCCGGAACCGCCGTGGCCGACTTCTTCGAATACCGTGATGTGCGCATACAGCGCGCGCTTCGGCACGACCTGTTCCTCCCGGATGTATTTCGCCAGCCCCAGCAGAATGCCGACGCTCAGCTTGTCATCCAGGAAACGGGACTTGATATACCCGGATTTCGTGATCCGGACATTGGGCTCAAAGCAGACGAAATCGCCGACAGCGATCCCGAGCTTTGCCGTATCCTCCCTGGATTTGACATCTTCATCCAGAACCACCTCACAGGTATCCCAGGAACGCTTCGTCTCGTCATATTCGCCGTTGACGTGAAGCGAAGCGTTACAGAGCTGGAAGGTCCCTTCATAGATGCCGCTGAACTTCGTCACGATGCGGACGTTTTCCGTTTCCGCGTTGTTGGGGTTCATGCCGCCGAGGTTCGTCAGGCGAAGCCGCCCGGTATCCTTGATTTCCGCAACCATGCCGCCCAGGGTATCCACATGGGCTTCCAGCAGCAGCCCGTTTTCCGGGTCGGATCCGCCGAGGGAAACAAGGACGCCGCCTTTATTGGTCAGCTTCGCATCGAAGCCGAGCCCGGCGAATTCTTTCAGGACCCAGGCGGCCGCGTTTTCCGTGTACCCAGTCGGAGAGTCAATATTCAGGAGGGTTTCTGTTTCAGTGACCAGAAAATCAGTGTATCGTGTCAAATCGTTCATTATCCTATTCCTTTCCCGGGCGGGATGTTTTCAGCCCGGATGCCGGACTTCCGCAGGGCCGCATCCATCGGCAGGGCCCAGCGCTTTTTCGATTTGGCTGAATCAATTGATTATACCATGAAGCAAAAGGCTGAGTCAAAACAGAAATCGGTTTCTGTAAAAATCCAGGCATTCGTACCCATCCGCGCTGGTGCGGCCGCCGAGGCGGAATTCGCGTTCATGAACCAACAGCCGGCATAGACCGGGTCATCCGGGCGCTCCGTATCGCCGTCCCGCAAGGGCTGCTTCAGGGAAGAGAGCGGCGGAACGGTGCGGCCTGTGCCCCGCAGCTTCGCCTCGCCCAGGGTATAGGCCGCCTCATCTTTCATATAATTCAGCATGATTCATCAATGGACATCAATAGCCGGAAACACTGCAGGCTATACAGGAACCAGAATCCGCTTCTCCCTCTCCCCTTCCCGGAGGTGAACCCCTCCGATGCCCTCATGGAGAAAGGGATGGGGAATGAAAAAAACGGCTGCGGGAAAGATCCCTTGCCATTCATGACAAAATATGATATCATGCGTGTGTACAATATGTGTGTACAATGAGGAGATGCTTGAAATGACTACAACGAAAGTTTTCCAAAATGGAAACAGCCAGGCGCTACGAATTCCACAGGAAATGCGTACAACAAACAAGGAGTTTTATATCGCTAAAGTGGGCAATGTATATATTGCTTATCCTGCAGATGACCCCTGGATGCCGACAAGACAGGCAATCGGTGCATTTTCAGATGATTTCATGGAAGAGAGACAGCAACCATCCTGGAATATGATGCCAAAGAGGGAGGAACTGTGATGCTCCTTCTGGATACAAACATATGTGTCTTTTTGATGAAAAACAAGTACCCTGCTGCCACACAAAAGCTGCTGAACAGTGATCCTTCCGAAATTGCAATATCATCCATTACTTTGTTTGAATTGGAATATGGCGCCGCAAAAAGCCAATGGCCGGAGAAAAACCGGAATAATGTGAAACTGTTCCTTGCTCCGTTTACGATTATTCCGTTTGACAGTAATGATGCGATTGCAGCCGGGGAAATAAGGCAGATACTGGAAAAGGCGGGAACCCCTATTGGCCCTTATGATGTTCAGATTGCAGCACAGGCCATGGCCAGAGGATATACTGTTGTCACGCATAATACAGGAGAGTTTTCACGGGTTCCTAATCTTCAGTTTAATGACTGGATAGAATAAGGCAAAACCGGCGGACAGCGGCGCGGGGGAAAAACAACTGAAAAACAATCGAAATGCAAAATACCTATTGACATAGTAGGTTAATAATGATATGATTCAGGCAATCCATTTGGAAGGGGGTGCACAGTAAGTGTTCAGGACGGGCATGAACAGCCGGGAAAGGGTTTCCCGCTGCGGGGCCATCCGGGCCATGTGGTGTATCAGCAGGATGGAAAAATGCTTCGCGGATCCCGAAAAGGGATCGGAAGCGGTTCGCGGCTGATCATATTGATGCAGCCGGTAAACAATGGTATCATTGAATGCACTCCGGAAGGAAAAGAAATAAAACAGAAAGCAGGGAAAAATGATGGCAAACATTTATAAAGGAACACTGGGATTGATTGGGAACACGCCGCTGGTTGAAGTGGTAAACATCGAAAAGGAACTGTCTCTGGAGGCAACGGTTCTGGTGAAGCTGGAATACTTCAATCCCGCCGGAAGCGTGAAGGACCGGATCGCCAAAGCGATGATTGAGGATGCGGAAGCAAAAGGGCTGCTTAAAGAGGGCTCTGTCATCATTGAACCGACCTCGGGCAATACCGGAATCGGGCTTGCTTCCATTGCCGCGGCCAAGGGCTACCGCATTATCCTGACCATGCCGGAGACCATGAGCGTGGAGCGCAGGAATATCCTGAAGGCTTACGGGGCGGAGCTCGTCCTGACCGAAGGGGCCAAAGGAATGAAGGGCGCGATTGCCAAGGCGGAAGAGCTGGCCAAGGAGATTCCGAACAGCTTTATTCCGGGCCAGTTCGTGAACCCGGCGAATCCCGCGGTCCACAAAGCGACCACCGGCCCCGAGATCTGGAGGGACACGGACGGAAAGGTCGATATCTTTATTGCCGGCGTCGGCACGGGCGGCACGGTTACCGGTACGGGGGAATACCTCAAAGAGCAGAATCCCAATATCAAAATCGTCGCGCTGGAGCCGGAAGATTCTCCCGTTCTTTCGGAAGGCAGGGCGGGCGCCCATAAGATTCAGGGGATCGGCGCCGGTTTTGTGCCGGATGTCCTGAACACCAAAGTGTATGATGAAGTCTTCAAGGCTCCCGGCCAGGATGCGTTCAATACCGCGAAGCTGTTGGCCAGGAAAGAAGGCATTTCGGTCGGCATTTCTTCCGGCGCGGCGCTTTTCGGGGCGATCCAGCTGGCCAAACGCCCGGAGAACAAGGGCAAGGTGATTGTAGCCCTGTTGCCGGACAGCGGCGACAGGTATTATTCGACGGCGCTCTTTACAGAATAACCGGAACGGAAGGCTGCGGTTCCAGCCTGTGTGAATCCGGCGCGGAAGCCCTGCGGGGAAGATGCGCCGGTTTTTTGTGCCATTCATTGACGTTCTTTCCCCGGCATCATATAATGATTCCGACAAATGAATAGCCGGTGTATCTGCGCAGCGATGCGCGGTGCGGATTCAGATGAAGCCGCGCTATAGGAACACGGATGAGAGTTCCGGGCTATCCCAGTAACCGTGAAGCGGACGAACGCACGTGATGAAGCCACTGCGAAAGCGGGAAGGTGTGCAAGTAGGATGAGGCCAAGCCGGGAGACTTGTTTACACCGTGAATTAATCATTCCCCTGGGGTGGGACATGCTATGAAACTTGCGGGAGAAACCGCAGGTTTTGTTGGCGTACCTCGGGGAGGGACGCCTTTCTTTGTGAAAAGCCCCTCCCGCTGATTCATTTGATCCTATTTATGAGGAGGGACAGAAAATGTCCAAAAAACTGGTTTCCCTGTTTCTTGCGGTGCTGATGGTTTGCAGCATGGCTGCCTCTCTGGCCGAAGGTTCCTCCGTTACCGTGACGGATATGCTTGGCCGTGAAGTGACGCTGACGGAGCCGGCAACCCGGATTGTAGTCATGCAGCCGTCGGATTGCGAAATCCTGTGCGCGATCGGCTGCGAAGATACGATTGTCGGACGCGGACAGTATGTGGATTATCCGGCTTCGATCCAGAATGTGCCGGTCGTGCAGTCCGGGGCAGAAACAAATATTGAAGAAATCCTGGCGCTGAATCCCCAGGTGGTCCTGATGAATGACATGAGCCAGACCGAGGAACAGGTCAAGCAGCTTGAGGCGAACGGGGCGAAGGTTGCTGTCAGCCAGGCCTCCAATATTGAAGGCGTGTATTATTCCATCCGCATGATCGGCAAACTCATGGGCAAGGAAGACAACGCTGAAGCGGTGATTGCCGATATGCAGGCTGCTTTTGATGAAATCAGGGCGAACAGCAAGAACGAAGGCAAAAGCGTTTATTTCGAGGTTTCTCCGCTGCAGTATGGCCTGTGGACGGCCGGCAAAGGCACCTTCATGGACGAACTGGCTGAAATCTGCGGGCTGACCAATGCTTTCGCAGACGTGGAAGGCTGGGCGGCCATCAGCGAAGAGCAGGTGCTGGCCCGTGATCCTGACTATATTGTGACCATTACCATGTACTATGGTGAAGGCCCGACGCCTGTGGAAGAAATCATCAGCCGCGAAGGATGGGGCGATCTGAAGGCAGTGAAGAACGGAGCGATCCTGAACGCTGAATCCAACGCCATTTCCCGTCCCGGTCCCCGCCTGAAGGATGCGGCAATCGAACTGTACAACTTCATTCACGGTATTAAAGCAGAGGAAGTTCCTGCCGCTTGATTTTACATCCCGGGGAGCCGATTCCTTTCGGCTCCCCGTTGGGCTTCATGAGGGGATTATGCAGGATTCAAGACAGCTGAAGCGGGAACGCTTTTCTCCCGTAACCTATTGCCTGCTGGGTGCAGCTTTGTTTCTGACGATGGTTCTGTGTATTTGTGTCGGCAGCGTCAGAATTACGTTCTCGGATACAGTCACCGCGGTATGGAACGCCGTGTGGGGATTGCCGATTCCGGAAAACATTGCAAAAAACATCATTTTGAATGTTCGTCTGCCCCGGGTGCTGTGCGTGGCCCTGGCCGGGGCAGCTTTATCGATATGCGGAGCCGCAATGCAGGGACTGCTCCGCAACCCGCTGGCAGACGGTTCAACCATGGGCGTGTCATCCGGTGCGGCGCTGGGGGCGGTGATTGCCATGGCGACAGGGTTTACGCTGCCGGGAACCAGCTATGGCGGCATCATGGTGACGGCGATGGCCTTTGCTTTCGGATCCCTTGTTTTGATTCTTTCCCTTGCCTATATGCTGGACCGTTCGCTGAGCACAAGCAGTATTATCCTGATCGGCGTCATCTTCACGATGTTTATTTCCAGCATCATCTCGCTGGTCATTACATTTTCCAGCGACCATACCCGGTCGCTGAATTTCTGGACACTGGGGTCGTTTTCCGGCGTGAATTACAGCCAGGTAAAACTGCTGGGCCTGGCGCTCCTGGTCTGCGGCGGGGTTCTTTATCGGTTCAGCCCGGAACTGAACGCTTTTGCGATCGGGGAAGACAATGCCCGCCATATCGGGGTGAATGTCAAACGGGTCAAACTGGTGATTCTGATCACGGTATCGGTGCTGATCGGCGTATGCGTTTCCATCTCAGGCACAATCAGTTTTGTGGGACTGGTGATGCCGCACATCGCCAGGATGCTGGTGGGGCCGAACCACAGGCGCCTGCTTCCGGCTTCCCTGTTTTCCGGAGCGATTTTTCTCCTTCTGGCGGATCTGACAGCCCGGACCATTCTTAGTCCGATTGAACTGTCCATTGGCGTAGTCACATCGATCGTCGGAGCTGTTGCTTTCGTTGTTATTTTTTGCAAAACCAGGAAGGCCGGGTGATCCAGATGCTGCAGGGAAATCAGGTTACTGTCCGCTACGGCAGCCATGCGGTTGTTGACGGCCTGTCCTTTCATCTGAAAGAAGGCCAGTGGCTGATGCTTGTCGGCCCGAACGGTGCGGGAAAAACAACGCTGATTGAAACCATTGCCCAGGGAACTTCGTACAGCGGCAGGATCCTCTGGAAAGGCCGGGATATCCGTACGCTGAAATCTTCAGAGCTTGCGCAGAAAATCGGCGTATTGTCCCAACGGAACAATGTTGGCTATGCATATACCGTGGAGGAAGTGGTCGGCCTGGGAAGATATGCTTATCAGTCCGGCCTGTTCTCGGCGAAGGATGACGACGGAAAAGCGCAAATCGAAAAGGCCCTGGAAATGACAGGGCTCGGGGAGCTGCGCCATGCCAGCATGCTGACGCTGTCAGGCGGAGAAGTCCAGCGCGCTTTCCTGGCCCAGGTGTTTGCCCAGAATCCGCAGGTGCTGATTCTGGATGAGCCGGCGAACCATCTGGACCTGAAATACCAGCAGCATATCTTTTCATTGATCCGGCAATGGCTGAAGGAACCGGGGCGCGCCGTTTTGTCGGTGGTGCACGATCTGGGCCTGGCCAGGCGGTACGGTACGCACGCGATTCTGATGGACCATGGGAAAAGCGTCCTGCAGGGTACCGTCGATGAAGTGATGGCGCCGGATATTCTGCAACAAGTCTATGAAATGGATGTATATGAATGGATGCGGGAGATGCTGGCGCAATGGCAGTGACATTCCCGCTGCCGGCCCGTCCGCGCGGACGGGTATAAAAGCCATTTCCCCCGGATGTTGACTGGTAACAGATGAAAAACAGATGCATTTGCAGAAAAAGAAGCGCACAAAAGCACTTGTTTTTAAGCGCTGAGATTAGTAAAATATTAAAAAGAAGCATACCGTCCATACGGAGCGGAGAAAGGAAATCAAAATGAAGAATGAGGAAATGAAAGAACTGAACCAGAACGGAACGGAAAAAAACGCCAGACTGAATAAGGATGATCTCACGAAGACGAAAGAGGAAATGCCGGGAAAGGCTGCGAGAGCAAGTTTCGGCGTGCCGACCTACTGCCCCTGGTGCGGCGGAAGCGTTGATTATACGACAGAACTGATACAGGCTGGTCCTGACTGCGGCCGCCTTGAAGTTCACGTCTGGTGCACCAGCTGCGATTACACAGACTGTTATGACTGGTAAGCGAAACGGAGGGACGGTCTTCAATGGCATTAACCGTAGATCCCAGCAAATGTAGAACTACACCGAACTAACTGTCACAACATCTGTGAGAAATCAAAGAATTTCAAGCAAGATGTTGTGTTTTTATATACTCTGGTGTATAATATATGTAGTCCTACATAAAACCATTTTTGA
>JAFRBK010000048.1 GCA_017404985.1 Clostridia bacterium | reverse complement strand
ATGGTTTCTTCGCCTCTGCTGACATATTTGTTCCGCCAAGAACATGTCACACAGTATATCGAAGTTTCCATGACTCTTCTAGATAAGACATTACTTCGCGCTACCTGTTACCCACCCAGGCTGCAGATGCGCCATTTTTCTTAAATTAACGCAATGAGAAAATGCATATTCTCCAATACTTGTAACACTATTCGGGATATTTATCTCGGTAAGTTTTGAGCAACCGTCAAATTCCTGGTTCCCTATTTTTTTTAGTCCAGAAGGTAAAGTGACGCTTTTCAGATTACTGCATCCGCCAAACATCCGTGTAAGTGATTGGTCTGGAACGGACACATTATCTGGAATAAATGCATATTCAACCACACTGTCCGGAATGACAATACTTTTCAAATTTGTACAACCGCTAAAAGCAGAATAACCTATTCGAGTAACACTATCTGGAATCGTAATTTCTGAGAGACTAGAACAAGCTGCAAAAGCACTACTGCCAATGCTTGTAACACTATTGGGGATATGTATGCTATTAAGGCTAGTACAGTAATAAAACGCAGAGTTTCCGATACTTGTAATGCTCTCTGGAATATGAATATCAACTAAATTGCTACATTCGCTGAAAGCACGATCACCAATGCTTGTGATATTATCAGGGATAACGAACTCTGTTAAGCTGCTACATCTGGAGAAAAAACCTGATGGGATACTTGTAACGCCTGATGGAAATGAAAAGCTTGAAAGACTAGTGCACCCCCCAAAAAAATCACTGCCTAGTTCAGTGACACTCTCTGGAATGACAATATCAGTTAGGCTGCTACAGTTACTAAAAGCACCTGCGCCAATGCTTGTTAACCGCTTAGGAAGGACAATGCTTTTCAAGCTGCTACATCCATTAAAAACCGACATGCCAATCCAAGTAACACTGTCTGGAAGAATAACGTTTTCAAGATTAGAACAATCCTTAAATACGGAATTACCAATACTGCTTATACCATCAAGAATCTGTACGGACTTTACTAAAGATGGATCCCACGGAACAGGATTGGCATAAACCATTCCTGTCCCAGTAATAATAAGCATTCCTTCTTCATCTAACGTAAATGATGCGCTGCTACCACAGTTCCCGCTGTCGATAATGCTTGATGCTTCAACGGTAAGCGGTAGTAGAAGTGCTATAATGACCAACAAGAGCAGAACTGTTAATCTTCGATTCATCCCAGTTTCCTCCTATCATGCATCAACTCAGTATTCATTTAAAGATCCATGCTGCATTTTCGCAAAGGTACTTACAAATGCTTTCCATGTATGCTAATGTTACCACAAATTTCCACCTTGCACAAGAGTTGTATTTCAAAGATGATTAAGTCGAGCGAGATGTTGTTCATGCTCTGTATATTTCGGTTGACGATCTGCTGACAGAAGAAATCCATCCCTGACATTAGGCTTCAATGCCCTGCCACCGTTGATATTTAAGATTTTAAGCACTTTTGTACAGGATTTCTGCTTGTTTAACCAAAAAAGTCGTGCATAATAATCAATTATTATCATCTGCACGACTTTTATATGCTGACTTCATGGATGGTTTTAGAAATCTGAACTGTCCGGCTTGTTGTCCAGGAAGATATCGGAGCCGCCGAACGGAGAGTCGACGCTGAAGCCGGAGACATCGCCATAAATGTTTTTGCCGCCGAATACGCTGTCAACGGAGTAAGCTGTCTTTCCATTGGAAAAATAGTAGTCTTGTCCGTTGCCAATGGCAGAGTCGACACTGTAACCTGTTTCTCCATTGACGCCGTAGAAATCTTCGCCGCCGCCAATGCCTGGCACTGAGTATCCGACAAGGTTTCCGTTTTCGTCGTAAAAGTCTTGTCCACCGAATATGCTGTTGATACCGGTTATCCTGTTCATGCAATCACCTTCTTTCCTAATATATTCTACACATTTCTGCCAGAACCCTTTATTGTAGGTTCTTCATGCCGTTGGTGAAAATCACTCCGCGTTATCGGCAGTTTGCCCACCTTCTTTCTTGCCAAGAATAAAGTTTACAGCCTTTTCAGCTTTTCCGGCGGCGCTGACAATCAACCGTTTGTCATTCTTTAGGGCTGACAACCAGTTTTTGATGTATGCGGCTGAGTTTCCGAAGGATGAAGGAGTTTCCAGTCCGGCGGCGTTAACGAGATAACTTGCTCCCAATTCTGCAATCAGCTCCTCTCGCGAATAAGACTCAGAACCAAATTGGGCAACGTCTGTGATCCGGCTAAGCCTGGACGGATGGCCGGTTGAATGAACTGCTTCATGAAACACAGTCGAGTAGTACTCGGCTAGATCGGCGAACTGGTTTATTTCTGGGACCACAATCGTGTCCAGCGCAGGGGAGTAATAAGCTTTATCACTCTGTTGCCTCTTCAGAGTCACTCCAGAACGAGATATATAATAATGAAGAAACTCCTCCGCTTTTTTGTCCGGCTGAAGGTCACTGTGGGTTGAAACAGAAGAAGTGAAGCGCGGTTTCATGCCGGGACACTGGCTGATGTGGAAGACAGAAAAGTATTTCAGCAGCGGGATTTGTTTCTTCTCGCCGGTTTCATCGTCTTCAGCGTCGATAAACTTAAAAAAATAGACCATCGAAGCTTTCTCACCCTTTTTGACGGGGTGGCCTTCTTCGATGGCCTGTCGAAATGTGACGTATTCGCCTGATTGCGGTAGCAGGAGCTGATTCAGGACACTGTACGGTTTACCGGTTGCTCTGCTGATCGCTCCGGACGAACAACTCCAAGGTTTACGCCAGGGCACAGTGCCTTTTTCCAGTTCTGCGATGATTCTGTCTGTGATTTGCTGGTAAAGATCGAAACTCATATCTCTTCTCCTTTCACATAAAAAAGAGATCCCGAAGGATCTCGCACAAAACACTTATACATTGAGACTGCCCCGCCATTCACGAAGAAACGGTTAAGAACTCAATTCATCGAATCTGTTTCATGAACAGGTTCTCATAATCCTGAAGCAGGTGATAAACTCCCTTGATTCTGGCTGTCTGTCCGTCAATGTCATAGATCATGACATAATCATGTCTTCGAAAAAGGATCTTGCGGTACCCCAAAGCTTACAGATCAGGATCTGTACAGAAACCCAGGCTCCCAGCAGTTTTTTCGAGATCCTCAATTGTTTCCAGCGCATCATCCATAACAGCATCCGCCGCCTGGTCATTCAGCAGTGTGAATTGAATATAATCCACATAACGATCAAGCTGCCTTCTCGCTGTCGGGGATATGTCTACCTTAAACAAATCCACGCTGACGCCTCATTTCTCGGATTGCTTCTTTGGCATCCATGCCTTCCCCGCGATCGAATTCATCAGAGGAAGCCTTCAGATCAGCAAGAACTGTCTCCTTGCTTACCGGCGTAAATGGGTTAGCAGGACGATTTGATGAAAACACTGTGCGCGCATATTGATAAACTTTAAGCCGTGCTTCTTCAGGCATTGCTTCCAGCATGGATACCGTTGCTTCCAGCGTACTCACACTAACACCTCCTACATCATTCTTTGTAAATATTATACCGTTTATCATTTTGTCTTGCAAGACTCGCACCGGCAGCAGTTTTCAAGGGATCGAGAAAAAAAATTAGGCTGTTCTTCTTGTTCTGTAGTCGATATCTCCATGCTGAATCATGCTGTAGGTTCTGTCTCCAGCGACAACGATGTGGTCCAAAACCAGTATCCCGACACCGTTCAGCAGCCGCTGAAGCTGAAGCGTCGAGCTGATATCTTCAGGCGATGGCGCGCAGGTTCCACCAGGATGATTGTGACAAAGAAGTACAGAGTGGGCATTGTAATTCAACGCGGTCTCCATCACAAGGCGGGGATAGGCCGATACTTCAGACAGGCTACCAGTGCTGATTCGCCGCTGCCCGAGTACATTGCACTTCGCGTTTAGCGCGATGACGTAGAAGTTTTCCAGACGTTCTCCGGCCAGCAGGCTCAAACAGTAATTCTCCGCCTCCCGGCTGTTGCCGATCTTTCTCGGGGCAGACATTACACAACGATGCCAAACACGGGTAAGGGGCACAACAAGAGAAATCATGCTTGCCCGGGAGATTGTCATGCCGTCAACGCTCAGAAGCTGTTCGGGACGGGCTTCAAGAATTGCCTTCAGGCTGCCGAAGGTATCGAAGAGCCGTGCCACCAGCAAGTCGGTGTCCCTGGCTCCCTTCGCGTAAGAGAGAACGGTGGACAGAACTTCTGTATCATCAAAGGATTCAAAGCCGTGCTCTGTCATCAGGCGTTCACGTAGCCGGAGAGTATTCTTACGTTCATTCTGTTTCTGTTCTTCATTGATAAAGCTGATCTGCTCACATGCCGTATTCATGGGTTGTGCTCCTTTCATTTCTTTTCATTTTTTTGAGAGTAGGGGCCTGGTTCTCCGGAGAATGGACTCTCGGCTGAGTATTTGCCCATACGCAGGGTAGGTGATCGTTTTCTTCAGAGCCGGGTACAGAGTTTCTGTGAGTATAATGCACACATTATGTGTGTAAAGCATAATAAACTTTCTTGTATTTGCACCCGTTTCTTCCTATTATAATGTCTTCGTGCCGGACGATACCGCCGTTCATCCTGTCACATTCAAAATAGAAGCCTTTAACCCAGTTGTCAGGGTAGATGATCAGACGTTCGTCCCGTCCATAATTGAAATGGTCACGAAAGAAACGCTTCAGGGCACTCTTCGTCAGTTTATCCTGACAGAACTGCCGAAGGAGATTGTGACCGCTGTCGGTAATGGTAAGGGTTGCTTTCGGCTTTTCGTCTCTGGCATATTCAACATGATGGATGCTTTGACCGTTCAGTAGGGACGAGATCTTCTCAACAGGCAGTTCGAAATTATGGACGTAGCCTGTCACGTCATTTCTGAAGTCCTGATGGAGCAGCGTCAGCTTGAATTGCAGATGGTTGGCGCGGCGAGAGATCTCGACGTAGCTGCCGATGTCAGTGTCAAGGATTCGGCTGGCATCGGGATCGTTCACAAGGGTTTCCAGATCTTTCTTCTGCAGGAGAAAGCGTGTGGATCTGCCGTGATAGATGTCAAAAGTGGTCAGGGCAACGAAATACGGCTCCGATGGGACGAGTTTGACAAGGGTGCACTCAGCGAAGTTGGACATTGTGATTATCTCCTCTAACAACAAATTAATTATCACTAAATATCTCTTTATAATACAGATGGGTGATTGAGATGATGTGCGGGTAGATGAAGATGCCTGATCTGACTTCGAAAAAAATAGGCTATGACATGTTTGCGTCATAGCCTGAAGAAAGATAAAGTAGTCAACGGTAGTCAAACGGTAGTCAGAGGTTTTGAGACAGGGTCTGCAAGCCTTGCGGCATAAGGGATAGAGCATCTAACGTGGGGCACTCTACGAATCAAAAGGTCGTGGGTTCGAATCCCGCCGGGCTCACCAAGATCCCCCCGGAAAGCCAAAAATTAAGGCTCCGGGGGTTTACTTATACATTTTCGGCATTTCCTAAATTATTGTCCGTAAATGTCCGTTATAATTCGCTATTACACTCGCACTACATCCCCAAATGAGCACAAAAAGAGCCCCGGGTGTTACCTCGGGGATTTGCCTATTGTAGTACCAGGCTTGCCGCTGATGGAGGATGTCGGCGTATGCCTCTGTTTCCTCCTCGTTATCGAAGACGTCCAGATACTCGCTTGTTTTCTCGAGAAGCCAGACAAAACGGTTTGATCCGTTCCGCCTGGCTGTACACCGGTTTTTGCAGACTTTTTTCAGTTGTCCTGCAGTAAAGTTCTCAATTCGGACAGGGAGTCCGTGTTCTTCAGATGGAATCTGAATGTTACCTGTTCGCCAGCATTGCCTTCCGTCCGTTCGTCTGTTCCATCTGCGGAATCCGCGATCGTTCTTCCCGCCGTGACAAGTGTCTTCTGTAAATAGGCCAGCTGCACCGCTGTCAGATCCAGCTGCATACAGTATTCCATAACATGGGTGGCTCTTCGCTGGCTGAGCTCCAGACGATCCGCATCCGGAAGCAGTCGGTCAGCAGTTCCCTCAATGATTAGCATTCCCACCTGATTCTGGTATCTGGGCTCCATCAGTACATCCAGATAAACCGACAGGAACTCCCGGATAAACATTTTTCCTTCTTTGGTCAGCGTATCTTCCCCCGTTTCGAAGAAAAGGATACCGTCCGGCAGGATACGCCCTGTTTCCGGATTCATGGATGCGGGAATCTTAGCCTCGTTCAGCCTGTTGATCAGCTCTCCGACGAGCTCCGTTTCTGCCAGAAGAGGGTTATCCCTGATCTGGAATTTGATCTCAACCCGTCGACTCGCTTCCCAGTTGATCTGTCCGTCCTTGTCGAAAACGGGATCCGTAAACCCCCGTCCGATAAACGTTGCCCGCTCGGTCAGATATGTTCGCTGAGCTTCTGTCAGCGTCGGTATCTGCATGCTGTAGGCCATCACCCGAGACGCCCGCTGCATGCTCAGCTCCACACAAGTGGAAAAGTAGCTGTCCGTATGCCCTTCGATGATCACCTCACTGATATCGCTTTCATATTCCGGCCGCATCAGCACCTCCAGATACAGCGGAATAAAGGCATCCAGAAACCGTTTCCCCTCGTTGCTGAGTTCGCTGCTGCCCGCGTCAAACAGAATGAAGTTAGGCGTCGTGATATCGCCCGTATCCTGGTTGATTATAATGTTCAGCCCGGAATTTTCAAAGGCGCTGTACTGGCTGGTAATAATGCGGCTTCGCAGAGAATACTGATCCAGTATCGCCTGCAGTTTCTCAATTTCCCGCTGTACTTCCCGCGCCCATTCCGATTCAGGTTCAGGGGCCGGAGTTGCTTCCGCTTCCTTTTCCGCCCGGAAAGCTTCCTGTTCCAGGCGCAGCTGATCCTGACCTTTTGTCAGCTCGGCCTGCTCCTTTTTCAACTGCGCTTGTTCTGTTTCAAGAGATGCACGCTCTTCCTCCAGTTCCTCTTTCTCTTTTTCCAGAGCCTGTTGATCTTTTTGCAGTTGTTCCTGTTCTGTTTGCAGCGCAGCCTGATCCTTTGCCAGTTGTTCCTTTGCCGCCTGCAGTTCTTCCTGGTCCTTTGCCAGCTGTTCCTGTTCTGTTTGCAGCGCCGCCTGGTCCTTTTCCAGTTGTTCCTGCGCTTTCTGCAGTTCCGCCTGGCCCTTTGCCAGTTGTTCCTGCGCTGCCTGCAGTTCCGCCTGTTCTTTTGCCAGCTGTTCCTGCGCTGCCTGCAGTTCCGCCTGTTCTTTTGCCAGCTGTTCCTGCGCTTTCTGCAGTTCCGCCTGGTCCTTTTCCAACTGTTTTTGTGCCTTCTGCAGCTCTGCCTGTTCTTTTGCCAGCTGTTCCTGCGCTTTCTGCAGCGCCGCCTGGTCCTTTTCCAGCTGTTCCTGTGCCTTCTGCAGCGCCGCCTGGTCCTTTTCCAGTTGTTCCTGCGCTTTCTGCAGCGCCGCCTGGTCCTTTTCCAGTTGTTCCTGCGCTTTCTGCAGTTCCGCCTGGTCCTTTGCCATCTGTTCCTTCGTTGCCTGCAGTTCCGTCTGTTCCTTTGCCAGTTGTTCCTGCGCTGTCTCCAGCTCTGCCCGTTTTTTTTCCAGCTCGGCCAAAGCTTTCGCCAGTTTTTCCTCGCGCTCTGCCAGGTCCGCTTCCCGCATCTCAATCTCTTTTAACTGTTCTTCTATACTTTGACGCTGTTGAAGCTCTTCTTCCTTCGGCATGGTAAAATATTTCAAAAGGCTCACGCAGAGCATCAGGAGAAACACCAGCAACAGCGACGCCATCATATCCGAATAGCTGATCCAACTGCTGCCGCCGTTTCCCCCGCTGCTGCGCTCATCCTCGTACTTGTCCCGTCTCATGCCTCGGAGTCTCCTTTCGGCTGAACGCTTTGTACAAGCCGTGCCAGCAGACGCTGGATTTCACCCAGCTGATCCACAGTGGAGGCTTCCCTGATCTCACTTTCCGCGGTCTTCTGGTTGATCAGCGCGGTCAGCGTCATCATGGAATCTGAGAAGGTCCGGAGGGTGCTGTTCAGACTACTGGAGGTTGAAGAAACGAACTTTTCATAGGAGACAGCCAGTTTCTCGCCGGCCATCCGGATCGTTTCGCCGGCACCTGCCAGGTCCGTTGCTGCGGTCTGCTGCGCATTTGCCGCCTGCTCCGCCCACCGGGTGCTGACCTGCTGGTACGCATGAATCGCGCTGTTCAGTTCCTGCTGAGCCGTGTCCATCTTCTGCAGCAGGACTCCCTGTTCATCCGCGCTTTGCTTCAGCGCGTCCAGGGCCATCAGAGAGGCCGAGGCAAATTTCTCGTCCTCCGCCGAACGGATCTGGACGCTCTTCAGGAAGATGTCATAGCTTTGCACCATTTCATCCGTCGTCGCCTTCAGCCGGAGGGTCTGCTCCTGGATTTGTTCTGCCGCTACTGTGGACTGCCTCAAGGTTTTTTCACTGATGCTCATCTCCCGATTAATCTCTGTAATCGTTTTTCCGAGGGTCGCAAATTCATTTCCGAAGGTATCTCCCATCCTCTTTACAAAGGAAGCAACCGTTGCCTGAAGGCTTTCCGTCTGCTGTTCCGTTGCTGCCCGCATATATTGCTCCATGGCTTCAGTAACAGGAGTCACAGCCTCTGAAACTACATCGTGCACTACGCCGGAGATTGTTTTGCTCAGTCCTGTTGTCACCGAGCTCAGCATCTGGTTCCGGTCATTGCCTTGCAGTACGATCTGATAATCCATGTCCAGTGCCTTATGCTCCGTATTCTCGCTGAAGATCAGAATAAACTGGTCAATCGCCCGATAACTGTTTCCCTGTATAATCCGGTTGGTCATAGAAAAGACCAGTGAACAGGAAATACCTGCCAATGAGGTAACAAACGCTGCCTTCATGCCGTCCAGTAAAATCGGAATACCGTTCATCAGGGTGTTTGCGTCCGTCATGTCCAACCCCGTCAAGCCTCTGGTCAGGCCGATGAACGTCCCCAGAATGCCCAGGGAAGTCAGGAGTGAGGGGATCAGCTCGCTGAGGGATGCGTTTCCCGGGATCTTGGTAACCGTCCGGGTGTTGATATAATCCTCCACGGGACAGGACAATCCGCGTTTCTCCATTTCGTCTTCTGTCTGAAGGAATTTCTGCCAGGTGACTTTCAGGCGTTTCCCGACGAACAAATCATCATGCCAGACATTTCTGTCCGTGCTTCCCTGCAGCTTTTGAACCGCCCGGTTCAGTCCCCGGGTCGTATCTGCCACTGGAAGGATACATTTGAGAATACCAATCAGTGTCACCACGGCAATGGCGACATAGACCAACAGATCAGGCAGCGGAATGGAAGTAATTTGCTTCATGCGGTTACAGCCCCCTGCATTGTCATCAATGATATCTTATTTTAACAAAATATTGTATGTTTCACAACAGAAACATACTTTGGCCGCTCAGAAGGGAAGTGATCTTGTAACTATTTATGGAGAACCGGGATGCGGAACAGGCTTTTCCGCTTTGGCCGGGGCCTGTAATTCCGATGCGAACGTAAATATTCATGTCGAGGCGGACAATTTCTCCCAGCGCGCATTGTGGAAGTGCAGCCTCTGCAGTTATACCGGTACTGTGAACTTGACATATACGGGCCAGGCAAACGGGGTCATCAGTATGATGGAAGACTGTATCAGATGCCAGGGCAACGTACAGGCAACCGTCCAACAGAATGGAGAGCCGATTGCCAATACGAGCGTAAGCGGCATCGCTTCAAACAGCATCGTCAGCCGGCATAATCAGCTAAGCGGGAAAATATACCATGAAGGAAATACTTACGGTGTCAATGGGACTTCGAAGGGGGCTGTAGACTGCAATATTGATGCTCGAATTACCTCGGATATGCTGGTAGGCCTATAGAACTGCACCAATTCCACGTTAGGCGGAACGCTTGAGACAATCGGGAAGCAGAGCGATGTATTCTGCCACCTTACCCGCGACAGCGGCGAAGGGGACGCCAACAATACAGTGAACGCCGCCTATGAATATACCGAAAAGGGAGATCATGCCGGCGAACCTCCAGATTTACAGTGAATGCGGGCGCGGGACCGTTATCAATACGCCGATCATTCTGGAGGATATTTCCCTGACCAACATTTCAATCATCCTTGGAAACCTGAACTACCAGGAAGGACGCAACGAGGGCGACGAGCAGGATGAACTGTATGGAATTGAATAAGTCCGTCGAGGTGGAAAAAACGAAAAATGGCCATTTTACTATTGCCCGGATTCAACCATCTGAACGTTGGGTGGATACCATGATGTTTGGCCTAGACGATAATTCTCTGTATACAGGGGTTCCAGGCTATATACACATTTTTGATGAAAGCCGGAATATGGATGGTAAGGTAACAATTACTGTGACCGCGGCCGGAAACGGTATTCTCGTGATTGACGGGGAAAAGATTGCTGTTTCCGGAAAAGCGGAAACATTTGAGGTCTCACTGCCGTTTAAAAATGTGCTTCCGATCAGCGCGGAAAATGGAACAGTCCAGATTCTGAGTTATTCAACACAGTATCCAGATTCCCGAAAAGATGGCTGAAAATGAAAACGTATCGTTTTCTCAGGACAGTGGATTTGACAATGCCACAGTTTTTTCGAATCGGTTCTTATTCGGTTTATTTCCGGATGGATGAGGGAAAGCATTTGGAACCCCCAGGGATGGCGTTTGACATAAAAAAAGGCTAATGCTATAATTCATAAAATTCGGCTGTAAAATTGAATCAGGGAGGGACTAAACAATGGACAAATATGTCATTACCGGCAACTGCGTTGGATGTGGGGAGTGCGATTGGCACTGCCCGAACGGAGCAATTACTGAAAGCGGCGACAAATATGCCATCACCAGCGATTGTACGGGATGCGGCGAATGTGTTCATATGTGCCCCGTCGGTGCTATCATCAAAAAATAAGAGAGGCTTTATCCATCCGGGAACAGCCTGAAGAAACGATCAGATAAGAAGAAAAAAACATCCCCATGACGACGGAAGGCTATCGTCATGGGGTTTTGTTTTCAGATAGATTTTCCGGGACACTCAGGTATCCTGATCGCGGAGACGGTTGATCAGCTTGTCCAGTTTCAAATCTTCCCACTCAATGAGTTCAATTCCCAGCTTGGCCGCACGGTTTCTCATGGCGGCTCGGTTTTTGGATGCTACCCCTGACGTGACGAGAATGGCCCGGGAGAAGTAGCCGCCGAAGCGGAGCCGCAGGATGGAGAGTTCGTTGAGGGCTTCCGTGTGGATTTCGCTGGTTTTGCAGCTGATGAAAACAGGCTTGACGCCCTGGACGGCCATGACATCAATCTCGTTGCTGACACTGTCGCTTTTGAGCTCACCGCTCTGCCAATTCACAACGGCGCTGAGCACGACATCATCAAAGTATCCTGAAGCCGTGCAGGCCCGGTACACCTGCAGTTCCAGCACGGCACCGATATCCCGAAGCCAGAAGCGGACGGTCTCATCAGGGAAACGGAACCGCAGGCTATCCTCCGCAACCTCCAGGTCCTGGATCAGCTCCGCATCCGCCAGCGCCTGGAAGAGCTGGGTATCGGCGGTGACGACTCTGCCGCCCGCTTTCTCTGTGAGCGCGCCTTCCGCGAGGAGATTGCCGGCTTCGGAGGAGGAAACTTTCTGAATATAGCTGATCTGCGCGTTCCAGATCCGGCGATATTTAGTGAACACGTTAAAAAGCCTGTCAATCTGCTCCGTTCGGTTGCCCAGTTCGGCGTTATCCGCACGGCCGGGGAGCAGTGTGCCGCCTGCCACCATCAGGGAGGATGCTACATCCAGATGTACGTCCGGAACCATGCCACGGGCAAACGGCGCGTTTTTGACTTCAAAAAAGGTTTCCTTTTTGGAACTATAAGTAAAAACAGGGGTATCACCGGTGACTTCGCCGGTGGCAAAAAGCGAAGCATCTGTTCCGCCGGAGATATTAATGGCGCAGTCAGGATGTGAATCCAGCACTTCCCGCAGCACACGCTCGGTTTTGAGCGCGTCGTTCAGACTCACGGGAACGAAGGTCAGTTTGACTTTGGAACCCCGATACTTATAGAAATCACGCAATGAACGCTTCATTTCCTTATCTTCGGAAATTACGGACGGGCAAACCAGAATGCATTCATCCGGGGAGAAGGTCAGCGTAGCCAGTACATTTTTGATGGGATAATCGTCATACAGTTCGATCAATGTTTTCATAAAATCTACTCCTCGCCGCATGCTTTTTCAAAAGGATAGCATAATTCACTCCGAAACGCAAGGAGATGCCGGGGCTGTGATTCCGTAAGCTTTTCTTGAGATTTGGAGTTTTATGCTGTATAATACATCCTGCCGGAAGCCGCGGAGGGCGGTTTTACGGCGAGATCTGAAGGAAAACTCCCTGAACGGGAGCTTTTTCCTGTATGAGGCTTCAGGAGGAAACCATATGCCAATCAGCCAGTCTGTTCTTTCCGCGGTATTCAGCGATGAAACCCCGATGTACCGTTTTCCGGAGGAACCGAACCCGGGGGATACGGTGACTTTGCGCATCCGTGTGGCACGGGACAGCGCGAAGCGGGTTGCGATCGTTTTTGAGCCCCTGACGGTGGGAGCGCTCATGGTGCGGCTCCGTTCGGATGAATATTTTGATTACTACGAGGGCGGGATTATCTGCAACCGGAAAGAGATCCTTTACCGCTTCCTGATCGAATGCACGGACGGGGGATGGATCGCCTACGACAGAATCGGCGCCCGGTACAACGAGAACGACGTGCCGGACTTCAACCCAGCCTATGCCTTCCGCTTCATTCCCGGGTTCCATGTGCCACAGTGGGCGAAGGGCGCCGTGCAGTACCAGATCTTTACGGATCGGTTCTGCAACGGGGATCCGACGAACGACGTGGTGGACAACGAATACTACTATATCGTCGGCCACTCCAAGCATCAGGACAACTGGGACGCGCCGCCGACGGACACGGATGTCCGCTATTTTTACGGCGGGGATATCCAGGGAATTATCGACAAACTGGACTACCTGCAGGACCTCGGCATAGAGGTGCTGTATCTGAATCCGATCTTCGTCTCTCCCTCCAGCCACAAATATGACTGCCAGGATTATGAACACATTGACCCACACTTCGGCGTGATTACCGACGATGTGGACCATGTGATGCAGATGTGGGAAAAGCATAACGGATACGCGCCGAAATATATCCGCCGGGTGACCAGCATGGAAAACCTGGAGAAGTCCGATGTGCTGTTCGCCAGGTTCTGCCAGGATCTGCACAAACGCGGCATGCGTATCATCCTGGACGGGGTGTTCAACCACTGCGGATCCTTCAACAAATGGATGGACTACGAGGGCATCTATCTGGGAAAGGCAGGCTTCCAGCCGGGCGCTTACCAGAGCGTGCACAGTCCCTACCGCTCCTACTTCCATTTCAACGATTCGGGCAATGGACGTTCCCCGGCCTACGAGGGCTGGTGGGGATATTCCACCCTGCCGAAGCTGAACTACGAGGACAGCCCGGACCTGCAGGAAGCGATCATGAAGATCGCGGAGAAATGGCTTTCCCCGCCCTACAGCATTGACGGATGGCGCCTGGACGTGGCGGCCGACCTGGGCCACAGCCCGGCATTCAACCACAAATTCTGGAAGGAATTCCGCCGCCGGGTGAAGGCGGTGAATCCCGACGCGCTGATCATCGCGGAGCACTACGGCGACCCCAGCGACTGGCTGGACGGCACCCAGTGGGACTCTGTGATGAACTACGACGCCTTTATGGAGCCGGTGACCTGGTTCCTGACGGGCATGGAGAAACATTCAGACTCCTATCGGGATGACCTGTACCAGAACGGGTCCGCTTTCTTCGGCATCATGAAGGACAAGATGGCCAGGCTGAGCTATCCCTCCCTGATGAGCGCCATGAACGAGCTGAGCAACCATGACCACTCCCGCTTCCTGACCCGGACAAACCGGATGATCGGCCGGACGACCACCCTGGGCCCGGCGGCGGCAGGCAACGGCATCAACAAGGGCATATTCCGGGAAGCCGTTGTGATTCAGATGAGTTGGCCCGGCGCCCCGACGGTATACTATGCGGACGAAGCCGGCCAGGTCGGCTGGACGGACCCGGACAACCGGCGGACCTATCCCTGGGGCAAGGAGGACAAGACCCTGCTTGAGCTGCACCGGGACATGATCGCGCTGCGCAAAGAGCTGACGGTGCTGAAGGATGGCAGCCTGAAGCCGCTGCTGGAGGACTACGGCCGGATCGCCTACGCCCGCTTCGACGACCAGACCCGGGTTGTGGTGGCGGTGAACAACACCAGCGGATGGACCGATTTTCGCCTGTGCGCCCGGGATGCCGGCGCGCCGGACAAAGAAAAATGGTTCCGGCGGATTCAGACCACCCAGGACGGCCACGAGACGGAATGCGCGAAATGGAGCACGGTCCAGGACGGCTATATCACCTTTGACCTGCCGCCCTTCTCCGCAGCCGTGCTGAGCAACGTGGGCGTGGAACCAGGCGCTCCGGAAGCCCGCCCGGATGAGAGCCTGGGCATGGAAACCCTATGACGATCCAGCAGCTGCATTATGTGATCACCATTTCGGAGATGGGTTCCCTGAACAAGGCCTCCGAAGTGCTCTACGTGACCCAGCCCAGCCTGACCAGCGCCGTTCAGGAGCTGGAGAAGGAGCTGGGGATCGTAATCTTCAACCGGGGCGGAAAGGGCGTGACCCTGACCAGCGACGGGGCGGAATTCCTGCAGCTGGCGCGCCAGGTGGCGACCCAGTACGACCGGCTGCTGGACAAATACGGCAAGAACGGCACCCTGAAAAAGAAGTTTGGCGTCAGCGCCCAGCACTATTCCTTCGCGGTCAAGTGCTTTGTGGAAATGGTGAAGCAGTTTGACACGGAGGAATACGAATTCGCGATCCGGGAAACGAAAACCCTGGACGTGATCGACGACGTGGCCAGCGGCAAGAGCGAGATCGGGATCCTGTACCTGAGCGACTTCAACCGGAAAGCGATCGAGAAGTTCCTGCGGGGAAACCAGCTGGAATTCCATCCGCTGATCCAGTGTGAGCCCTATGTGTACCTGTGGAAGGGGCATCCGCTGGCCGGGAAAACGGCCATCCGCCTGGAGGAACTGAAGGATTATCCCTGTCTCAGTTTCGAGCAGGGCGGGAACGGGAGCTTTTATTTCGCCGAAGAAATCCTGAGTACCTATGAGTATATCCGGACGATCCACGCAACGGACCGGGCGACGATGCTGAACCTGATGGTGGGGCTGAACGGGTATACGCTGTGCTCCGGCATCATCTGCGAGGAACTGAACGGCTCGGACTATGTGGCGATCCCCTTTGACGCGGAGGACGAGGTGTCCGGGGGGACCATGCTGATCGGCTATGTGGTGAAAAAGAACATGATTCTTTCCACCCTGGGCGAGAAATACGTCAGCGAACTGAAGAAATATTTAAATTGACTTTTCCGGCAGCCGAAGGGTATAATATCCATGCTGTCGGGTTTTTTTGTACCCGCAAAAACCAAAAAACAGGGAGGGAATGTCATGGACGCTGGGAGTAGCAGCGGCATACCGGTCGGGCGAAGTATGCGGAACCCGAACGCCGTGGCGTTCCTGTTCCATTGCTGACCATTTCACAGATTATCTGAAAAGGCACTTCGTTCACCGTGCATGCCTGAATGCTTCCGGTACAGGAAACCGATCCTTAAACAAGACGGGAGGAAGCGAAAATGGCAGAGCATACTGTCACGGTAGAAAACACACTGCAGACACTTCTGAATGAAAAAAAATATACGACTATCCGGGATATCCTGGTGACGATGAATCCCGCAGATATCGCAGCTGTCTTTTCCGGCGTGGAAACGGAAAAGCTGCCTTTACTTTTCCGCCTGCTGCCCAAGGAGCTGGCAGCGGAGAGCTTCGTCGAGATGGAGAGCGATGAGCAGGAGGCCCTGATCCGGGGCATCAGCGACAGCGAACTGCGCCAGGTGATGGACGAGCTGTACGTGGACGACGCGGTAGACATTGTTGAAGAGATGCCCGCCAACGTGGTCCAGCGGATTCTGGCCCAGAGCAATCCGGAGATGCGCAAGGAGATCAACGAAATCCTGCAGTATCCGGAGAATTCCGCCGGGTCGGTGATGACGACGGAATACGTCAAACTGACCCCGAAGATGACCGTCGGGGACGCGATTCTGCGGATCCGGCGCACCGGCGTGGACAAGGAAACCATCTATACATGCTACGTGCTGGAGAACCGGCTGCTGGTGGGAACCGTGTCCGTCAAGAGCCTGCTGCTGGCCCAGAACGACCTGCAGGCGGTGGAAACCGTCATGGACACGAACCTGATCACCGTGACGACGCACACGGACCAGGAAGAAGTGGCGCGGACCATGAGCAAATACAACCTGCTGGCCATTCCGGTGGTGGACGGGGACAACCGCATGGTCGGGATCGTCACCTTCGACGACGCCATGGACGTTATCGAAGAAGAGACCACCGAGGACATGGAAATCATGGCCGGTATGACGCCGAGCGACAAGACCTACCTCCGGAGCTCGCCCCTTGAACTGTTCAGGCACCGGATTCCCTGGCTTTCCCTGCTGCTGATTTCAGCGACCTTCACCGGCCTGATCCTGACGAACTTTGAGGACAAACTATCCCGGATGGTCTGCCTGACCGCGTTCATTCCCATGCTGATGGATACCGGCGGCAACTCCGGCTCCCAGTCCTCCGTGACCGTGATCCGTGCCCTGAGCCTGGGGGAACTGGAGTTCAGCGACCTGGGCAGGGTTATCTGGAAGGAAGTCCGTACGGCGATCCTGTGCGGCCTGGCGCTGGCGGCGCTCTGCTTTGCCAAGATTATGGTGGTGGACTATCTGATGCTGCGGACGGAAGACGTGACCGTAACCGTGGCGCTGGTGGTCAGCCTGACGATGGCGGTGACCGTGCTGTGCGCAAAGATCGTGGGCTGCACGCTGCCCATGCTGGCCAAGAAGGTCGGGTTCGATCCGGCGGTAATGGCCAGCCCGTTCATTACCACCATCGTGGACGCGCTTTCCCTGCTGGTGTATTTCGGCTTTGCAACCGCCATGCTGGAGCAGCTGAGAACGGCCCTGTAATCCTGTGGCAGACCGATCGGGAGGAAGCAGGATGAGCACCAAAAAGAACACCGCGTACAATGTAGCTTACCGGATGTTCTCCGTGCTGCTGCCGCTGGTTACCGCTCCGTATCTGAGCAGGACCGTGGGCACGGAGGGCGTCGGCCTGTATTCCCTGGCCTGGAGCGTCAGCTATATCTTCTGCCTGATCGGCATGCTGGGGCTGAACGACTACGGGGTCCGGGCCATCGCCAAAGCCCGGGACGACCGGGAGGAACTGGACCGGACCTTCTCCGCCATCTGGCAGATGCAGCTGCTGGTGGCCGGGGTGACCCTTCTGTTCTGGTTTGGCTACGTTTTTCTGGTGGCCGGGAAGGAGAAACCCATCGCCTTCCACCTGACCCTGATGAGCGTCAGTTGCCTGTGCAGCTTTGACTGGTGCCTGATGGGGCTGGACCAGTTCAAACCCATCGCGCTGCGGAACACCTTCGTCAAATGCGCGGCTGCGGCCTGCGTGTTTCTGTTTGTCAAAAGCAAAGACGACCTGTGGGTATACGCTTTCGTATGGAGCTTATCCACGCTGCTGGGCAACCTGAGCTGCCTGACCGCGCTGCAGGGAAAGGTCCGCTATGTCCGCGTGCCCTTCCGGGAAAGCCTGAAGCATCTGGGACCCTGCGCGGTGCTGTTCATTTCCGTGATGGCTGTGAACATTTACCGCACCATGGACAAAGTCATGGTGAGCGCGATCGCCGGCCCGGCGGAGAACGGCCTGTATGAAAATGCCGAGAAGATTATCTACTGCCTGAGCGGGTTTATTTCCGCCGTCGGAACCGTGATGATGCCCAAGGTGTCCCATATGGTCCGGAACGGGGAAACGGAACGGATCCGGCGGCATATTGCCCGGAGCATGAACCTGGTCATCTGCATGGTCAGCGCGATGGCCTTCGGCGTGGCGGCGGTGGCGGACCGGTTTGCACCGCTGTTTTACGGGGAGGATTTCGCCTATTCCGGCACGCTGATGGCTCCGCTGGCTTTCACCCTGATCATGATCGGTTTCGCCAACGTGATCCGGACCCAGGCGGTGCTGCCCCAGGGACGGGACCACGTGTTCGTGAAGAGCGTATGCTGCGGCGCCGCGGTGAACCTGATTGCCAACGCCTGCCTGATTCCCGGGCTGAAGAGCATGGGCGCGGTCATCGGCACCCTGCTGGCGGAGATGACGGTGCCGGTGGTGCAGTATCTGATCCTGCGGAAGGAAGCGGAAACGGATTATCCGAAATACCTGAAATATGTGGGCATTTATGCCGTGATCGGCGGGGCGATGCTGCTGTGCGTCCGGGGCGTCGGGCGCCTGCTGCCGGAGAATACCTGGGTGCATCTGGGGATCATGACGGCCGCGGGAATCGTTGTGTACGGCATTCTGACGCTCATCTACTGGAAGATCAGCGGGGAGGCAGGCTTTTTACGGCGCCGCGTGAAATAAAAAACGGATCAGGACGATTCCTGATCCGAATTGTTTTCCATGGCTTATTTTGCGGGAATATAGCGGCCGTAGATGAACTCGTGCAGCGCCTCCACATTTTCCTGGAAGTTTTTCTTTCCCATGAAAACGACCGACTGGCCGTCCACCTTTTCGTAGCTCCAGGCCCGGTTGCCGCTCTTGTTCTTGTCCATGGGGATTCTGAACTGGGAAACCAGCGTGGCATCTTCATCCCCCAGGCGGGAAACGATGCCGGAGGAAAGCACCTTCTGCATCAGGTTGAACATGGTTTCCACGTTCATATTGGAAGAAACGTAGTCCAGGCACTCGCTGAAGAGGTCAAAAATGGAGATGCCGGAATCCTTGCTGATGGCCTTCTGGAGCAGAACATCCAGCAGATGGCGGGTGCGGGCGGTACGGCCCCAGTCACCGTTGATATCGCTGTCGTATTTCTTTTTCAGGGAGCTTCTGATCCGGGCGTACATCAGCGCCTGGAGCCCGTCCAGATGCTGCACGCCGGCCTTCACTTCCAGCGTCTGGCGGGCTTCCTTTCTTTCCTTTGAATCATAGGTTTTCAGCATTTTTCCGCCGTATTTTTTAATATACGCGTTAATATGGTAGGCTTCGCCTTCGTTCAGGTCGATGTCGATGCCGCCCATGGCGTCAATGATGGCCACGACGCCGTAGAAATTGATGGAAACATAATACTGCAGGTTCATTTCAAAATTGTGGTTGATGGTCTGCAGCGTCCGGTCCGGGAAATCATGGAAGATCCGGTTTTCATAATAGCCGTAGGAATTGGTGATCTTGGACTTCATATATCCATTGCTTGTCGGGATTTCCACCAGGGTATCCCGCAGAATGGAGGTCAGCTTGATCGGGTTTTCCTGATCATCCGGATTGAGGGAAAGGATCAGCTGCACATCCGCATGTTTCACGCTGTTTTTGGTATCCCCGTCCTCCAGGTCATCGGAACGGCTGTCCAGGCCGATCAGCAGGATGTTGGTGACATTGTCCGGCAGATTCGGGTTCAGCTCCAGGGAGGCCGTGTCCGTGCTGTAGGGCTCAAAATCAAAGGACTCCAGCGATCCGCCGATTTTATCCAGCTCGGCCTGCTCTTCCTCACTCAGCTCCGCTTTGTTTTCCTCATCCAGATCCACTTCCTCGACGACTTCCTCGATATCCAGGTCTTCGTCATCATCCTCGGCCAGGGCAGGGGACAGGCAGGAAAGGAGCAGTGTGAGCATGAGAAGCACGGAAAGGAGTTTCTTCATAAATCAATACCTCCGGTTTGGTTTGGTGTGGTTCAGAGGGACGGATGATTCAGCTCATCCAGCGTCAGGTCAAAGGCAGGCAGGAAATCCCTCAGGAAATCCTTCGCCTCGGGCAGATCGATGGCAAAGAGGGACGCACGGATATTCTCGGCGGCGTAGTCAAACTCCCGGTTGCCCGCCCGCTTTTCCTCCATACATTTAATGTAAGCGGAGATTTTGTCCGCCGCCTTGACCACGTCCCGGTCATAGCCCTTTTCCTGCTTCAGGTAAGGCTTCCAGGAGGGCTGCAGATCCTTCGGCAGCAGGGCCAGCAGGCGGTCGGCCGACAGATCCTCCAGCTGGTGGTAGGCACCGCGGAGCTCATCATTGTGATATTTCACCGGGGTAGGCAGATCACCGGTCATGACTTCCGTGGCGTCGTGATAAACCGCCAGGGCCAGCACATGCTCCGGATCCGTATCCCGCCCGTACCGCTCCCGCCCGATGACGGCAATCGCATGGGCGATCATAGCCACCTGAAGGGAATGCTCCGCATCGTTCTCCGGTTGGGTATTCCGCATCAGGCTCCACCGGGAGATCAGCTTCAGCCTGGACAGATAAGCAAAAAACGAAAAAGCCATTTCGTACGACTCCGATCCCAAAAGTAACGCTACAATTATAGCCTCTTTGCCGGGACAATTCAAGAGAAAAGCCTGAACCGGGCCGGTTCAGGCGGAAACGCGAAGGGTACAGGAAATAAAGCCCTGCGCAAGCCGGGGAGAAGGTTACAGCTCCTTCAGATCCTTCAGGCAATGCTTGCAGATCAGCTTATCCTTATAGGTCACAAGGCCATGGTTGCTGCCGCAGAAGTGGCAGTTCGGCTCATATTTCCGGAGGATGACAGTGTTCCCCTCCACCAGGATCTCCAGCATATCTTTTGCGCTGATATCCAGCGTACGGCGGAGCTCGATGGGGAGCACAATACGCCCCAGAGAATCCAGCTGCCGAATCATTCCGGTTGTTTTCATGGTAAAAACCTCCTTTGTGCGAGGCATCCTGTATTCAACTGTAGTATAGAATTCAGTATTTGAGGTGTCAAGTATTATTTTTTTTGAATTGTAAAAAGACAATACCAAAATATGGCAAAAATGCATAAAATGCCATATATTGCCAATAAATTCCTTTTTGGACAGGCAGATTGCCTGAAAGCGAAGCTTTGTGTATAATAAGCAACGGCCCGCGAAACGGGCCGGAACAGCGGAAGGAGAGACATGCATGCGTTTGAACATCGCCATTGACGGGCCGGTAGGCGCCGGGAAGAGTTCCATCGCAGACGAAGCGGCCCGGCGGCTGGGCATCCTGCATCTGGACACGGGCGCCATGTACAGGGCGCTGGGGCTGACCGCCCTGCGGAAAGGCGTTTCCACGGAGGACGAGGCTGCGGTGACCAACCTGTGCCGCCATCTGAATATTGCCGTTTCCCACGAAAAAGACGGACAGCACACCTTCGTGGACGGGGAGGACGTGACCGGCCTGATCCGGACTCCGGAAGTATCCATGGCGGCGTCTTCCGTCAGCCGCTACACGGACGTGAGGAAGGAAATGGTGCGGCTGCAGCAGAAACTGGCTGCTGAAACGGACATGCTGGTGGACGGACGGGATATCTGCACAACCGTGCTGCCGAATGCCACCGCCAAGATTTTCCTGACCGCCAGCCCGGAGGAACGGGCCCGGCGCAGATGGCTGGAGATGCAGGCGAAGGGGCAGACGGAAACCTATGAACAGGTTCTGGAGGAACTGAAAAAGCGGGACGAACAGGATATGAACCGTCTGGTTGAACCTCTGCGCCAGGCCGAAGATGCTGTGCTGCTGGATTCCACCCACCTGAGCTTCGAACAGGTGGTGGACCGGGTGCTGGAAATTGTGGAGGAGAAGCGCCATGGCTGAAAAGACGGAAACCCAGGAGGCAAAGGCCAGCTCCTCTTTTCTGTATGAGGTGACGCGGGCCCTGGCCAGCGCCCTGTTTCACACCCTGATGCCGGTGAAATTTATCGGGCGGGAAAAGCTGGACCGGGAGGCTCCCTACGTGCTGATCGCCAACCATCGCCATGCCCTGGACCCGGTGGCGATGGCAATGGGCGTCCGGGGGCGGCAGGTGGTCTTCCTGGCGAAGAAAGAACTGGGAAAGAACAAGCTGGCAGGCGCATACCTGAAAAAAGTGAACTGCATTATGGTGGACCGCCACAACACCGATATGGAAGCGATGCGGGCCTGCATGCGGGCCATCAAAGAAAAACGGATCCTGCTGATTTTCCCGGAGGGCACCCGCCACCATGAAGGGCAGATGGAGCAGATCGAGAACGGCACGGCGCTGATTGCCATGCGGAGCAAAAGCCCGGTGGTGCCGGTCTATTTCCGGGAAAAGCTGCGGTTTTTCCATGTGACGCATATCTACGTGGGGGATCCGATTGCGTATGACGACCTGCTGGCGGAGGGGATCAACACGGAAACCTGCGAAAAGATGAATGAGCGGATGCGCGAAACCTATCGGAGAATGATCGCCGAAACAGGGGGAAGCGCAGAATAAAAAAATGTGAAAAAATTTTTTCGAAGAGAAGGAATTTTTATTCACAGCACGAAAATATTTAAGATGAAGCATTATGGACTGGAAGGAAATATGCTATGCCGGTTGAGATTGCCGGCCATGCGGGCTTTTGCATGGGAGTCCGCCGGGCTGTTGAAAAGGCGGAGGCTCTGATAAAAGACGGAGTTCCCTCCTGCTCGCTGGGAGAGCTGATCCATAATCCGGCCGTTGTTGCGGGCCTGGCGGAACAGGGGCTTGAAAACATTCACAGCCCGGAGGAGGCCGCGGGCCGCAGAGTGCTGATCCGAAGCCACGGCGTTGCCCCGGATGTGATGAAGGCGCTGGAGCATACCGCATCCGAAGTGCTGGACCTGACCTGCCCCTTTGTGGAACGGCTTCATCAGATCGTGCGGGACGGCTCCGCGGACGGCACGCCGGTGATCCTCGTCGGGGAGCCGGAGCATCCGGAGGTTCGCGGGACCGCGGGATGGGCCCTGGGGAAAGTATTCGTGGTTTCCACCGCCCGGGAAGCGGAAGCGCTGCCGGAGATGGAGAAGGCTGTCACCGTGTGCCAGACGACTTTTCCGGTTCAGAAATGGCAGGAAATTCTGGCGGCGATCCAGACCCGGGTACGCCATCCGGAAAGCCACTGTACGATCTGCAGCGCGACGGAGGTTCGCCAGCGGGAAGCGGAAGAGCTGGCCCGGCGATGCGACGCGATGATCGTGGTCGGCGGGCGCAACAGCGCAAACACCCGGAAACTGTACGAGATCTGCAGGAAGCAGTGCGATCGGACCATTTTGGCAGAAAGTGCGGCGGAAATTCCGCCCGCCTTTGCAAATATTCATTCCGAGATGATCGGAATCACCGCCGGTGCATCAACGCCGTCGGATTTACTTAAGGAGGTTGTCACACGCATGAGCGACATGGAGAACAAGGACCTGACCCCTACTCCGGAGGAGGAAAACCACAAGGACTTCATGGCTGAAGTCGAATCAACTCTGGTAAGGATCCGGCCCGGACAGACGTTGACCGGCAAGGTCGTGCAGATCACCGATGACGAAGTCTGCGTCAGCATCGGATACAAGGCGGATGGCCTGATTAAGCGCGCCGACCTGGTGGACGAAGATGTCAAACTGGATGACGAGATTGAAGTCGAGGTCGTTAAGGTAAACGACGGAGAGGGAAACGTGCTGCTGAGCCAGCGCAATATCGTCAACCGGAAGGCGTGGGACGCCCTGATGGAGAAGTACGAAGCCGGTGAATACGTGGATGCCGTCGGCAAGGAAGCCGTCAAGGGCGGCCTGATTGCCGATGTGGGCGGAATTCGCGCGTTCGTTCCCGCCAGCCAGCTGAGCCAGCGGTATGTGGAAAAGATCTCTGACTTCGTTGGCAAGGAAATGAAGCTGAAGATCATCGAAGTCGACAAGCAGAAGAAGCGCGTCGTGGCCAGCCGCAAAGCGGTTGTGGCCGAGGAATCCGCCGCGAAGAAGAAGGAAGCCTGGGAGAAGCTGGAAGAGGGCATCGTGATCCACGGTATCGTCCGCCGGCTGACCGACTTCGGCGCCTTCGTGGATATCGGCGGCGTGGACGGCCTGATCCATATCACGGATCTGAGCTGGGGCCGCGTGAAACATCCGGGCGACGTGGTGAAGCCCAACCAGGAAGTCGACGTCAAGGTGCTGAGCCTGGACCGCGACCGGGAACGCATTCAGCTTGGCTTCAAGCAGCTGCAGCCCCATCCGTGGGACAATGCTGTTGAGCGCTATCCCGTCGGTTCCATCGTAACCGGCAAGGTGGTCCGGATCACCGATTTCGGCGCGTTTGTTGAACTGGAAACCGGGCTGGACGGACTGGTCCATATCAGCCAGTGCGCGACGAACCGGATCAACAAGGTGGAAGACGCCGTGCAGGTTGGCCAGGAAGTGCAGGTCAAGGTGCTGGGCGTGGATCCCGAGAAGAAGCGGATCAGCCTGAGCATCCGCCAGGCCATCGAGCCCGAAGCGCCCGCTGCTGAAGAAGCTGTGGAAGCTACGGCGGCTGCGGACGAATATGAAGTGGTCGCCACGGAGGATTCCGTTGCCGAGAAGTTTGCCCAGGCCGCAGATGAAGCCGCGGAAGCTGCAGAAGAAGCTGTCGCCAAGGTTGCAGAGGCTGCCGAAAAAGTTGCTGAAGCCGCCGAAAAGGCAGAAGAAGCCGCTGCTGAGACCCCCGCAGAATAATACAAACAGAATGATTCAGGCCCCGATCCGAAAGGACCGGGGTTTTTTGCGGGCTTTTTCCAATTCATTTCGGATTTTTCCCTCCAAACTGAGCTATCCAAAAGACAGAAAAACCCACCCTTTCGGGTGGGCTGAGCGGAGCGGGTGGGATTCGAACCCACGGAGAGCGAAATGCCCTCAACTGATTTCGAGTCAGTCCCGTTATGACCACTTCGATACCGCTCCATGGCAACGGGCGAATTATACCATATCAGGCCCCTGTTCGTCAAAGGGTTTGTCATTGTTTTCCGATCATCTCTCTGGTATAATGATCCCAACTTTGATTTTGAGGGGGAAGAAGCATGACCGCACAGTATCCGCCGATGGGATGGAACAGCTGGGACTGCTACGGCGCCGCCGTGACAGAGGAAACCGTCCGGCAGAATGCAGACTATATGGCCGCCAACCTGCGGGAATACGGATGGGAATATATTGTTGTGGATATCCAGTGGGCCCGCCCGAATGCCGTGGACCACAGCTATGAGCCTTTCTGTGACCTGTGCATGGATGAATACGGCCGCCTGATTCCCGCGGAGAACCGTTTTCCCAGCGCCCGGAACGGCGCAGGGTTCAAGCCGCTGGCGGACTATATCCATTCCCTGGGGCTGAAATTCGGCATCCACATTATGCGCGGCATGCCCCGGATGGCGGCGCACAGGCATCTGCCGATCGAGGGAGGAAAAGGCTTCTGCCACCTGGCGGCGGACCCGCATTCCATCTGCGCGTGGAATCCGGACATGTACGGCCTACGGTGCGACCAACCGGAAGCCGCGGAATACTACCGCAGCATTTTCCGGCTCTATGCTTCCTGGGGCGTGGATTTTGTCAAATGCGACGATATCGCCCGGGAATATCCGCACTGCAAAAAGGAGATTGAGCTGATTTCCGAAGCCTGCCGCGGCTGCGGGCGGGAGATGGTGCTGAGCCTGTCCCCCGGGCCTGCGCCCCTGGAGCAGGCGGAACACCTGAAGCAATATGCCAATATGTGGCGCATTACCGATGATTTCTGGGACGACTGGGCCCTGCTGAAGAGCATGTTCGAGCGGGCGGAAAAGTGGTGCATCCATGCGGGGCCGGGACACTGGCCGGACGCGGACATGCTGCCGCTGGGCGCGCTACGGCAGTGCGAGGATCCGGCTTCGGTGACGGCTTTCACCCCCGCGGAGCAGCGGACGATGATGAGCCTGTGGTGCATGATGCGCGCGCCCCTGATGATGGGCGGCGAAATGACGAAGAACGACGCCTTCACCCTGTCGCTGCTGACCTGCGCCCCGGTGCTGGACATCGAAAAGGAAAGCTTCTGCGCCCATCCCCTCCGGACCACGGAGGAGGAAAGCGTCTGGATTGCGCCGCGGAAGGACGGAAGCGGCCTGTATGCGGCCCTGTTCAACCTCAGCGATGAGCCCCGTACGGTGGACGCAGCGGATCTCACAGCAGACCGGGCCTGTACCGGGGCGACAGAACTGTGGAGCGGGGAATCCATCTCCCTGCAGGACGGCCTGCGGGCGGAGATTCCTCCGCATGACGCCCGGATCTATCTGCTGAAATAAGGTGAGGAGTTTATTCATGATCGGGAAAACATGCCGGTTCCTGCCAGTGCTGCTGGCCCTGCTGCTGATGGCGGCGGTTTCTTCCGCCCTGGCGGACCCGGCCATTGAGGTGACGTCCGGATCCGTCCGGATGGGGGACTATGTCGATGTGACGGTGACACCGTCCCGGGAAGGCGCCCAAGGCGTGATCTATGAGCTGTCCGTCGGGGAAGAGACCATCTTTAAAGGCGAGGCTGTGACCCATTATACGGCCAGCTTCCGGCCCAGGGTGGAAGCGGACCATACGCTGACGGTGACCGTTGTCTACGGGAAAAAGGACACGGAAACGGCTTCGGTTGTGGTGCCTGTGTCCGGCACGGCGCCGGTGCAGATGGGCCCGGACGTGGTGTACCAGCAGAAGGACGGCTGGTGGAAGGACAAGAAATATGCGATCCGCAGCGTGCAGAAGGCGGGGTGCGCCCTGTTTACCCTGAGCCACGCGCTGCAGCGCATGGGCTTTACCGGGGAGGACCTGATGCCGGATGCGCTGGCGAAAACATATAAGGGATTCTATATCGAAGGCCGGGGAACCGCGAACGAATCCTTCCTGCGGAAGGCCGGCGAGGTATACAACTTCATTACCCAGTCGGAGCTGGACAAATCCAAGCCGTCCATCATTTCCTGCCTGAGGCGGGGGGATTATTACAGCTTCAGCATCGTTATCGGGCACATTGCCCTGGCGGACGGAGTGAGCAGCGACGGGAAGATGATCCATGTGGTGGACTCCGCCGCCGGCGCTACCTACGAGCGCATCAAGGGCGCCAGCCCGTATTACCAGGCGGAGGACGGAACCTTCAAAGCTGCCGAAAAGCCGGAGGACCTGCCGGGGCTCCGCTGGTATTTTGAATCCGGGGAATACGGCGGCGCCGAATACTGGCTGCCCATCGATTACTGTGCGCAGCGCGGCATGCGGCTGATCCGGCCGTACTGGCTGACCATGGAAACCGCGGACGGCGTGAAGGGCGTAGACGTGGAATACTTCGGGGCCCTGGTGACCAAGGTGGTGCTGAACGGCGAAGCAGTCCGGGTGCCCACTGCGGACCTCATGTGGAAATGCGTCGGAGCGGACAGCCGGCTGGTGGCCTATGTTACCAACCTGAAGGACGCAAAATTCACGGACGCGGAAGGAAAAACCATCGCGGGGAACGCGAAAATCCGGTACGGATACATGTGCCCCGTGCTTGAAGTGCTGGAAGACAAGGTATATGTTGCCTGGAAGGATAAATTCGGATACCTGTCCCTGAAGGATGTGGAGTTGCTGGAAACCGGCACGGATTTCGAAACCGGGCTGATTTCCATCAACGGGAAGACCACCGTTGCCGCTACCGTGCGGGTCCGGCAGGAGCCGAAAGTAAAGGCAAAGCAAATGGCCGAGTGGAAGGCCGGTACCCCCGTCGCCATTGTCCGCAGGGAGGAAGATTTCTTCCTGGTGGAGGGCAAAGGCATCCGGGCCTGGGTGGAAGGAAAATACCTCACGATCGACGGAAAGGAAACGGAATGGACGGAAGCCGTGGACGGGGAATAAACCGGCCGCGGCTTCCGGCGGACAACGCGCGATTGAAGCATTGAGGATGAAACCAAAAGAAATACTTGCGCTTCCTTCGGAAGTGGTGTACAGTACTCTGCGGGTTTTTTGAAATTGCCAATCGGGTTCAGGCCCGGGAAAGGATCGTTTCCATGGAAAAGAATATCAGAAGAGTCGGTACCGTGTCCCGCGGGATTCGCTGCCCCATTATCCGCGAGGGGGATGACCTGGCGGCCCTGGTGACGGAGAGCGTGCTGCTGGCTGCGAAGGATGAAGGCTTTGCCCTTCGGGACCGGGATGTGATTGCTGTGACCGAATCCATCGTGGCCCGGGCGCAGGGCAACTATGCGACCGTCGAGGATATTGCCGCGGATGTGCGGGCCAAGTGCGGCGGCGGCACGGTGGGCGTGATCTTTCCGATCCTGAGCCGGAACCGTTTCGCGATCTGCCTGAAGGGCATCGCCAAGGGCGCCCAGAAGATCGTTCTGATGCTTTCCTATCCCTCGGATGAGGTGGGCAACGCCCTGATCACCCTGGACCAGGTGGATGAAGCCGGCATCAATCCCTATTCCGATGTGCTGAGCCTCAGCCGTTACCGGGAGCTGTTCGGCGAGAACCGGCACGAGTTTACCGGCGTGGACTATGTGGCGTATTACAGCGACATTATTATTTCCGCGGGCGCCGAGGCGGAGATCATCTTTGCCAACCAGCCGAAGACGATTCTGGATTACACCGATACGGTCATTACCTGCGATATTCATACCCGGGCCCACACGAAGCGGATTCTGAAGGCTGCCGGCGCCAGAGTGGTGCTGGGGCTGGACGATATCCTGAATGCGCCGGTGGACGGCAGCGGCTACAATGCGCGCTACGGCCTGCTGGGCTCCAACAAGAGCACGGAGGACAAGGTGAAGCTCTTCCCCCGGGAGTGCACTCCCCTGGTAGAGGATATCCAGAGCCGGATTCAGAAGGCCACCGGCAAGCATGTTGAAGTGATGGTATACGGCGACGGCGCCTTCAAGGATCCCCAGGGAAAGATCTGGGAGCTGGCGGACCCGGTGGTTTCCCCCGCCCATACATCCGGCCTGACCGGCACACCCAATGAGCTGAAGCTCAAGTATCTGGCGGACAACGACTTTGCCGGCCTGAAGGGCGAGGAACTGAAGGCGGCCATCGAGAACAGCATCCGCGCCAAGGACGCGGACCTGAAGGGCCAGATGGCTTCCGAAGGCACCACGCCCCGGCAGCTGACGGATCTGATCGGCTCCCTTTGCGACCTGACCAGCGGCTCCGGCGACAAGGGAACGCCCGTCGTGCTGGTTCAGGGATACTTCGACAATTACACGAACGACTGAGCGCCTGCAAGCCCATTCAAGCCCACCTGAAAAGGTGGGTTTTTTTACGGCTGCGCATGCTTGCAATCCGGCGGGCGATTTACTAAAATATAGAAAAAGGAGGACAACTGATATGCTTCTGACCAACGGAAAAGTATTCAACGGAACCAATATAATAGAAGGAATCCGCGTGCGCCTGGCGAACGGGCAGGTGGCGGAAACCGGCGCGGCCATGGAACCGGCTCCCGGGGAGGATGTCGTGGACCTGGGCGGGGATTATCTGCTTCCGGGTTTTGTGGACGTGCATATTCACGCTTATCGGGGCCAGGACACCATGGCCGGGGAGGATGCGGTACGGGGGATGAGCCGCGGTCTTTATGACATGGGCGTAGTGGCTTTCTGCCCCACGACGATGAGCGCCGGGGATGAGGACACGCGTGCATCCGTGCGGGGAATCCGGGCGGTGATGGCCCGACCCGAGGAACGGGGAAGCCGGGTGCTGGGCGCCCATCTGGAAGCGCCCTTCCTTCAGGAAAGTAAGGCCGGCGCCCAGCTGAAAGAATATTTCCGGGATCCGGATATCCAATGGCTGGACCGGATGACGGACGGGGACTGGGCCTGCGTCAAGCTGATTACGATGGCGCCGGAACGGGACGGCAGCGAAGAGTTCATTCGCCGGGTATCGGAAAAAGGCATCCATGTTTCCATCGGGCATACCGCCGCGGACGCGGAAACCGTTCACCGGGCCGCAGACTGGGGGGCGGACCATGTGACCCACACCTTCAATGCCCAGTCGCCCCTGCACCACCGGAAGCCCGGCGTGCCCGGAGCGGCGCTGACGGATGACCGGCTTCGGTGCGAGCTGATCTGCGACGGGGTGCACCTGCACCGGGATGTGGTTCGGCTGGCGGTCTGCTGCAAGGGGGCGGAGAAGGCCGTCGCGATCACCGACGCCATGGAAGCGGCGGGGCTGCCGGAAGGCACCTATTCCCTGGGCGGGCAGCAGGTGACGGTGGTTGGCCGGGAATGCCGACTGGCGGACGGAACCATCGCGGGCTCCGTGCTGACCATGCCCCTGGCGCTGGAAAACCTGATTCACCTTTTCGGCATCGAGCCGGAAACCGCCTGCGCTATGTGTACATCCTCTCCGGCCGCCTCGATCGGGGAGAACATCCTGGGCAGGATGCTGCCCGGCAGCCCGGTGCCGCTGACCCGTTGGAGCCCGGATTGGCGGTGGAAGGGGATCATTGGGTAAATCGAAAACGGCATCCAAAAATATTCAACAGAAATCAAAAATGATTCCCCTTTTTTCACCGGAAAGATTGTCATAAACGGAAAAATTCCCACCAAAATCGAAAGTCTCTGTATTTTCATTTTGGCGGGATTTTTCTATAATACAGTTAAAAGGCAGGAATGCCAAAACAGAAAAATGGAGGGAAGACACTATGAAGAAACTGGTTGCTCTCGTACTGGCCCTGGTTATGGCTCTGGCCGCTGCTTCCGCCCTGGCGGATGTTAAGGTGGCGTTCTCCCAGATCGGTCAGGAATCCGACTGGCGTACCGCCAACACCGACAGCATCAATGGCGCGATTAAAGGCCATGAAGGCTGGGAACTGATCTATGACGACGCTCAGCAGAAGCAGGAAAACCAGATCAAAGCCCTGCGTAACTTCATCACCCAGAATGTTGACTACATCCTCTTCACCGGCGTTGTGGAAACCGGCTGGGAAGAAGTGCTGAAGGAAGTCAATGAGGCGGAAATCCCGCTGATCCTGATTGACCGTATGCCTGACTGCATGGACAAGATTGAATACGCCGCTGCTTTCGGCGGAGACTTCGTTGAAGAAGGCCGCCGTCAGGTTGCCTGGGCCGGCGAATATCTGAAGTCCATCGGCCGCGGTGAAGAAGAAGTGAACGTTGTCATCATGGAAGGCACCACCGGTGCCGGCGCTCAGGTTGGCCGTACCGAAGGTAACCTGGCCGCGATGGCTGAATATCCGAACCTGAAGCTGGCTGCTCAGCAGAGCGGTAACTTCACCCGCGCTGAAGGCCAGGCTCTGATGGAGAGCTGGCTGAAGTCCATCGACAAGATCGATGTGCTGATTGCTCAGAACGACGACATGGCCCTGGGCGCTATCGATGCTATCAAGGCTGCCGGAAAGGTTCCTGGCAAAGACATCATCATCGTGGGCTGCGACTCCGTGAAGGCTGCTTTCGATGCGATCGTTGCCGGTGAAATGAACTGCACCGTTGAATGCACTCCTCTGTATGGCCCCTTCGTTGTGGATGCCATCGAAAAGCTGATTGCCGGCGAAACCCTCGGCAAGGAACTGATTCATCCCGTTGAAGGCGTCTATGACATGGAAGGCGGCATCAACGTTGGAAATGACACCGTTTCTGTGAAGGCTGCTGACGTGATCAACGAACGGCAGTATTAATCCGAAGCCCGGATTATGTATGAATTAGCATAATCAGCAGGCGGGGCGGATCTACGACTTCCGCCCCGCCTTTCTTTTAAGGAGGGTTCTTGCTTGGCTGAAAACAATTTATTGGAAATGCGGCAGATCGAGATGACATTTCCAGGTGTTAAGGCACTGAATAAAGTAGACTTTACCCTGCGTGCCGGTGAAATCCATTCGCTGCTGGGCGAAAACGGCGCCGGCAAATCAACACTGATCAAATGCCTTACAGGCGTAAATAAAAAAGATGGCGGAACCATCACGCTTGAGGGAAAAGAAATTCAGCCGCAGAGCCCTCAGCATGCGATTGAGTTGGGTATTTCAACCGTATACCAGGAAGTGAACCTGTGCCCTAACCTGACGGTTGCAGAGAATATTTTTGTTGGCCGCCAGCCGATGAAACACGGGCAGATTGACTGGAAGACGATTAACCGCCGTGCATCGGAACTCATGTCACGCTTCCATCTCAGCATCGATGTTACCCGTCCCCTTTCTTACTATTCCACCGCAATCCAGCAGATGGTATCGATAGCCCGCGCGGTGGATATCCAGGCAAAAATCCTGATTCTGGACGAGCCTACTTCTTCTTTGGATGACAATGAGGTTCAGCTCCTGTTTGACGTTATGAACGAGCTGAAAAAAGAGGGAATGGGCATCATCTTTATTACGCATTTCCTGGATCAGGTATTTGCTGTCAGTGACAGGCTGACTATTCTGCGCAACGGCCAGCTTGTCGGAACACATAAGATCGAGGATATCACCAAGGTCCAGCTGGTCACGGAGATGATCGGTAAGGATATCGACACCATTTTCAGCCTGAAGAGGGCTGAAGTGGCCGACGGCGAAGCGGATATGCTCGTGGCCACCCATATCGGAGCTCCGGAAAAGCTGGAGGATATGTCCCTGAATGTGAAAAAGGGAGAACTGGTAGGCTTTGCCGGCCTGCTGGGAAGCGGTCGGACAGAGACGGCAGAGATGCTGTTCGGTGCTACCAGGATCACAAAAGGCGAGATAGCGATTGACGGCAGCAAAACGGAAATCAAAAAACCGTTTGACGCCCTGGTTGCCGGAATGGCGTTCTGTCCGGAAGACCGGAAACGGGACGGGATTATCGGCGACCTTTCCATCCGCGAGAACATTGCTCTTGCAGTCCAGGCAAGAAAAGGTTTCCTGAAGCCGATTTCTACCAAGGAACAGAACGAGCTGGCGGATAAATACATTAAAGCCCTGGGAATTGCCACGCCCGATGCAGAAAAAAAGATTGGCGAGCTATCCGGCGGTAATCAGCAGAAGGTAATCCTGGCCAGATGGATGGCGACCAATCCCAAAGTGTTGATTCTGGATGAACCGACACGCGGCATTGACGTTGGCGCCAAGGCAGAGATTCAGCGACTGATGCTGGAAATGTGCGGCGAAGGAGTATCCGTCATCTTTATCAGCTCCGAGCTAGATGAGATTATACGTTGTTCAAACCGGATTATCATCATGCGGGATCGGGAGAAAGTCGGGGAAGTGGATGGAGAAACATGCACTCAGGACCAGATCCTTTCGATCATAGCCGAGGGAAGCACTGCGGCAGGAGGTGAAGCATCGTGAAAAAGAAATTTGACCTTACAGCCATCACGAAGTCCAAATTGACCTGGGCTGTCGTTGCTGAAGTGCTGATCCTTCTGGTTTGCCTAATTGTCCGTCCAGACTTTTTCAAGATCAGCTATCAGGAATCAACCGGCATGTTGTACGGAAGCCTGATTGATATCATCAACCGTTCCAGCGAAATCACGATTATTGCCATGGGCATGACGCTGGTCATCGCTTTGGGCGGTACGGATTTGTCCGTTGGCGCCCTGGTCGCTGTTTCCGGGGCTATTGCCCTGAAGTTCCTTAGATGGGACGTGCTGGAATACACGACGCCCGGCGACTATACAGTATGTTCATATGCGCTGGTGCTGATTGTTCCTTTGGTCGTCTGCCTGCTGATGGGCTTGTTTAACGGCCTGCTGATTGCGAAGGGCGGCATGCAGCCGATTATCGCCACGCTGATTCTGATGGTATGCGGGCGCGGCATTGCCCAGATTCTGACGAACGGGAAGCAGTTTACTACCGGGTATTCGCCTTTCCGTGTGATTGGGCAGGGAAGCTTCCTGTATCTGCCGATGCCGATTATTATTACCGTTGTTGTTGTGGCAGCAGTTGCCCTTTTTGTTCGAAAGACAGCTTTCGGAACATTCGTTGAATCAGTCGGCATCAACCGCAGTGCGAGCCGCCTGTCCGGCATCAATGCCCAGTTGATTATCTTTATCGTGTTTGCGCTGACGGGATTCCTCTCCGGCATTTCCGGACTGATCTATTCAAGCCGGATTATGTCGAACGACTCCAATAACGCCGGGTTGAATTATGAGATGGATGCCATTTTGGCGGTTGTTATCGGAGGCACCAGTATGACAGGCGGTAAATTCAGCCTGGCCGGGACGGTGCTGGGTTCCATTATTATCCGGACCATTGTTACACTTGTTTACTACTTTGGCATTGCTTCGGAGGCAACGATGGCATTCAAAGCGATGATTATCGCGGTCGTCATTGTTCTGCAGTCTGAACCGGTTCGGAATTATTTCTCGAAGAGGGCCAAAAAGAGGGCTTATGCGGTGAAAGGAGGGGTCATTTGATGTCTGATCGATCACTTGCTTCACGGCGCAGCCTTGGCAGCAGGATCATGAATCCCAAGTATATTATGATCTATGCGACCATCGGGATTTTCCTGGTCATGTACCTTTTCGGTGCAATCAGCTACGGCGCACAGGGCTTTACAACCCTCCGGACCATTACGAACCTTTTTGTCGATAATGCTTACTATGGGATTTCTGCAGTGGGAATGACCATGGTGCTGATTACAGGCGGTATTGATCTGTCTGTCGGCGCTGTTGCTTCCCTGACAGGAATGTTCATTGCATACGGCACGACTGTACTGGGAATTCACCCGCTGCTTTGCATCCTGTTTTCCCTGGTGGTTGGCGTCGGATTGGGCCTTCTGATGGGATGGGTTATCCATCGCCTGAATGTGCCTCCGTTCATTACTACGCTGACCGGAATGTTCCTGGCACGCGGTGTCTGTGCCCTGATCAGCCGGGAATCCATTGAAATTAAACATGAGATGATTGATTCCTTGGCCAGCTGGAAGATCTATTTTATGCAGCTGAAAGACGGTGAATGGGTAAAAATCAAACCGATCTCGTATATTAACTTTAACGTCATTCTTTTCATCGTTGTTTTGATTGCCGGCATCTACATCCTTCAGAAAACTAGATTCGGCCGGAATGTTTATGCTGTGGGCGGAAATGAACAAAGCGCGAAGCTGATGGGCCTTCCGGTTGGCAAGACGAAGATTCTGGTGTACGGATTTAACGGCCTGTGCTCCGTATTGGCAGGCGTGGCCTACGCGCTTTATGTCAAGAGCGGCTGGAACCTTTCCCTGATGGGCGCAGAACTGGATGTTATTACCTGCGCCGTGATCGGCGGTACGCTGCTTACCGGCGGCGTGGGCTATATGGTCGGAACGTTGTTTGGCGTTCTGCTGAAGTCCATGATTCCCGCGCTAATCACCTTTAATGGCAACCTGCTTTCATGGTGGGGCAAGATTGCAACAGGGCTTCTTCTTCTTCTGTTTATCTGCATCCAGAAGCTGGTACTTGGCGTTACCGGGCGTAAGAAAACCAGTAAGACCAAACCAATCAAGGAATAACAGGGGACAGCATGCGAACAAAAGCAAAAACCGGCCTGATGCTCTTCCTGATTCTGCTGCTTCTGACCGGGTGCACAAAGACCCAGGATCCTCCCGCAGAAAATGCTTCGGTTGTTGTAGGCTTTTCCCAACTTGGCTCTGAAAGTTCATGGCGTATTGCCAATACGGCTAGCATGGAACAGAGCGCAAAGGAATTCGGTTTTTCGCTGATGATGGAAAATGCCAATCAGAAGCAGGAGAAACAGATTGACGCGCTTCGCTCTTTTATTGCTTACCGGGTTGATGTGATTGTCTTTTCACCAATCGTCCAGACTGGATGGGACAATGTGCTGACGGAAGCAAAAAAGGCCGGAATCCCGGTGATTCTGATGGATCGGATGATTAAATCCCAGGATGAAAGCCTTTATACGGCCTATGTCGGTGCGGATTTCTATGCCGAAGGACGCCGGGCGGGAGAGTACCTGATCCGAAAAGCTGATACGCTGGGAACTGATCATTTACGCATTGTTGAGATCTGCGGAACCACGGATTCGACTCCGATGCGGGACCGCCAGCGGGGATTCATGGACGTAATCCGGAAGGACCCCCGGTTTGAAGTGATTGCCAGCGTGAACGGGGATTTTCTACGCTCCAAAGGCGAGGAATGCATGCGAGAACTGCTTCAGCAGTATGGAGCGGATGGATTTGATGTCATCTTTGCGCATAATGATGCAATGATGCTGGGTGCTTTAGATGTACTGGAACATACAGACGATCCCGCCATTCAGTCGATTATCCGGATTACTGTGGACGGGGAGAAAGAAGTCGTTGAAGCGCTGAAGGCAGGGCGGATCAACTGTGTGGTTCAGTGCACTCCGCATCTGGGGCCTTTCGTGATGAGCCTCGTGAAGGATATAAAGGAGGGCAAAAAAGTTCGGAAAACCTACCATCCGGACGAAGGGGTCTTTTCGGATCTGGACGATCTGACGGCTCCGGAGGTGGAAGGGTTTTAAGGGGTCTGATTCGCCGGCGAATTGGCGAATAGGCGAATAGAGGCCTGCAGGCCTTGAAAAATAAGGAAAGTCTATTCGCCGGCTTTGGCGAATAGGCGAATAGGCGGCGAATAGGGTTATTGGCGAAATGGCGAAACCACTCTGAGAACCTGCCGGTGAAACTCAAAAAAAGTGAAACTCATAATGACCGGTGACAGGTAAAGGAAGCCAGTGATACTCAAAAAAAGTGTTACTAAAACGCATTGGATGGGCAAGGACCGGAACAAACCGCCCGAGTACACTCAAGAAACAGTACACTCAAAGACAAAACTGGCAGTAAAAAACGGAAAGTCTTTCCGGCAAAGACAGAATGCGGCAGGTAAACCGGAGAACATGAACAAGAAAAGGGAGCCAACGATGTCTGGCTCCCTTTTGGTTTTCGAATAATTTGTTTCTCGTGCTTTTGTGTCTCAGTTTTTTTGTGTATCAGTTCCGCGAAAGGCGGCCCGGTGACGGGGGATCAGGCCAGGGAGAGGCCCAGTTCCATCATATCCCGGAAGCTGATCTGGCGCTGTTCCGCGGACAGAGATTCTCCTGTGACCAGGCTGTCGGAGATCGTGCAGATGGCCAGGGCGTGTTTGCCGGTTACCGCGGCGTTGATATACAGGGCGGCAGCTTCCATTTCCACGGCCAGGGCGCCGAGTTTGGCGGCGACTGTGCCGGAATCCCCTTCAGAATAGAAGGCGTCGGAGGTGAACAGCGGGCCGCAGTGGATCCGGAGATTCCTTTCCCGGCCGATGGACATCGCTTTCGAGGCAAGATCAAAATCGGCGCAGGGGGCGTTTTCTCCCGGAAAGCCAAAGGCCCGGAGATACGCGGAATTGGTATAAGCGCTGAGGCCGACTACCAGATCCCTCACCTTGACATTCGGGGACAGGGATCCGGCAGAGCCGATGCGGATGATGTTCTGTACATCGTAAAACTTGAAAAGCTCATAGGAATAGATGCCGATGGACGGGCAGCCCATGCCGCTGGCCATCACGGACACTTTTTTGCCGTGCCAGGTGCCGGTATAGCCCTGGACTCCCCGGACATTATTGACCAGAACGGCATCCTCCAGATAGTTTTCGGCGATGAATTTGGAACGAAGCGGATCGCCGGGCATCAGGACGGTGTCGGCAAAGGCGCCGGCGGGGGCGTTAATATGCGGGGTGGGGATATGGGAAACGTCACTCATTGATTTTTCCTCCTACTGAATTTTATCTTACCCAGGAATCCTCGGCGCCTTCGCCGTGGTATTCATCCAAAATCACAATCGGATCTTCGCCTTCGGCAACAGGGGTATCATCCGCTTTCATCCACATGTCGCTAAGCAGGTCGTTGACCATTTTCAGCTGATCCTCGGTCAGGAGCTGGCCTTCCGGCGCAGTGACCAGCACTTCCACAAAGAAACCGTTCCAGAGGGTAAAGATATCGATCTGGCTCAGGTCGGCGCTGTTTTCAAAGATCCGGATCAGCTTTGTGCCGTGGGCAGTTTCCAGGATTTCATGCTGGGGATGCAAGAACAGCTCTTCGCTTTCGGCAATCAGGAGCTGGATTTCCTCTTCCGTCAGGTCGTTCAGCTTTTTGTCATCAAACTCCTCACTGAAACTGACGGACAGCCAGATTTCGGGCTTGTTCGGATCTTCGGAAACCAGGGCGCCAGCAACGGCGCCGGAGCTGATTTTGGTCACCTGAAGGGTATACCCCTCCGGCAGCTTTGCCGTGATGCCGAATTCACCCTTAATGATGATCGTTTTGCCGACAGGGGCTTCATCCGCCAGAGCTGTGCCGAAGAGCAGCAGGGCGCAGAGCAGCAATGCAATGATTTTTTTCATCGGTTGAACCTCCTTTTGTTTTGCCCGGGGGTGGGTTTACTGGGGAATAACATAACTGTCATAGATGAAACCGACCTGGCCATTGCCATTCATGACCTGATACCAGTGCTCTCCTTTATAAAGGACCGTCAGCACCGAACCTTCGGCCATTTTGGCAATCAGGCGGGCGGACTTGGCCGGCGCCCAGCGCATCGCGCCGTAACCGGAGGGCTTCGCCAGGGATACCACCACGGTGCCCTTTTGCGGCTTCATATTCTTAAAGACGCCGTTCATCAGGTCCACATCCGTGGGATCCTTGTCGACATCGGGTTTTTTATCCGGCTTGGTTTTCTGCAGGTACTTGGTCATCACAAAACCGCTGATGCCGTTATAGGTGCAGGCAACCCAGGTTTCGTTCAGGGAGGAGGAGACTTCCACCGCTTCACCGAAGGGGATCTTGGCCAGCACTTTGGCGGAGGGATTCGCGGTTTCGCGCAGGTTGAGCTCGCCGCCGTTTTTCGAATAGACATACATGGTCTCCGCTAATCCGGCAGCCGGGACCAGCACGGCCAGCAGCAGAACGGTTGCCAGCAGCAGGGATACACCTTTTCTCTTCATGGTACAGCATCCTTTCTGTTTTTCTCGGAAATCCTTTCCTTATGATAACACGAATCAGGAGGAAAAAAAAGGGGCAGAAATCATTACAGAAGATGGACAATCCGGCAAAAATCCGATAATGATGTTGCATTGCCATCGAATGTCTGATATACTGACTTTATCGGAAAAGGAAAACAATATTCTGGCAACACAGGGGGCTGAATTTTCTCCGGACAAACATCGGTAACGTTTTCATTCCTCCGAGATGAAGCGCGGCCAGTTACGGAGAATGTTCTGCCCGGACGGAAAAACCAAGGAGGGGAGACAGGGCATGACCGCAATCAACCCGAAGAAGCCGGTGCCGTACTCCGTTTCCGGGTCACTGAGAAAGAAACTGTGGAACTCAAAGACCCTGATTCTGATGTGCGTTCCGGCGATCATCTATTTCATCGCCTTCAGCTACGCGCCTCTGCCGGGCATTTATGTGGCCTTTGTGAATTACAACTACCGCAAAGGCATTTTCGGCAGCCCGTTTGTGGGCCTGAAGAACTTTGACTTCGTGGCCAAATCCGGTAAGCTGTGGATGCTTACCAAGAACACCATTCTGTTCAACCTTGTATTCCTGCTGCTGGACAACGCGCTAGCGGTCATCGTCGCCATTCTGATGAAGGAAATCCAGTCCAAGTCCTTCCGGAAGGTCAGCCAGACGATGATGTTCCTGCCGTACTTCATTTCCCAGGTACTGGTGGGCCTGCTGGTGTTCAGCCTGCTGAACTCCGATACCGGTTTCCTCAACGTGATTCTGAAAGGACTCGGGGCGGAACCCCTGCGATTGTACAAAACCGGCGAACCATGGCCTTTTATCATTACGCTGGTGCACCTGTGGCAGAAAACAGGATACAACTCGGTGGTGTACTTTGCCGCGATCATGGGCATTGACGCCGCTGTGATTGAAGCCTCCATGATCGACGGCGCCAACGGCTGGCAAAAGATCCGCTACATCATCCTGCCGAGCCTGCGCCCCACCATCGTAATCCTGCTCCTGTTCGCGCTGGGCGGCATCGTGAAGGGCGATTTCGGCCTGTTCTGGAACCTGGTCGGACGGAATCCCACTCTGTATCAGAAAGTGGATATTATCGAAATGTTCGTATACCGTGCCACGGTGTCCGACTTCAACTTCTCGACGGCATCCGCTGTCGGCCTGTACCAGTCCCTGATTGGCTTCATCCTGGTGCTGTCCGTCAATACCATCGTGAAGAAGATCGAGCCGGACTACTCCCTGTTCTGAGAAAGGAGGTGCGACCATGGCAAAGCATCGAGACGACGATATGCTGGACAGCGTGTCCAAAGTCAAACTGACCGCGTCGGATTATGTGATCCGAGGCATCGGATATGTATTCATCAGCCTGTTTGCGATTGCGTGTATTTTACCGTTCCTGATCATTCTGGGCACCTCCTTTGAGACGGAGGACAACATCATCACCTACGGCGTTACGCTGCTTCCTCGGTCCTTCACGACGGCGGCCTATGAGCTGGTCATCAAGGGTGGAACGATCTGGTCCTCCTACCTGCTGACGATTATCCTGACCCTGATCGGCACGGGCATCGGCCTGTTTATCTGCGCAATGACCGGCTATGCGTTACAGCGCCGGGACTTCCCCTTCCGGAATGCCATCAGCTTCTTCATCTATTTCACGAGCCTGTTCCAGGCCGGCCTGGCGCCCTACTATCTGCTGATGACCCAGACCTACCACCTGAACAATTCGTACCTGGCGGTGCTGCTGCCGCTGATGATCAGTTCATGGCTGATCATCCTGATGAAGAACTTCGCCAAGTCCGTGCCCCACGAGCTGACCGAGTCCGGGAAGATCGACGGCGCGGGCGACTTCAAGATTTTCATGTCCATCGTGCTGCCGATGCTGAAGCCCGGCCTGGCGACGGTCGGCCTGTTCCTGGCCCTGGGGTACTGGAACGAATGGTACCAGTCCTCCCTGTTCCTGCAGAACATGGATGTGCTGCCCCTGCAGTACCGGCTGTACAAGATCGTGAACGAGGCGCAGAGCCTGAAGAACTCCGTGGCCGCCCAGTATGTGACGGTCAGCAACCTGCCCACCGAATCCCTGAAGATGGCCACCGCCATGATGACCACCGGGCCGATTATCTTCCTCTATCCCTTCGTGCAGCGCTACTTCATCGGCGGCATCACCGTTGGCGCGGTCAAGGGCTGAGAATTTTGCAAGGATTTATGCCTGGGAAACAGGCTGAATCATATTAAAAAGGAGGTATACCCCATGAAGAAACTTCTTTCCATCGTTCTGGCAATCGCCATGGTCCTGGGCCTTTGCGGCATTGCGTCCGCTGAAAGCCCTGTGGCGAAAGCCGCTGACACCTGGGCCGAGAAATGGGCCGATGTCGACACGTCCGAGCATGTAGTAATCAACTACATGACCACCGGCGATGCTCCCTCCGCTGCCAATGCAGGCGCGCAGGACGAGATGCTGGCGGAACTGAACAAGATCCTGACCGAAAAAGTCAACGCCGAGATCAACATCGTCTGGATTTCCTGGACGGACTATCTGGCGAACTACAATCTGCGGATTGCGGCCATGGACGGCGCGATCGACCTGATCGGTTCCTCCACGGACTGGCTGGATGCGTGGCCGAACGCCAAGCGCGGCGGCTTCCTCGAGCTGAGCACCGAAATGCTGGAGAAGTATGCTCCCGTGACCTACGCCAGCGTGCCGAAGGATCACTGGGACGTCTGCACCTATGAAGGCAACATCTACTTCATCCCCGAAGACAATTATTCCCAGTGGACCAACCACGGCTTCGCCTATCGTCTGGACTGGGCGAAGGAAGCCGGCCTCGCGAACGGCTGCCAGACCTGGGATGACCTGACCACCTATGTCAAGTATGTCAAGGCGACCTACGGCGACAAGCTGATCGCCCTGTGGGATACCGACGGAACGGCCTATCCGGCCAGCGGCTATATCACCTCCTTCGCCAAGTGGCGCAGTATCGACGGCCTGGCAAGCGGCGCGCTGTGGGGCGGCTATCTGGATGATCCCTACACCATCAACTGCCTGTACCTGGTGGAGACCGACAAGCTGGTGGAATACGCCAAGCTGATGAAGGAATGGGACGAGATCGGCGTATGGCCGACCGACGTGCTGTCCAACACCGGCGCAGACAACCGCGATGAGTTCCGGAAGGGCAAGGTTGCTCTGGAACAGCATCACACCAACACCTGGACAAGCCTGGTTTCCCCGAAGGCTGACAGCAACAACACCATGTATGTTGACAATCCCAACGCGGATGTCGGATTCTATTATTGGGGCAAGGAAGCGGGCTATGTGACCCGTGACCTGGTGACCCACGGCGTGGCCGCTGTTTCCGCCGCCTCCAAGAATCCGGAGCGCACCCTGATGGTGTACGACCTGCTGCGGAACGACAAGGCCTGCTACAACCTGTTCAACTACGGTATTGAAGGCCGCAGCTATGCCATCGATGAGAACGGCATGCGCTACACGCCCGACACCTACTCTGCAGACAAGGACGGCATCTCCACCAACTGGTGGTGGGGCCGGAACGACGATCTGGAGATCCCGAGCGCCGCGATGAACTGGGATGCCATCAATGCCCTGTATGAAGAGTATGACAAGATCGCCGTGATGTATCCCTACGAAGCGTTCGTGTTTGACAACACCAACGTCCAGAGCTACATCAACCAGTGCAACGAAATCTACAACACCTATATGAAGTACCTGTGCTTCGGCCAGTACAGCGAGACGCCCGAAGAGAAGGTCGCCGAATTCCAGGAAGCCCTGAAGGCTGCCGGCGTAGACGAAGTGACTGCTGAACTGCAGGCGCAGATCGACGCGACCTACAAGAAGTAAGACTATCTGAAATATCGGAGAACCCGACTATTTCCGGGGGATGCCCGCTTTCGTCAGCAATGACCCTGAGAGGGCATCCCCCTCTTTCTGTCCGCAAGCCGCGCAGGAGCGGCACGCGGGCGCTTTTTCAACCGGGAGGAGGAATGGCAATGGAAAGAACAAGGCGGATCGATACGGACTGGCGCTTTCACCTGGGGGATGCCCCGGAAGCCTTCTTTATGGGATATGATGACGCGGCCTGGCGGCGGGTGACGCTGCCGCACGACTGGGCGGTGGAGCATCCCTTCGACATCTGCTGGTCCAGCGGGACCGGTTATCTGCCCGGCGGCACCGGCTGGTACCGGAAACACTTCACCCTGACGGAGGCGGAAGCGGCGAAACGCGTCCGGATCACCTTCCAGGGAGTTTACAAACATGCCCGGGTCTGGATCAACAGCAACTATCTGGGGCAGCATGCCTACGGCTACACATCCTTCTCCTTCGATATCAGCGAGTTTGTGAAAGCCGGGGAGAACGTGGTGGCTGTACGGGTGGAGCATGAGGACACGGCGGATTCCCGCTGGTATACCGGCAGCGGCATCGACCGGCATGTGGAGCTGACGCTGACAGAACCCATCTGCTTCATGGAACACGGGATTTTTGCCGTGACCCGGGCGGCGGGGAACCATCTGGTGCTGGTGCGGATCCGCTATGCGACGGAGGGAGCGGAGAGCGTCCGCTTCCGGCTGCTGGACGAGGAAGGGAAGGCGGCCGGCCGGATGACCGCCCGGAAAGAATCGGGCGAAATCGGCCTGGAGGTTCGGAATCCTATCCTGTGGAGCCCGGAAGATCCCTATCTGTATACGCTGCGGGGAGAAACCCTGAAGGACGGCAGGGTGACAGACCGGGTGGAATTCCCCTTTGGCATCCGGACGGCCCGCTTTGACCCGGACAAGGGTTTTTTCCTGAACGGGGAAAACATGAAGCTGAAGGGCGTATGCGTTCACCATGACGCGGGCTGCCTGGGGGCGGCCGTACCCAAGGATGTATGGCGGATCCGGCTGGAAAAACTGAAGGGCATGGGCTGCAATGCCATCCGTACCGCCCATAATCCTCCGGACCCGGATTTGCTGGACCTGTGCGACGAACTGGGCTTTCTGGTGATGGACGAAGCCTTCGACGAATGGGAAGGCATCAAAAACAAGTGGTGGCAGGGGCACAACGTATACCCGCCGAAGCACTTCGGATACGCGGAGGATTTTCCCCAGTGGCACGAGAAGGACCTGGAGAGCATGGTGCTGCGGGACCGGAACCATGCCTGCGTGATCCTGTGGAGCATCGGCAACGAGATCGACTATCCCAACGACCCCTATGTGACGCCGCTGTTCAAGGAAGTATTGGGGAACAATGACGCCAACAAGCCCCTGGCCGAGCGGCTGTATGATGCCCGGAAGCCGGACGCGGGGCGCCTGGCCCGGGTGGCGGAAAAACTGACGGAGCAGGTACACCACCTGGACGATAGCCGGCCCGTAACCAGCGCGCTGAGCTTTCCGGAGCTGAGCAACCATACCGGCTACGCGGCGGCGCTGGACATTGCCGGATACAACTACCGGGAAGCCTTCTACGAGGACGACCACCGGACCTGGCCGAAGCGCGTGATTCTTGGCAGCGAAAACAGCCACGACCCCGCCGCCTGGCGCGCGGTGGAGGACCACGACTTCATCGGCGGGCAGTTCCTGTGGACCGGCATCGATTTCCTGGGAGAATGTCCCGGATGGCCGATGCGGATCAGCCGGGCCGGGGCCCTGGACCTGCGGGGGCAGGAAAAGCCGCAGTATGCCCAGCGGGCGGCCCTGTGGACATCGGAACCCATGATCCGGATCGCCGTTGCCTCTGCGGGGGAGGAGGACCGCGGCGCCTGGGGCGAAACCTTCCGCTGGGAAGGCGTGCCGGGGAAGGAAAAACGGATCTCCTGCTATACGAACGGGAAAGAAGCGGAACTTTTCCTGAACGGAAAAAGCTTGGGGAAACAGGCGGTAACCCGGGAAGGCGGACAGCGGGCCACTTGGACCGCAGCCTATGAGGACGGCGTGCTGGAAGCCCGGACGGAGAATGCGTCCGACCGGCTGGCAACGCCCGGAGAGGCGAACTGCATCCTGCTGGCCGCGAACCGGCTCCACCTGAAGGCGAACGGAACGGATGTGATGCAGATGGAGATCCTTCTGCTGGATTCAAACGGGCATCCGGCCCGGGACGAAACGGTACACTGCCAGACCGTCGGAGACCTGGAGCTGCTGGGGCTGGAAAACGGCTGCCCGGACGACCTGACGCCATACAGCGAAGCAGCCCGGATGACCCGGGAGGGCACGCTGACGGCTTATTTCCGCGCCGGGGAGCACAAAGGAAAAGCCGCGGTCCATGTTTGGACCGCGGGCGGGCTGACAGCAGAGCAGAAGATCAGGATCGGATGATTCAGGGCTCAGCAGTAAAGGAAAAGATTCTTTCCTGATCCGCGGCCGGGGCGGAAGAGAGCATCAGGCGCCAGAGGGAACCGGGAAAGTTCCGGGCCATTCGGGAATCGGTGACCGGGATTTCCTCCAGGGCGGGCGCCAGGGCTTCCGGAAAGCGCAACGCCAGGGAACCGGACGCGGCAAGGCCCGGCGACAGGGCAGGCTTTTCCCGCAAGATGAAAACCCAGGTGACCGGCTTCGGCACTTTTGTCACAATCCGGTCCGTCAGGACAAGCCCTTCCTCAGTGAGCTTCAGGATCCGGCGGCAGGACAGAAGCTCTGCTTCGGCGGGATAGGCGCCGGCGATTTCAAGGGACAGGCCGTCCGGGAGGCAGCGCACTTCCCGGGCGGCATAGTTTTGCCCGGGCGCCTGCTCCGTGCCGCCGACCAAGGGCAGGTTATGATACGCGGCCCGGACATTCCAGAGGGTATAGCGCCGGTCGGAAAAGGTCAGGGCGGTATAGACCATGTTTCCGGCATCGGCGACTAAGGGTTCGCCGTTCCGGTACAGCATGAAGGATCCCACATCATTGTGGTTATGGTTTTCCCCGTTATGGCCGCCCTTGGCGCAGAAGGACCAGGGCCCCCGGGAGAGCACGCGAAGCTGCAGATCCGGCAGCCAGGCATCCCTATCAGCCGGGAGATTCCCGGCTTTTTCACTGCCTGTTTCCGGATGGAAAAGCAGGGACAGCACCCGGGAGAGATGGGGGACATCGTTCAGCTGATCATCGACCGTGCCCATGTGCCGCCGGCCCAACGCCACCAGCGCCGGATCCCCGAGCATTTCCCCAGCGGTTACGATCCTCTCACCGCTCAGGAAGGGCCGGGCATCGCAGTCGGCAAAGTTCACGAACCAGCCGTTGCCGATTTCCGCCAACAGGGGGAAGGTGAGGATGTTTCGGACTTTCCGGTCCTGGCGGAAGGAGAAGGCGCCGCCGGTGACGGTTTCCAGCAGCTGCAGGCCATCCAGCAGCGCGCCACCGGCCATGTTCCAGTAACCGGCGCCCTCGTCGCAGCCTCCGTCCTCCGGAACAACGGCCAGCCAGCGGTCCAGCATGATGCAGGCCCGGCTGAGGAAGGACGCCAGTTCGGCTTCCGGCATCGGGAAAAGGCAGGCGGTAATCATCAGATTGGAGAGGATCCAGGGCGTCCAGTTATTCAGATTCTTCCGCCGCACGCCCATCCACCAGAAATCATCCGTGCTTTGGAAGGGAGCGAGTACCCGCACTTTCAGCTCCCGGCGGACCCGGGCGGAGAGCATCGGGGTGACCGCGTCCAGCCGTTCCGACAGGATGGCCAGGGCATAAGACAGGATCATCGCCGTCTGGGCGCTGAACAGGTCAATATAGGGCTTATCCGGATCCGGCAGCGGAAACTCCCGCGGGGACGGCGCGCCGGGAACCGGGTTGACATTATGGGCGGAGATGACCCAGGAGGTTTCCTCACACAGGAGCCAAAGGCCATCAATGACATCCGTCAGCGGCGCGGCCGGATCCAGGGCCGCCAGGAGCACAGCGGAGCAGAATTTCCGCCGACGCAGGAAATACGGGGCTTCGTCCGCCTGGCGGCTGCCGTTTTCTGTGAACGCCAGAAAAGCCGATGCGGTGCGCATCGGCCACGGGGCGCCGGCATAGCGGGCGGCAAGGTCCCGGATTGCCCGCTGCTTTTCCGGGGAAAGCCCTTCCCAGGCGATTCTGTCTGAGGCCGGGGGAGCCAGCCCACGGTTCGGGATACCCGCGGAGACGCGGAGCAGCGGGGCCAGCGGCTGTTTTCGGAGCGCTTCTGCGAACATGGCGTGTCCTCCTTTGTTTCGGCGGGAACGGTTGGGTTACATCCACAGCATGGGGTCGCGGCCGGTCAGCTTCATCAGGGCTTCGACCAGAAAATAGTCTCCGTAGGTAATGTTGGTATGACGCCCGGCTCCGTCGTCATGATAGCTGGCGGTGCAGCGGGTCAGGAGGCCGCATTGGCCGTCCGACCAGTCGACGCAGAGGTCCAGCATGCCGTTCACCAGCTTCTCCGCGGCATCCCGCCAGGCGGCATTGCCGGTTGCCTTATCCAGTTCCAGGAGGCCGCAGGCCGCCACGGCGCCGGCAATATTATCCAGCCGCTCCTCTTCCGGGGGCTGGCAGAAGTCGCAGTCCGTCAGCCCGTCCGGGCGGATATGGGATACGAAATTCGCGGCGATGCGTTCGGCAGTTTCCAGATACCGGGGATCCTTCGTATTCAGATACGCCAGCGTGAACCCGTACAGGCCCCAGGCCTGGCCGCGGCTCCACTGGGTGCCGAGGGCGTACCCCTGGCCGGGATGCTCCCGAACCCGGGCGCCGGTTTCCGGGTCGAACTCGATGATATGCGAGACAGAACCGTCGGGGCGAAGGAACTCCCGCATCGCGGTATCCGCATGGATCCGGGCGGCGTGGGCGAAACGCGGATCCTCCGTCTGGCGGGAAGCCCAGAAGAGCAGGGAGAGGTTCATCATGCAGTCAATGATGGCGTAGCCTGTCCTGTCCGCCCCGTCCCAGGCGCGGAAAAAGCCCCTGGGATTGAACCGGCCCATCATCAGGGAGGCTGCGTGCAGCGTGTCGATCCGAGCCTGCTCATCGCCGGACAGCTTCCAGTCTGCGCCGCAGGACAGCAGATACATGAAGCCCACATCGTGGTTCAGCTCCGTGAAGCGGCGAAATTCCTCTACCAGCAGGGCTTCCGCCCGGCGGGCTTCCTCCCGGAACCAGTTGTCGGACGTATAGACCCACAACTGCCACATCAGGCCCGGCCAGAAACCGCCGGTCCACCAACCGTTGCCGCAGAAGGGGCTCGGAACCCAGCGGCCGTTTTCGCTTTTATAGGGGATGATGCCCTTTTTCGCGGCTTCCATGCCGGAGAGGCGGAACTTGGCGGAAGCCCGGGCCAGGGCCTGTTCATAGCGGTTGGACATGAAGACATACCTCCTTTTTCCTTATCTTATCCCTTCAGGACGAAGATGACAATGCCCTCAATGAAATAATTCCGGAGGCGGAATGCCATGAAAACGGGAAGCAACGAAAGCACCGAGTGGCCATGGAGAAAAAAGAAACCCGCCTCCGGAAAACGCCGGAAGCGGATCGATAAAGGAAAGGCAAAAATCAGATTTTTTCCAGGGCCTGGGCGAGATCCTCGATCAGGTCCTCTTTGCTTTCCAGGCCGACGCTGAGGCGCACCAGGTCCGGGGAGACGCCGGCGGCGATCAGTTCCTCATCGTTCATCTGGCGGTGGGTGGCGCTGGCCGGATGCAGGCAGCAGGTACGGGCATCCGCCACATGGGTTTCAATGGCGGCGATTTTCAGCTCCTTCATGAAGGCTTCCGCCGCCTTTCTTCCGCCGCGAACCCCGAAGGAGACTACGCCACAGGAGCCGTTCGGCAGATATTTTGCTGCCCGTTCATAATACTTGTCGCCGGGAAGGCCGCAATAGTTGACCCAGGCGATTTTCGCATGCCCGGCCAGGAATTCCGCTACGGCCTGGGCGTTTTCACAGTGGCGCTGCATGCGCACATGCAGGCTTTCCAGCCCCAGGTTCAGCAGGAAGGCGCTCTGGGGGCTCTGGACAGAACCGAAGTCCCGCATCAGCTGGCTGGTGGCCTTGGTGATGAAGGCGCCGGCAAGCCCGAACTTCTCGGCATAAACGATTCCGTGGTAGCTCTCGTCCGGGGTGGTCAGGCCGGGGAATTTCTCCGCATGGGCCAGCCAGTCGAACTTTCCGCTGTCCACAATGCATCCGCCCACGGCACTGCCGTGGCCGTCCATATATTTGGTGGTGGAATGGGTCACGATATCCGCGCCCCATTCAATCGGCCGGCAGTTGACCGGCGTGGCGAAGGTGTTGTCCACGATCAGGGGCACGCCGTGGCGGTGGGCCGCATCGGCAAACATCTCAATATCCAGCACGCACAGGGCCGGGTTCGCGATCGTTTCGCCGAAGACCGCCTTCGTGTTGGGACGGAAGGCAGCATCCAGCTCCTCCCGGGTGCAGTCCGGAGAGACGAAGGTGAAGTCAATGCCCATCTTCTTCATCGTGACGGCAAAGAGATTATAGGTGCCGCCGTAGATGGCGGAGCAAGCCACCACATGGTCCCCGCAGTTGGCGATGTTGAATACGGCATAAAAGTTGGCGGCCTGGCCGGAACCGGTCAGCATGGCTGCGGTGCCGCCCTCCAGGGCCGCGATTTTCGCCGCCACCAGGTCGCAGGTCGGATTCTGCAAACGAGAATAGAAATAACCGGAGGCTTCCAGGTCAAAGAGCTTGCCCATATCCTCGCTGGTGTCATATTTGAAGGTGGTGGACTGGATAATCGGAATCTGCCGCGGCTCCCCGTTCTTCGGAGTATAGCCGCCCTGGACACAGCGGGTTTCAATGCGGGACATCGTTCGTTCCTCCCTTGATGGTTTTCGGATGAATACTATCATACCATGTTTTGCCACTGCCGGCGGCATTTTTTCCGTACTGGTTTTCCCTTGCACCGAGGAGGAAAACCGCATATAATGATTCCAGGAACAGAAAAACGTTTGCAAAAATGAATCCCCGTATTGCATCAATCAATTTTCGGAGGGAACGGGATGGGAAACTACAGAAATTTCAAACTGGTTACCTATTTTATCGCCCAGGGAACCGCCCGGGCAGACAAACGCAAACTGGAAAAGGACATGAAATTCTTCAGCCGGTACCTGAAGCTGGACAAGGTTTACCTGGAACCGTTCCGTTCCGGCATCATGGCGACGGAGGAACAGGTAGCGCTGTGCCGCGGTATTCTGGAAAAACACGGGATTGAAGTGGCCGGCGGGATCACTACGTCCACTCCGACGCCGGAGGGGGATGAACCGAAACAGCGCCTGTTTGATACCTTCTGCTACAACGACCCGAAGATGACCGCGCAGCTGAAGGAAGTCAGCGCCTTCCTGGGGCGGAACTACAACGAATTCATTATTGACGACTTCTTTTTCACCAACTGCACCTGTGACGCCTGCCGGAAGGGGCGGGACGCATACAACAAAAAGCACGGAATTACCGACGGGAGCTGGCAGGAATACCGGCTGGCCCTGATGAAGAAAGTCAGCAAGGAACTGATGATCGGCCCGGCGAAGGCTGAAAACCCGGACATCAAAATCACAATCAAGTATCCCAACTGGGCGGAGAGCTACCAGGAAACGGGATACAATCCCGCTGAACAGCGGAAAATGTTCGACATGATCTATACCGGCACCGAAGCCCGGGACACCGTGACCACGGACCAGCATCTGCCCCGATATCTGAGTTATTCGCTGATGACCTATTTTGAAAGCATGTGGCCCGGCCACAACGGCGGCGGATGGTTCGATCCTTTTGATTTCCACCTGACGGAGCAGTACCTGGAACAGTGCTATCTGACCGCCTTCTCGAAGCCGAAGGAGATTATGCTCTTCTGCTTTCAGGCGCTGGCGGACAATGCTTACGTTCCGCCGCTGGGCTACCACCTGGACAAGCTGGACAAGGTGCTGGACCACTGCGGCAACCCGGTGGGTATTTCCTGCTACCTGCCGGATAACTGCCAGGGCGAGGACAACCTGCAGGATTTCCTGGGCATGTGCGGCCTGCCGGTAATGTGCACGCCCTACTGGCCGGAAAAGGCAGCCGCCGTCCTGCTGACCCGGTCTTCTGCCTATGACCCGGAGATCGTGGAGAAACTGGAAAAATACGTGGCGGAGGGCGGAAAAGCGCTGGTCACCAGCGGATTCCTGGAAGCCGCGATGGACCGGGGCATCCGGCGCATGACCTCCATCCGCTTTACCGGACGCCGGATCCGGGGCCGGAACTATCGGGTGGAGTTCCCGGCAGGGCGTCGGGAACGGCTGGAGTTTCCGACAGGGACGGATGAGATCGGCATCCCGGTCTGCGAATTCCGGAACAACTCCTCATGGGCCCTGGCGAAGGTGGCCGAGTCCGAGGAAAGCTTCGGGCTTCTGTTGCGGGACACCTACGGAAAAGGCCAGATGCTGACCCTTGCGGTGCCGGACAGCTTCCCGGACCTGTACAAGCTTCCCGGCAGCGTGCTGACCAGGCTGCGCATGGAATTCCCCGGGAACGGGATCTATCTGGAATGCAAAGCCGGTATCAGTCTCTTCCCCTATGACAATGGAAGCTTCATTGTTTATCCCTATGCCACCGGCGCCTCCCAGCCGGCGACCATCCGGATTCATATTCGGGGTGACATCAGGGCGCTGGAGATGCCGCTGCAGAGGAATTTTCTCACCGGAAAGAACAGGCTCCGGATCGCGCCGCTTTACAGGAAGGACGGGGAGACTGTGTTTGAAGCCCGGACCCAGCCGGGCGAATATGCCCTGTACAAAATCGTGAAATAATGCTTGACGGCGCATGCCGCCGCAGGTATGATAAAGGCACAGCGAAAACTGTACATATTACACGGAACAAATTTGACAGAAAGGATGAAAACGACCATGAAGTACGAATGCCCCTGCGGTTATGTGTATGACCCCGAAGAAGGCGATCCGGAAGGCGGCATCGCCCCCGGCACCGCGTTCGAGGATATCCCGGATGACTGGGTATGCCCCGTATGCGGCCTGGGAAAGGATGCATTCACTCCTGCCTGACCCAATGAACCAATGGAACGGGCCCGGTTCTCACTGAACCGGGCCTGTTTCGTGTTGTGCGTGCTTTTCTTTTGGCTGTGCGTTACCGACCGGGCTGCATTGCCCCGGCTTCCGCCAGCAGCTGGCGGTGAAGCTGTACGGCGGTCCACTGCAGGTTGGTTGGGGTTGCCACCGCTTTCAGGCGGACCTGCTGACCGGTACGGATCAGCTCATTGAGCAGAAAATTCAGATCCGCGTGATCAAATTCGGCTAACACGAGCATTTCATCCGAAAAGGGTTTTCCCGGGGCGGGGGAACCGGGTGTGCCTGCGAGCAGGTTCCGGAGCAGGCAGCCCTGCTGCTGACGGGGAACCATGAACAAAGAAAAATTCAGCCGGACGGATAGAATGTTCAGCTGGCTGATTTTCTTTTCATCGGCAATGTTGAAGGCAAGGACCTTTGGGCTCATGGCAAGCAGCCTCCTTTGTTCCGGATGGGGCCGTCAGGCCGCCCTTGTGAAGAAATCCCGCAGCCCGGAGATGGGAACCGGGCGGGAATACTTATATCCCTGCAGGTAGGAAGCGGACATGCCGACGCAGCGCTTTTCGTCCTTCTCTGTTTCAACCCCTTCATACAGCACAGAGAAGTCCATTTCCGCAAACAGGCGGGCCATATTCCGGACGATCTGCTCGGATTTGTCGCTGGCTCCGCTGGCCACGACCAGGGACCGGTCGAATTTGATGATATCAAAGGGCAACTGCATGATCCGCTCCAGGCTGGAATAACCGGTGCCGAAATCGTCCAGGTAGAAGGTGATTCCCATGGATTTCAGCTCACGGATTTTTTCCTCCATGACCAGGAAGTCGCTCTCATCCTGGGATTCCGTCAGTTCGAGAGCTACCCGGTCGCCGGGAAGATCCGCGTTCCGGATAATCTGGCTGATATCACGGCAGAAATAAGTGCCCTTCAGCTCCTGAGCGGAAACATTGACGGAGATCCGGCTGAAACTGTACCCTTCTTCCGCCAGGCGGCGGGCTTCGCGGCAGGTTTTGTTCAGGATGATTTCGGTGAGCACATGGATATAACCGTTCTTTTCCGCCAGGGGAATAAATTCGTCCGGGAAGATGATGCCGGTTTCCGGCAGGTCCAGGCGCATCAGGGCTTCCGCCGTGTCATACCGTCTCAGGGCGATATTATACACCGGCTGGCAGTATACCAGGACCCGGCTGTCGTTCAGGTTCCGGTGGTGATAGATATCGACCAGCTCCTTCAGAATATATTCCTGGCGGTTATAGGCAGCGAAGTCTTTCTCCTCGATCCGGTGGATTGTATTTTCCTTCATGTCGCGAAGGACGGTCCTGATCAGGTGCACATAGTCATTCCGGGCGCTGATTCGGTCGACAGAGTCCCCGATGACGATTTTGTAATCATTTCTGAAGCGGGCATGCTGGGCATGGAAGGCCTCCAGAATCCTGGTGATCCGCTCCTCGTAGTTCGGATTCCGCTGCTTATCATAGATCAGCAGCATATGCCCCGGACCGACAGAGAACACCACCGCTCCCCGGAAGAAGGACGAGGAGAACTTCCGGACAGCGGACTGGATCGCCGACGGCATCTCGGCATGCTCTTCGGCAAAGGCGGGCAGGTAAAGGCTCAGGAACCCGAAGGGACGTTTATGGGAATATTCAAAACGGACCATATCTTCCAACGCGCTGATATCCACTGTGCCGAGCTTCGCATTATAGGGATTGGAATGCATGATATAGAGCATGGCGAAGACCGGCAGCATGAAGGAAGAAACGGTGAAGGAAGACTGCTTCACCAGGAGCTGGAGCAAGTTCAGGCCGATGGCCAGCACGATGGTGCAGAAGAAACCGAACATGACCCGGCTGAACAGGTAGTTCCTGACCCGGACCAGCAGGGCGGCAATCAGAATGACGAACGCGAAATAACCGACATAAAATATGTTCATGCCGGTATGAACGGTTCCGTCCGGATCAATCCGGAAGCCGAAGGTATGGTTCAGGCTGTCTATGATATCCAGAGCCACCACGGCAACGAACAGAACCCCGGCGATAAAAGTTACCCACAAGGCTGCCCGACGCTCAAGACTGGTTACTTCCGCGATATACTGGGTAAACAGGAAGAAAATTGCGAACAGGGCACCGTGGAACAGCACCCGCAGCGCACTGACCCAGAAATACAGGGACGGATCCCATCTTTCCAGCAGGGTGTTATAGGTAACATTGGCATAGGCAGACACCAGCAGCAGGCCGACGATCATCAGAAAGATCCGGAAGCTTCTGGTTCGCTTGATAAAGGAACAGAAGAGCAAAATCAGTATGACAAAACAGACGGCAATCGTCACCAGATCGCCGACCGGCGTATAACTGCCATAAAAGCTGCTTTGCACTGGCAAAACCAATCTGCCCCTTCAGATAAAACAATATGGAAAGTTACATTATTTACCACCACGTATTATAGAATGTAAATCTTTATTCGTCAAGCATGAAAATGGCGCCGAGGCATTGACCGGGAACGGGCGGAAGAGGTACAGGGAGAGGTCATAAAAAAGAAACAGAAAAACAACAGAATGGCAAGGTGTGCTAAATTGACATCCCACAACCCCTGATATAGAATAAAATGAACATATATAGGGCTTGCATACAGAAGCCGAATCATCAGAGCCGGCTTTTCACAGGTGATTTTATCCCTTCCGGACGGAGGAACAGGAAATGGCTTTGCGGTACTGTCCAAGGTGCATGCGAACACAGGAGGACCCCCTTCAGTGCACTCATTGCGGTTACGTGTCGGAAACCTATCAGGCACCGGTTTATGCCCTGCCCATCGGTACGGAGGTGGGCCCGTTTACAGCCGGGATTGTTCTGGGAACCAGCCGGCAGGCGATCTGCTATGCTGCCATGGATACCCGGACGGGCAAACTGGTGCTGCTGGAGGAACTGTTTCCGCCAGCTGCAGTGAAACGGGAAGGGAAAAACGTAGTCCAAGCCAATCCGGAGGCCCGGTGGGCAGATGCCGTCGAACGGTTTGCCGGGACCGAGAAAACGGACAGGAAGGCACAGCCGATGGCTGTGCTGCGTGAAAACCAGACCGCATACCGCGTATACGAAGCGGACCTGGTGGAAGGACAGGCTCCGGAGGACCTGGCGGAAGCCCTGCTGGACCAGCCTGTGCGCTTTCGGGATGAGGGCGGGGAACCGCTGTTTTCCATCAATGCCCTGCCGATTCTTCCGCTGCCGCCGGAGACGGCGTTTACCGGCGGAACAGCCGCAACAGAAAAAAAGCCGAAGCGGGGCGGGCTGATTGCTGCACTGGTGATTATCCTGCTGGCGTTGGCAGGCATTGCAGCCTGGAAACTGGGATGGTTTCACGCCCTGTAATCCCGGAAACAGAACGAGATCAGCAACCGGAACGGAGGAGAACAGATGGCAGCCAAAGGAAAAATCACGATTAACGCGGCTGCAATCAGCCATATCGGAAATATCCGAACCAACAATGAAGACAACTTCTTTCTGGACGGACAGGTGATGGCACAGAACGAAGTGAATACCGGCTGCCGGGTGCAGGCCCAGTGGACCGATGCTTTTCACCTGTTTGCCATCTGCGACGGCATGGGCGGGCTGGAAGGGGGCGAAAGGGCATCCTGGATCGGCGTCAGCGGGCTGAAGGAACTGTACCGCCCAATCGAAGACGGTGCTTTCCGGGACGCGCTGCGACAGTACGCTATGAAAGCGACGGACGCCGTGCTGGCAGATTCGGCAAAGAACGGCAAAAACCAGAAGGAAGGGACAACACTGGCGCTGCTGTATCTGCAGGATGAGACAGCCTATGCGGCCAATATCGGGGACAGCAGGGTATACCTGCTCCGAAAGAGATGCCTGAACCAGATGACCTGCGACCATTCTCAGGTTTTCCAACTGATGCTGAGGGGAGAACTGACCCGCGAGCAGATGCGCAAGCATCCCCGGGCAAACGCGATTTCCCATTATATGGGCATGCCGCGGGAAAAGATCAATGAATCCTATATTTACGAAGTGAAATTCGACCTGGCCGAAGGAGACCGGTTCCTGATCTGTTCGGACGGGCTGAGCGACCTGATGAGCTTCGAGAAGATCGAAGAAATGCTTTCCGCAGGGGACGGGCCGATGCAAACAGTCGAGAAGCTGGTGCTTGAGGCTCTGGAACTGGGCGGGAAAGACAACACGACGGTGATGGTAATTGACGTTACCGGGAAGCACCTGAAAGAAAAGCCGGTTGGTGAACTGCCCGGCATGAACCAGGAAGAAAATTCGCCCACAGCAAACTAATCCATTGGCGGAGGATGACCACAATGATCAGGATGAAACGACTTGCAGCACTGGCAGCGGCTTTGACCCTGCTCCTGGCCTGCCTGGGAGAGGCCCTGGCCGACGCGGCCAACATCTGGATTCTGAACGCCTTTCCCCACGAGGCGGTCGGTACCATGGATGTCTACTTCCAGGCAACAGACGCAAACAATGTCTTCGTGCCGGTGGACAGGGAAAAGCTGAGCTTCCGCGTGGACAACAGCATCGTGCTGGACAAGGTGCTGAACGTGACGACCGCGGAGGGTATCTCCTATATTTTTGTGGTTGACTTAAGCGGGGTTTACTACCAGGCCAACAGCGAATCCGTTTCCACGGCATTGTCCACTATTGTCAACGGCATGAGAAGCCAGGACAACGCCTATTTTGTCACGGTGACCAATTCGACCCAGGAAAGCGCCGGGTTTATGACGGCCGAACAGGCCAGGGAATACGTCGGCAACCTGAAGTTCAACACCAAGAAGCGGCAGCAGACGGCCGAAATCCAGGCACCGCTGTGGGATGGAATCCATACGGCCGCCATTCAGGCGGCACAGGCGGGAGATGCCTCAAAAGCCATCCGAACCGTTCTGGTATTCACCGACGGCGTGGACAACGGGAAGGGCAAAACCATTGAACAGGTTCTGTCCGTATTCGGCAACTGCAAAGGAACGCCGGTGTATTCCTTTGTGGCGGTCGGCTCTGAGGAATCAGGGGACAGGCGGATCAAGGACAGCGCAATCGCCAGCCGGGACGGCCTGAACCGACTGAAGAACCAGAACGGCGGCAACTATTTCCCGGTCCGATCTGTCAGCGACGGGGAACTGTATGCCTCCCAAACCGTGCGTGAGCTGCAGAACATTCTCTGCGCCACGGTGGACATTGTGCCGCTGTTCGGAAACGGCGACCAGGAATACCCCATGGATCTGATCTATGCCGGAACAGACCGGAAAATTTCCGCGAGCACTTCTGTGCGGATCAACCGGGCGGCTGTGCCGTCCCCGACTCCGGAACCGGTTACGCCGAGCCCGGATGTTCAGTTTACCTGGGAAGAACTGGCCCAGCGGCCCGCGGACCTGGATACCATCCAGACCGCCCTGGTTGAATGGCATTACCTGGCGGAGAGAAGCGGCGAAGTCGACATCGCCACCAAGCAGGCGTTGAGCGATTTCTGCCGGGAAAACAACTGCAAAAGAGTTAACGAAGGCATCAGCGTGGAGGCCTGGAACCTGATCCAGTCCGGGCAGGGGAAGCCCAAGGCGACCCCCACGCCGGAACCGGAGGCAACCCGGAACCCGGATATCGTCTTTTCGCTGGATGACGGGTTCGAAAACAGCGTCCAAACACTGATCAATATTCAGGACAGGCTGTATAAGCTGTATTATCTGAGCCAGGAAGACTATGAACGGGAATACGGACAGATCGGGTCGGCGACGCTGCGGGCTATGAATGCTTTCTGCAAAGATAATGATCTGGTTGACCCGCGGGGCTTTACAAGAGCGGCTTATGACCTGCTGATGAGCGGTGAGGCGAAGCCAGCTGTTACGGCGACACCGGTTGTCGTCACCACTCCACCGCCGACGCCGACCCCTGCCATGAAACCGGGGCTGGTGCTGGAGCTGAACTTTGAAGCCAACGACCAGGGAACTGTGATTCAGGTGCAAAACCGGCTGGAAGAGCTGTACTACCTGGAGGGAAACTATGCGAAAGGCACCTACGACGCGACCACCCATCAGGCAGTGCTGAAGTTCTGCAAGAAAAACGGGCTGCAGGAATCAAACGATGGGCTGACCGAAGAAGCTTATACCCTGCTGATCAGCGACAAGGCGCTTCCGGGAAAAGAGGCAGAGGTTACCCCCACGCCTGCACCGACAGCACATCCCTTTGAGCCCGGTATGCGGGATCCGGCCATCGGGGAATACCAACAGGCGCTGAGTGCGAAGGAATACTATGAAGGCAGATCCTACGAGCTGACCCTTTATGATGAATCGACCCAGCTGGCCCAGGACCGTTTCTGCGAAGTGAACCAGATTGAAAAGCAGATCGGTGCCAGCGTGGAGCTGCAGCAGGCGGTTATGAGCCCGGATGCCAAGCCGAACGAGAAACGGCCGCTGCTGGAACGGGTGCGGATCAAACTGACCGGGCAGACGGAAATCGTGGGACTTGTGGTTCCCACCTGGGTCCTGGTCGCGGTGATTGCCGTGCTGGCAATTGCGGCGATTACAGTGATCATCCTGCTGCTGAAATCCGGACGGAAGCCTGCCGGAGAGGAGGCGGCGCCTTCCTCCGGATTCCGCCCGGCATCGGCGCCCCTTCCGGAAAACCAGGTCCTGCCGGGCAGCCTGGAGGAAACCGTGGACATGTCGGCCGGGGATGACAGCCTGAACATGACGGTGGTCGGCGAGAGCCAGAATATTACACTGAGGATTGACTACAACGGTTCAAGTAGTGACAAGGCATACGAACTGAGTGAAGGAATTCCGCTGGTGATTGGCCGCGGAACCGACGCGGATATCCGTACCAACAAGGACGACATGCGCATTTCCCGGCAGCACGGAAAGTTCAGCTATCGGAACGGAGCGGTCTATTACCGCGATATTTCCAAAACCGGCACCATCATCGACGGACAGATGGTTCACGATGATGAGGTTGAGATCCACAGCGGCGCTACCCTGCATATCAGCAATCATGTGATCAAGATTCAAATGTAAGGCAAAAGGCCGGAAGGGAGAAAGCGAGCGGTGGAAAGATTTGAACAACAGCGGACACAGGATCTGCTGATTGTCAGAATCAGCAGGGGAGCCTTTTTGCCAGAGCTGCTGGAGACGCTGCATGCACGGAAGGACACTGACTGCCTTCTGCTGCCGGACGCGGTTGAAGACAGCGACCGGATTCAGTTAAAATTCAGCATTCAGGGAACCCAATCGCTGAATGAAGCGTCCGACAGATTGAGCAACGAAGATCTGCTTGCCGCGGTCCGACAGCTGACCGATGCCGTTCTGGGCCTGCCGAACTACGGGCTGGACATTACCCAGGTTCTGACCGCCACGGACCAAGTGATGCTGGGGAAAGAAGGAATCCGGTTGCTCTGCCTGTGCACGGAGGAAGCTCCGGCCGAGCGGGCAGGCGTACGGAAAGCGCTGGTCCAGCAGATCCGTCAGCTGATTGTTTCCCGGGAAGGGATGGATGACCTCACCGGTTTCCTGTCCAATCCATACTGCTCCCTGGAGGCGATTCGGAGCCGCCTGCAAAAAATGCAGGAAGCTCCTGATTCTTCCTCTGAAATAAAGCAGCATCCGGCAGAGCCGGTCGAGCCTGCGAAGCAGGCGGAACCCCCGGCGGATTTCCGAAAGCTTCCTGAAGAAAACGGAGCCCCGGGTTCTGAACCCACCCGGGAGAAGGCTGTTCAGCCGGAACCCAGCCAGCTGAAACCAGCGCAGGGGATTCCTGCACAGCCGGAAGAAACCGGGACCGATGAAAACACATCCTCCGTCTCCAGGCCCTTTAAACCGGTGTTTTTCACACCGATGGCCCCCGCGCCGGCACCGGAGGCACCCCGGGCGGAGAACACGCAGCAGCCTTTCATTCCGATGGGCGGCACAGCCGGCACGGGGATGCCTTTCGTATCCATGGAGCCGGCACGACCCGGGCGCAAAGCGGAAACCCGGCAGGTTCCGGCGCAGGAGCCTGGAAATGCACCCCAGCCGGCGGTCCCCGCTGCTTCCGCAGTTCATGGCGGGATCGATGAAGCGACCGTATATGATGCTGTTCCCGGAAGAAAGCAGGCGGCCAGGGCAGGAATGGATGAGCCGACGGTGGATGACAGCCGGGCTGAGGTTCGTCCGGGACGGACCGGAAGCATGGATGACCCGACGGTGGACGACAGCCGCGCCCCGGTGCGGCCGATACGGGCCGGCGGAGTGGACGATCCGACTGTGGACGATTCGGCCAATCCGCCGAACCCCCGGAAAACCCGCACGGACGGGGGACGCAAAGCCGAAACTGAAAGGGCCTATAACGCTGAACCGGAAGGCCGGCAGGGGGAGGAAACTCCACAGAAGCAAAAGAAGGAGAAAAAGCCTGCACAGCGGCCCTCCGTGCAGCCGAGGGAGAACAGCGATCCAAAGAAAGCCTTCTGGGAAAGCGCCATAAAGCTTGGCATCTATGCCGCGGCAACCGTGGTTCTGGCTATTCTGGTTGGTGCGTTTCTCGGAGGGGCCGGAATCATTCTGACGATCCTTGCTGCGGCAGTCGGGTTGGCCTTCCTGTTCAGCCGTGGATACATGAGCCTGAAATGGCCGAAAAAAACGGAGGCGGCCATGGTACCGCCCACAGCGCCGAACGTCGAGGAAGTGTTCACGGTACGCCTGCGGATGATCAGCCAGAACCTGGCAACACACCAGGAAGTGATTATCCGGGAGAATAACCAGGTGATCGGCAGCGATCCATCGGTGTGCCGCGTTCCGGTAAGCTACCGCGGTATCAGCCGGAGGCACTGCCAGATTTCCTGTAAACGGGCCGGCGGCCATGAGGAATACTTTATCACCGACCTGGGCAGCACAAACGGCACGACGCTGAACGGGGAACGACTGGAACCGAACAAACCCTATCCGCTGAAACTCGGGGACCATGTCGTCCTGGCGGGGAAATATGATTTCAAGATCAGTTCGGATGCTTATTAACAGCAGGGGAGGAAGAACACAGTGGATTTTTGCATGGTGGAATTCCATGACAACGTGAAAGGAACGGCCAGCGACCTGCAGCTGCCGATGACACTGTCAGGGAACGAACTGGTCCGGGCTCTGACTGCAGCCTACCGGCTGCCGATCAATCTGAACAATCCGGACGAGATGTACCTGAGGGCAGAGGATCCGATTATGCTCATTTCCGGAGAGGAAACGCTGGAAGAACTGGGCATGAGCAACGGAACCAGAATCTTTTTCGATCCCCGGTGAAAAGCAGCAGAGGATGAGGTGAAACCTGATGACCGCGAATCAATATTATCGGATGCTGATCAGAAGCCGCTCCAGCTTCTGGTGCGTCCATCTGGACGATACGACTCCCAGCCCGCTGCGGATTGGTTCTTCCGCTGAGTGCGATATCAAACTGAGCGGCGTGGCGGACCAGATGGAGCTGGCGTTCTATTTCGGCAACGGTGAATGGCATTATGCCTCCGCTGAACAGGTTCGGGCTTTCCGGACCGATGCCGGGCAACCGACGCCGTGCGACGACATTGCCGTCCGGAACGGACTTTGCCTGAGCCTGTGCATTTCCTCGGCCGGGAAACTGGAGGAACAGCTTTCCGTCAGTGCGGAAGAACGATATGCCATCAAGGGCATCCGGTATGATTTCTGCGCCAATCCGGACACGGCAAGCGCGCTGGACATCGGCGGGATGAGTGGGTGCAGCATCCGGATCAATACACCGGTCACGGCGGACATGCAGGTTCATCTGAACCGGACCGGAAGCAACTGGCGGGTGGAGAAAAAAACAGGGCGCGCCCAGGTCTACCTCAATGAGACCCAGCTGAACGGGACAGGCTTGCTACGGAACAATGACTTCCTGACGATCGGGGACATCCGGGTTTTTTACCAGAACCAATGCTTCTATATGCCGTCTGAAGTGCAGCCGGTTTGCAAGGGGATGCAGTCCCATGTGATTCTGGAATCCACCAGCGCGCTGCAGTATCCGGTGTTCGTCCGGTCAACCCGAATTCAACATCAGGTTAAAACGGACGAAATCGTGATTCAGATGCCCAAGCAGCCCCAGAAGCCGGACCGGGAGAATTTTGTGCTGAAGGTTCTGCCGGCTGCCACGATGCTGGTGGCCATGCTGGCCATGCGGGGAATGATGGGCGGCGCGAGCGCGGCAGGCATGCTGCTGTATACCGGCGCCAGCATGGGCGCGTCCATTCTGGTGATGTTCCTGAGCCGGAAGGAAAGCAAGAAGTATGCGGCACTGGATGAAACGGAGCGGCGGAAGCGCTACTATGACTATATTGAAAAGAAGATTCAGGAGATTACGCTGCGCCGCCAGGATGAGATGAGAATCCTGGACCGGATCTACCGGTCCAGCGACGACAACATCCATATCGTCCAGAACTTTGAGAACGGGCTGTTTGACCGGGCTCCCGACGACATCGATTTTCTGGATGTGCGGCTGGGAACCGGGAGAAGGCCGGCTGCCATCACCGTCAAGGCGGAGATTCCGGAGTACCAGGACGCGGACGACGATCTGCAGGACAAAGCCCAGGAAGTCGTGGAAAAATACAGCCATCTGGAGGATGCGCCGATCGTTGCCCGGCTGAACGACGCCAACGCCGTCGGCATCGTGGGCAAACGGCGCTGGCTCTATGAAATGCTGAAAACGATGACTGCCGACCTGACCATCCGCCAGTACTACAAGGAGCTGAAAATTTACTACGTTATCGGCGAGGAGGACCAGGAACAGTTTGCCTGGACCCGCTGGCTGCGGAACTGCTTTGACAGCGAAAGCAACACGTTCCGGAACATTCTCTGCGACCCGGAAAGCACCAAGTTCCATCTGGAAGTGCTGTACCGGATTCTGTCTGACAGGGAATCCTCCCTGAGCGAAGGCAAAACCGTGATCTGGCCGGAATACTTCGTGATCTTTGTGTTCCGCGTGGATATTGTCCGGAACCATCCGGTTTCCCAGTACTTCGAGCGCTGCGCCGCCCTGGGCGTCCGTTTCATTTTCATGGATGAAAACGCGGAGCGGATTCCGAGAGGGTGCTCGCAGCTGATCCGGCTGGACAAGAAAGCGAGCGAAGGCAGCCTGTTGTTCACCATGGACGGCGGCAATGTGAACCCGTTTACCTATCCGATGATCATGGAAGACCGGATGCACGAGATTGTCCGCAAGCTGTGCAAGGTCCATGTGGTGGAATCCAACCTGGCCAACGAAATGGTCAAGAGCATCACACTGTACGATATGCTCCATATCAAGCGCGCATCAGACCTGCCCCTGCAGGAGAACTGGCATAAATCGAACATCGTCAAGAGCATGAGCGTGCCGCTGGGCGTCCGGGCCAAAAACGCGGTGGTCAGCCTGGACCTGCATGAGAAAGCGCACGGCCCGCACGGCCTGGTTGCCGGTACGACAGGCTCCGGAAAATCGGAAATCCTGCAGACCTATATTATCAATATGTGCGTCTTCTTCCATCCTTATGAAGTTACCTTCCTGCTGATTGACTTCAAGGGCGGCGGCATGGCGAACCAGTTCCGGGGCATGCCGCACCTGGCGGGCAGCATCACCGATATCGATGGGCGGGAAATTGAACGCTCGCTGAAATCGATCAAGGCGGAGCTTGAGCGCCGGAAGCGCCTGTTCGCCGAAGTCAACGTAAACAAAATCGACGACTACATCAAGATTTACAAAGCGAAACCCCAGAATGTTCCCGCTCCGCTGCCCCACCTGATCATCGTGGTGGATGAATTTGCCGAACTGAAGGCTGAACAGCCCGAATTCATGAAGGAACTGATCAGTACGGCCCGTATCGGCCGAAGCCTCGGCGTCCATCTGATTCTTGCCACCCAGAAACCCAGCGGCGTCGTCGACGGGCAGATCTGGAGCAACAGCCGGTTTAAACTGTGCCTGAAGGTGCAGACCAAGGAAGACAGCCAGGACATGATTAAGACTCCGCTGGCTGCGGAGATCCGGGAACCGGGACGCGCCTACCTGCAGGTTGGCAACAACGAGCTCTTTGAGCTCTTCCAGAGCGCGTACAGCGGCGGGAGCGTTCCCAACATCGATCCGAGCGCGAAGGATCCCTACAAGATCCATGAGCTGAACATGTGGGGGAAACCCACGCTGATCTATGAGCAGAAGGCGTCCGGAGCCAAAGAGGACGGAACCAAGCCGGATACCCAGCTGGATGCCCTGGTGAAGTATGTGACTTCCTACTGCAAGGAATCGGGGATTGACCCGCTACCGAGCATCGTGCTGCAGCCGCTGGTTCAGGAAGTGGCCCTGGACGAACTGAAGCCGATTGCCGGAAACGGGAAGGAAATCGTTGTGACCGTGGCCATGTACGACGACCCGGAAAACCAGTACCAGGGCAGTTACAGCATCAACCTGACCACCGGGAATACCTTCGCCATCGGCGCTTCCCAAATGGGCAAAACGAACATGCTGCAGAGCATCATGTTCGACGCCATCCGGCGGTACAGATCCGACGAAGTGAATTTCTACGTTATTGACTGCGGAACGCTGGCCATGCATGTGTTTGAGGACAGCTGCTACGTGGGCGGCGTGGTCGGCGTCAACGACGAAGACAGGATCAAGAATCTGCTCCGGCTGCTGGAGCGGACCATTGCGGAACGGAAGAACCTGTTCATGCAGAAGAATGTCGGCACGTATGACGCGTATCTGGACCTGAACGAGGGCAAGCTTCCGCTGATCGTGCTGGTGATTGACAACATCGCCGGATTCCGGGAATACTATGAGCAGTACGACGATACGATCCAGATGCTCTCCCGGGAAGGCCTGAGTGTCGGCATTTCCATGCTGGTGACCGGGAGCGCCTCCAACAACCTGACCTACCGGATGAGCAGCAACTTCGTCAACAAGATCTGCCTGACCTGCAATGACGAAAGCGAATACCAAAACCAGATGAACGTCCGGAACATGCAGCCCTACAACTATCCCGGCCGCGCCCTGGTGCAGCTGGAAAAACGGGTAGTGGAAGCACAGTTCGCCCTGACGCACCGGGCCGCATCGGAAAAAGACCGGATGGCCCTGCTGCAGGAAGCGCTCGCGGAACGGAACCAGAACGCGGTGACCCAGGCGGCACCCATTCCGTATGTGCCCAAGGACCTGTCGCTGCAGGACCAGATGCGGAAAAATCCCGCCCTGTTCCGGGCGCCGTACAGGGTTATCCTCGGCATGGAATACGAAACAGTCGAATATATCAGCGTTGCGCTGGACCAGACGCCCAGCCTGATCGTGAACGGGCGGGCCGGAAGCAGCAAGTATGCGGCTGTGCGGTCCATCGTGACCCAGCTGCAGAACAATATCATGGCCGCGCCGGTGGAAGCAGTGATTCTGGACGGAAGGAGAAAGCGCCTGGCAGCGCTGCGCGACGTATCGTTCGTGCACGAATATATTACCGACACGGGCGCGATGAAACTGGCCATTTCCGAACTGCATGAGGAGATGGAGGAGCGGCAGCGCCTGCTGTATGACACAGAGGATGTGGAAGAACGGAACGAGATGGCAGCGAAATGGCCGCTGAAGCTGCTGATCGTCAGCGACGATCAGGCGGTCAAACTGGCGTCGGAGGACAAGGAAACCTATCCGAAGATCTACGATATCATCGCGCAGTTCGAAGGATGCAAGTGCTGCATTCTGTGGGTGGATTATCCGAACGCGAAGGCGACCATGCTTTCCGGCAATGACCTGACGCGCCACATCGGCACCCTCGGAACCTATCTGTACTTCGACTATCTGACGAACCTGAAGATGTCTGAACTGACGCTGCAGATTCAGCGCTCCCTGCGCAGGCCGTTCGTGGCCGGCGATGCTTACTGGCACTTTGAAGAAGAACTCAAACATATTCGCGTGCTGACTGATCAGGAATAAGGAAAAGGGGGGATGCCACATGGCGGACAACACGATCAAAAGCCTGGAACGGATCGATAACGCGGGCGTGATGCAGGTATGGGAAACCTTTGCCGAAAAGAAGCAGCGGTTCACGGATATCGGCCTGGAGATCCGCGGGATCCACAACGCGATCAAAGGCGCATGGAACGGCGAAGCCTGCAACGAGTACAGGGACCAGTTCGACAATATCTTTTCCCAGGTGGAGGATATCGGCGACGCCCTGACCCAGATTGCAGACGCGCTGAAGGAAGTCGTTTACGACAGCTTCTATGTTGCGGACGATTCCCTGAACCAGCAGCTGCTGGAAGCACAGCACAACCAGCAAAAGGGATCCAAGGATTCCGGCGGCGGGAAAGCCGACTACAAACAGCTGAAACCGAAGCCAGTGCTGTATTCCACAATCAAGGATGCCTACGTGCCGAACCTGGCGTATCCCAAGCTGCCGGCAAGGCCTGTGCTGGTATCGACAATCGGAAAGGCGTACCAGCCGAATCTGGCATACCAGACCATGCAGCCGAAGCCTGTGCTGTCCAGCTGCATTCCCTCTGCGAGAATGGTCAACCTGACCTACCGCAATCTGACACAACGGGCTGTGCTCAGCTCGGTAATCGGAGACGCGGTGCAGGCCAATATCAGCTACATTGAGCTGGCGAGGCGCGCACAGCTGTCCTCGACCATCGGGGAAATGAAGGTTCCGGACCTGAGCTATGTGCCGATGGCGCTCCGCCCGATGGAGACCTCCGCGCTGGGACAGATGCTGCAGTTTCTGCTTGATTACTCGGCGGCGGCACCGGGGCTGCAGCAGGTGAAGAATACGCTGATGGCAACCCAGATCAACCAGATTGTGATTGACAGCCTGGCACAGGGGAGAACCGACGCTGAAACAGCGGCCCTGATCGGCGAAGCTGTGATCAGCAATATCCACGGGGAGCTGGATCCGGCACTGCGGCAGACCCTGGTTTCCGTGATCGGGGACGGCGTGTTCCAGTATATGTACGGGCGGGCGCCGGGCGAAGCCTCCTCCGGAACGCCGATTAACTGGATCGATACCGGCATGGAAAAGAACACGCTGGGGCTGGTCCGGGATGCGGTGGGTATGGCGGCCCAACCGGTCACGAACCCCATTCAGCTAAGCATCGGAAACATGCCGACCGGGGACGGCGCCAGGTGCGTGCTGACTGTTCAGACCGGCGTCGGCGCTGTCAACAGCACGGCGGGCATCATTTCAGCCGGGATCGATATCGGCACCGTGCCTAGCCAGAAAGTGGTTGCCGTGATGAGCGATCTGGCGGCGGCGGGCAACCAGCGGTCGCTGGAAGTATGCGTATGCAGGATTGCCGCAGAGCAGACGGGGGCGGCTTCCGTGATTGCCGTCAGCGCGACCAGCCAGGCCGTAAGCGGGACGACAATCGTCATCAACGCGGGTACGCCGGCAGTGACACCGGAGACCACCAGCGCGCTGGTGGCGGGAAGCATGGATGCCGCGGCAAGCGCCAACATTTCCAATGTGGTGACCCAGTGGTCGGCCGGTGCGGGGCAGTTTGATTTCAGCACGCTGCAGTTCCCCTGCACGGCAGATTCCCTGGCTTCTGTAGTATAATAAAATTGCAAAGGAGATAAAAAGCGATGAAACTGGAAGGCATGTTACCGGTCGGAAGCGTGGTGCTCATTGGGGACAATACCAAGAGGCTGATGATTATCGGTTTCCTGCAGCAGGAAGCGGAAACGGAAAACGTCTGGGATTATGTCGGCATTCCCTATCCGGAAGGATATATGGGAAGTGAGAGAACCTATCTGTTCAACCACAGCCAGATTACAAGGGTTTTCTCCATCGGCTATCAGGATGATGAACAATTTGCATTCAGCGTTCAGCTGGAAAAAGCGGCCGAAGAATTAAGAAAGCAGTCCGAATGAACCCGACCGGATGAATGAGGTGGCAGAATATGGCCAGCAGCAGATATTACTACAATCAGTACTGCAAGTACAAAAACCAGGTAAAAGACCTGAAGAACAAAAGAAGCGAGCTGGAAAAAATCGAAAAGGAATTCGGAAGGAATCCGGTGTCCGGCGATCCGAACGACTATAACAAAAAGATCGACAGGGCGCTTGGGAACCACGCCAAAGCCCTTTCCGGCGACAACGCCTTCAATGCGCTGTACAGCGCGCTGGAAGCCATGAAGGAAAAGGAAGTACTGGGAGATTCAGACCTGAACACAGCCCACCGGTCGATTCAGGCAGAAATCCGGAGCCTCAACAACCAGATCAGCGACGCGCAGAACAAGCAGGATGAGATGTGGCGCAAGTACCAGAACGCGAAATATCAGGAGAGGGTTGCGGCAGATAACGCTCGCTGCTGACCAGCCAGGGCGAAATCCATACCGGAGAGGAGGAAGAAAGACAGATGGTCAAATTTGATTTCGGCAAGCTGACTGATCTGGCAAAGGAAGCGAGAAACGCGGCGAAAGAGGCCAACAACTATGCCGGTGACCTGAACAATAAGATCAAGAACAAGATCAGCGGGTATTCGGGAAAGCATACCGGGAACATCAATACAGCCTATGACAGGGTTCGTGTGAAGGCGGACCGGCTGCGGCAGAAGGCCGACAAGCTGAACCACTATGCGAATCGGGTGGACCAGTTCAAGGATACGGTGAAGACGGCGGAAAAGCGGCTGACCGGCAGAATCAGTTCTCTGATGGGCAGCTTCAAGAAACGGTGGAATATCAAGGATCCTTCCATATGGGAAAAGGCGTTTGAAGCTTTTTGCGATTTTATCGGCCTGGGCGATCTGCACGATGCGATCCGCGGGTTCCTGAAGGATTTGAAGGCCTACTTCAAGCACATCATGAATGAGGTTAGCGACTGGTATCATTTCAAAGGTGGTGCGGAACTGATCGATGCTATTGTGGCCATTGTGATTACCATAGCAGTTGTGATTCTTGATATTGTGCTGGTAATCGTCACAGACGGCGCCTGGCTGGTCGTCATTGCTGCGGCACTGGCGGCCGCCGTCGCGGTGTATAACGCGGCCGGGAAGATATCGCAGTATATGCAAACCTTCTCGAGCGACCATGTGTTGCATATGTCAGCAAACAACAAGATTTCTTCCGAAACAGATTTTGCTTCCTGGCTCAGGCGACAGGGACAGTATGAGGCAGCAACCGCTTTCCAAGCCATCGAATTTGCTTCGGAAATACTGAGCCTCGTGGCCGGCATTGTGTCGTTTGCGCAGAATCTCGGCAATCTGATGAAATCAGGAGCCAAGGGCGCATTCTGGAAAAACTTCTTCCCCAATCTCAAGAAAGGCGGCGTAGAAGTATTTAAGGCATCCGAGAATACGGCGGAAAAGATTACCAAGGTTATCAAGAATTACGTGAAGATCAGCAATGGAATCTACCAGATGATCCGAACGAACAACTTCGGAAAGAGCGACGGGAAGGCTTTCTGGGACACGATTAAGGCCGGAAAAGACACCTGGGATACAATCATCAACGGAGCACTCGGGAAAGCTTTCACAGTTGACATTAAGAACGGACAGCCGGGACAGGACAAGGTGAAATTTGCGGATATTGTTAACGACTATATGAAACACGGAATCGCAGGATATAACAAGATCCTGGCGATCAACAACCATCTGAACCTGAATCTGAACAATTTCCAGTATGACCAGAACATTGACAAACCGACGGACAACAAAAACAAATTATGGAACACGATCGGATCCCCGGCGAAGTTCATGCATTTTATTGCCGGACAGGTACCAACCAACTATATGATCGGCGGCATCATCTCCAATGGATTGGGCGTTGCGGGACACACGGCGAAGGTCGGTTTCCAGCTCAAATTCGGGTTGTCCCATCCGCATTTAGGCATTCCACTGCTTGCCTATGAAGCGCTATAACATGAGATAAGGAGGAATTATCAATGGATCAGTTGGAAAACCTTTCTCCGGAAACCCTGGAGGCGATGGACCTGACACAGCAGGCACATCTGCTGGCTACCAAGGAAATGTATGAGGATGCCTATGACCTGCTGGCCAAAGCACAGGAAGCAGATCCCATGTACGTGGGCGCTTATGTGGAGGAAGGCAATATCCGCACCCTGGAGGATGAACTTGACCTGGCGGAGGCCTGCTACGAAAAAGGCCTGCAGGTGAACAAAAACGACGGTGCGTTGCATTATTCCATCGGAAACCTGAAGCTGTTGCGCGGCGAATTCAAGGATGCCATCGCGGAATACCGGACCGCAGAAGAGCTCGGATACGAGGACGAGCACATGACCGTCAACCTGGGCTACTGCCATGAGGAGCTCGGAGACGCAGACAGCGCGATGGTGGCATATATCCGGGCAGGCCGACAGAACCCGGAATGGGTGGACCCCGTTGCCCACCGGATCAACCTGCTGGCGGTCACCGGACAGATGGAGGAAGCGGAAAGCCTCTGCAAGACTGCCCTGGAACGCTTCCCGCTGGAACTGTCGGTCTATGCGCTGATGATCGATATCCTGGTGGAGAAGGATAACTACGACGAGGCAGAGGAGTGCCTGAAGGTTGCCCTGGAGATTTTCCCGGATGATAAGGACCTGCGGCTGCAGAAGGTGCGGCTGTATGGACTGAAGGGACGCTATGAAGAAGCGCACGCAGAAGTGGCGAAGCTGCGGGAGGAGATCACTGACCCTGAGTCCCTGGATGCGCTGGACACGATTGAAGCGAACCTGTATCTGGGCGAGGAAAAGCCGGACCAGGCGATCGAAAGTTGCAAGGCACGGATCAGCCGGGAAACCGATGGAATGGTGGATGTGGAAGCCCGGAATATGCTGATGGAGCTGCTGTCTGCCCAGAAGCGCTATACGGAGCTGCTGGAGCTGACCAACGACTGCCTGAAGAAGAAAAACGCAGACGACTTCTTCATCCGCGCGATCGTGCTGCAGCCTTACGCGCTGGAGCAGCTGGGCCGGACAGAGGAAGCCATGCTGCTGTACAAGGAAGGCCTGACCAAACTGAGAATGCTGGCGGTCAGCGACAGCACCCGGACCGAGGCGAGAGTATACCGGATTATGTGCCTTCGCGGCCTGAAGCAGTATGACAAGGCCCTGGAGGAACTGGATTACTGCGAGAAGCTGGCCGGGACCAACGACGCGATCCGCACGCTGAGAGCACAGCTGCTGATGGACAAAGGCGACAAGGAAGCTGCCAAAGCCATCATGGACGGACTGCAGGAAAAGGCAAGGAAGACGCTCGGAATCTGACCGACAGGGGGGACGATGAATGGCCTACAACTATGTTGAATTCGACACGGCAGAACTGAGCAGAGGAGCTGCAAGATACCGCCAATACTCCAACGAACTGGAATCCATCAAGAAGGACCTGGAAAAAGCCATGAACCAGCTGGTAAACCGGTACTGGGTCGGCGACGCGTCCGCCAAGTTCAGAAGCGTGATCGGCGACGAATGGCTGGACACCACCAGGCGTTACAGCGAACTGCTGTACGACCTGACCATCATCATGGACGACGTGGTCAGAACTTATGAAAACCTGCTGGACCAGGCGAAACAGCTTCGGGTCTGAAATGGCCCGCAAATCCACTGAATACAATCGCACAAGGCGATCTGTAGAATAACATGCCCGGAAAGAAAGGAGTCGAGAAGACAATGGCAGACATCAAAGTATCATCTGAACAACTGGAATCGATGGCCGGAGAGATCAAGGCAATCGGAAGCGAACTGGACAGCATCATCGGCGAAGCCGGTGGGCTGGTCAACCAGATCAGCAGCGTGTGGGAGGGCCTTGCGCAGGCATCCTTCATGGCTGACTACAACAGCCAGAAACAGAATCTGGCTCAGCTGGGCGAGATCGTCGCCGGGCTGGGTTCCCAGGTGTCCCAGGTTGCTGCGGCCTGGTCGGAGACTGAATCCGGCCTGAGCGCCCGCTGATATTGGAACTGATTGCTGACATAGGAAAAGGAGGAATAAAACCATGGCAGAACTGAAAGTAACACCCGAAGAGCTGATGAGCTACGGAAACCAGATCGCTGAAAAAGCGGAACAGCTGAACGCTAAGGTATCCGCCCTGGATGCCAAGATTGAATCCATCGCTTCCGCGTGGACCGGCATTTCGTCCAATGCGTTCTACAACAGCTACGTGAACCTGCAGCCGACACTGCACAGCTTTGCGCAGGTGCTTCAGCAGATCGCACAGGTGGCCCAGACCTCGGCGAAGACTTATGACGACGTGGATGTCCAGCTGGCGTCCAACTTCAGCTGACCGGAAACAAGCCAACCAATGTTCCATCCTGCCTGAAGGCTGTCCGCCGGGCATGCGTTCCTGACGGACAGCACTTCAGGCGCGGGAGAAAAACATGAGTGATATCAGGATGTTCAGTCCCCTCTGGGGGAACTGGGAAATCGTCAGTAAACTGGGCGAAGGATCCTTCGGCTCAGTCTGGAAAATTCGACGCCCATGGCTTGACGGCAGATTCTATGAAGCTGCCGTCAAGCACATTTCTATTCCCAAAGACGAGAGCGAATTCCAGCACCTTCTGGATGAAGGTGTGTTTGCCAGCCGGGAGTCCGCTGCCCGTTATTATGAGGACATGCTTCAGTCTCTGCTGGAAGAGATTGACACGATGCATACACTTCAGGGTTACACCAACATCGTATCCTATGAAGACCATGATATTATTCCCAAAGAAGACGGAATCGGATACGATATCTTTCTGCGTATGGAGCTTCTGACGCCGTTGACGGTCCGTATGCGGGAACAGATGACAACAAAGGACGTTGTGCATCTGGGAATCGATATTTCCACTGCGATTGATGTGCTGAACCGGTATCACCTGGTTCACCGGGACATCAAACCGCAGAATATTTTTGTGAATGCCACCGGCGATTACAAGCTGGGGGATTATGGAACTGCCCGGGCCATGGAATCGGCCGTAACGGCCATGTCCCGTAAAGGAACATATAATTATATGGCCCCTGAAATCTATCGAAATCAACCGGCTGACAGCCGTGTGGATATGTATTCGCTGGGCCTGGTCATGTACCGTCTGATGAACGGAAACCGCCTTCCGTTCCTTCCCCTGAGCGGGAATGTTTCCAGCGAAATGAACGAGAACGCCATGCTCAGACGGTTCTCGGGAGAGCCGCTTCCGCCGCCGAAATACGCGGATGCGGCGCTTTCCGGCATTATTCTGAAAGCCTGCGCCTTCCGTCCGGAAGATCGGTACATAAACGCCCAGGAACTGAAACAGGCACTGGAGGCGTACAACGGAGAGGACCAGGTGGTCCAGCAGGCGGGCGATGATTCCGCCGCGTCCGATTCGCACCGCTTTCATTTCGGGTCATCCGCCCACGGAACCAGCGGATCCTTTCGCCAACCTTCCCGCAGCATTCGGGAGAAAAGAAATGACGCTCCAGCGGTTGTTCCTTCTCCGGAGGCAAAGACTGTGGTTGGGTTTGAAGCTGTGGACTACCGGGCCGCACAGCTGCAGGCGGCCCTTGGCGGCCCTCTGGCACAGGAGAAAAAGAAAAAACGTTGGCCGGCAGTGGCAGCGGTGCTTCTGGTGGCTGCTGTGGCAGGAGCAATTCTGTTTCTGAACAACGGTGGGTCCGGTTCAACGGGCCAGTCACCGGCTGGTTCCATAGAAACAGCTGCTGATTCGGCCACGGAGCCGACGCTGCAGAACACGCCTGTTCCGACGGCGGAATCACCTGCAGTGCAGACGCAGGAAGTTGCTTCCGCCGTGACACCGGAAGCAACGACCGTGCCAACTGCGACTCCAGAACCGACAGCAATGGCAACAGCGACCCATGCACCGACAGCGGCGCCGACAGCAACCGCTACACCGACAGTTGTACCGACTGAAACGCTGACACCGACAGTTGTACCGACTGAAACGCTGACACCGACGGCCACACCAGAACCGACGCCTGGGGCGACCGCGACACCAGAACCGACGCCGACGGCCACTCCTGTACCGACAGCGGTTCCGACGACGACACCGACGCCGGCACTGACGGCAGAGGAGCTGTATGCCCGGGGCATCGCCTGCCTGTACGTTAGCGAATCGGAACGGGACACAGAGCAGGGCATGCGCTATCTTCTGGAGGCTGCCGAAGCGGGCAGTGCAGAAGCCCAGGAGAAGGCTGGGGAAATCTACTATACCGGTGCTTTCGGTAACCAGGATTATGCGCTGGCGGCGAAATATTTCCGGCTGGCGGCGGAGCAGGGAAAGCCGATGGCCCAATACAATCTGGGCTATATGTACCAGAACGGGCTGGGAGTCGGGCAATCCTACGAAATGGCGATCGTTTATTATCAGATGGCGGCGGACCAGGGAAGCAGCGTCGCTCAGTACAGCCTTGGCTTTTTGTATAAAAACGGGCTGGGCGTGAATCCGGATCCGGTAAAGGCCTTCCGGTATTACAAATTGGCTGCGGATAACGGAGATGAAGATGCACAGTACCAGGTTGCGGCCTGCTATCGGGATGGCATCGGGACGGAACAGAATGATGAGGAAGCCCTGCGGTATTTCGAGCTTTCGGCGTCGCAGGGAAATGACCAGGCACGGGAAGAGGCCGCAGAACTTCGGAAGGCAATTCCCCTGAAGCCGTACAGAAACGTTGGGAATATTATCACTTTCGGCCATTACGAACAGGACAATAATTCTTCTGACGGAACGGAGCCGATCGAGTGGATTGTTCTGGATGTCCAAAATGGGAAGAGTCTGCTGCTGAGCCGATATGCGCTGGATGTGCAACCGTTCCACACAGATGCCCGAAGTGTGGCCTGGAAGGATTGCTCCCTGAGGAACTGGCTGAACCAGGATTTCCTGAAGGAGGCTTTTACAAAAGCAGAACGGGCAGCCGTGCTGACGGTGGAAGTGGACAACAGTGCCGGCCAGGGATACAGCGAATGGAACGTATCCGGCGGGAGCAACACGGAAGACCGGATTTTTCTACTCAGTTACCATGAAGCGTTCGATCTGTATTTAAAGAAAAAAGAAAACAGAATGTGTGCGCCGACGGATTATGCCGCAGCCCGCGGCGCCTGGACAAGCGGGGATAACCGGAAGGATGGCCGGGAGGCATGCTGGTGGTGGCTGCGGTCCCCCGGACGAAACCAGGACGTGGCCATCTATGTTTTCAACAACGGTTCCAGGCGCAGCGGCAGTGTCAGCCAGGAAGGCGGCTGCGTACGGCCGGCCTTCTGGCTGGATCCGGAAGCGGCCGTTCTTCAGAGATCCAACCCGTAACAGGATCAGAAATCATCGGAATGGGAGAAAAGCATGAGCGATATCAGGCAATTCAGCCCGCTTTGGGGTGAATGGGAAATTGACACCAGGCTGGGGGAAGGCTCCTACGGCACGGTTTGGCGCGTCCGCCGGAACATGATCGGCGGCAAGGTATACTATGCCGCAGTCAAGCATATTTCTATTCCGAAGGATGAGAGTGAAGTCCGGCACCTGATCGACGAAGATGTTTTTACCAGCGAGGAATCGGCTGTCCGGTACTACAACCGGATGCTGCAGTCCCTGGCAGATGAAATCGATACAATGCATATGCTTCAGGGGTATACGAATATCGTATCCTATGAAGACCATATGATTATTCCGAAACCGGACGGAATCGGATATGACCTGTTTCTGCGGATGGAACTTCTGACGCCGCTGACCGTCCGGATGAAGGAACAGATGACGACCTCGGACGTTATCCGCCTCGGATGCGATATCGCGACAGCGATCGAGATTCTGAACAATTACCACCTGGTACACCGGGACATCAAACCGCAGAATATTTTTGTCAACGCGACCGGCGACTACAAGCTGGGAGACTACGGAACTGCGCGGGCGATGGAATCCGCGGTGACGGCGATGTCCCGGAAGGGAACCTATAATTATATGGCGCCGGAAATCTACCGGAGCCAGCCTGCAGACAGCCGGGTGGATATTTATTCCTTGGGCCTGGTGATGTACCGGCTGATGAACGGAAACCGTCTTCCGTTCCTGCCGCTGAAAGGGGAAATCACCAGCCAACTCAACGAAGCAGCCATGATGAAAAGGCTGTCCGGGGAACCGCTTCCGCCGCCACAGTACGCTGATCAGAAGCTGGCAGACATTATTCTGAAAATGTGCGCCTTCCGCCCGGAAGACCGGTATCTGAATGCAGGAGAGGTCAAGCGGGACCTGGAAGCCTGCCAGGGAGACGGGCGGAGGATTGTCCGGGAGGATGGGGACGACCGGATCGGCAGCGCTTCCCACCAGTTTCATTTCGGTTCCACCGCACAGGAAGCCAGACAGCCGGAGAATGCTGCAGCCCGGGGAATGCCAGCCCGGCAGGCTGCACAACCTCTTGCTAAAGATTATCGGGAAGCGGCAACGGCTGTGGAGAACGGGCCCGGGAACAACGGCACCGATCTGAGAAACCGTTTCAGTAATCCATCGCCGGCGGAAGAGGAAACGAAACCCGGGAAGAAACGGTGGTTGATTCCGGTTCTCCTACTGTTGCTTGCGCTGGCAGTGGCAGGAATCCTTTTCGCCATGGGGGTATTCAGCCCGGATGACAAGAAAACCCTGGAGGATCAAGGAAACTTGCCCTGGACGCCCGGGCAGACAGCGGAAACAGAGCAGGTGTCTGCTCCTGCGCTAACGAACACAACGGAACCGACTGCAACACCCAGCCCGGCACCAACCGCATCAGCGACGAATACGCCGACAGCTATGTCGACGGCCGTTCCTACGAATACCCCGACAGCCGCTCCGGCGGCAGTTTCGGCAACGAAAGTGCCTGCAACGGCAACGCCTGTTCCTACGGCTACTGTTACCGCAACACCTGGACCGACCAATTCTCCGACACCGGTACCGACCGCTACACCGGTTGTGACCGCTGCGCCGACTCCGACGCTGCGTCCGACGGAATCTCCGACATCGGCACCAACCGCCACACCGGTGCAGACTGCCACGCCGGTACCGACGGCAACCCCGATTCCGTCGGAAACACCGACGCCTGAACCGGAGGAGGAACCGGAAGAGGAAGAAGAAACTGAGACTGAGGAACCGGAGGAAGAAAAACCGGCGGGCAAAGCCGTGATTACCTATCCAGCATACGGGCGGACGACAGAAAAGAAAGTCAATGTGCGTTACCGGGCGGACAGGAAGAGCAAGCGTGTGGCATATATTACTTACAAGCGCACACTGACCGTGATTACAGATGATACTTTTGATTCTTCGGGCGAAAAATGGTATAAGGTGAAGCTGGAAGACGGGGAAACCGGATTTGTTCTCGCTTCCGTGATGGAACTGCAGGATCCGGCCGAGGCAGCCCGGTTCCCCTTCCTGGCGAAGACTACTTCAAAGAAAGTGAACTGCAGGGCGGAAGCGGATACAGGGAGCCGCAGGCTGACTTATATCCAGAAGAAAGGGACGGTCGTTTCCGTCCTGGATGAAATTGTTGGCGAGGACGAAAGACCGTGGTACAAGATTCAACTGGAAGACGGCAGAATCGGCTATGCGCGGAGTGAGTACTTTGAATCGGAAAACGACCAGAGGACGACCGTCAGTTCCATGAACGGAAATGCTTCGGGCCCCTTTACGCCGGTCAGCGCAAAGCTGATCCGCAACCAGAAAACAATTGTATATTCCGGGCCGGGAGAGGATTATCTGCGTCCGGCGAACGGAAGGGCGATGCTGACAACCAACAACAGCGCATATGTTTATGGCCAGGAGAACGGCCTGGTGCTGGTGCAGTATCAGGTGAACGGCGGGCAATGGCGCTTTGGCTATGTTTCCAGCAGCGTTGTCGAGAATATGTCCGAGGTTCCGCTGCTTTCCTTCGGGGCGGAAACGGCTACTGTGGTCAAAAAGTGCAACCTGACGGATGATCCGCTTCATTCCAAAGGGAAACTGACAGCCCTGAAATTGGGACAGGTTATAACCTGCCTGGCCAGGCTGGACCAATGGGTTTATGTGGACATCGGAACTGCGAGGGGCTTTGTTCAGGAAGCGAACCTGAAATTTGAGTAAGCCCTGAGAAACGAAGACATTACGGCTATAAAAAAGGAACAGGCTTTCTCCGCTTTCGGGAGGAGAACAGACGGAAAGAAGGACTCAATGAGCGATATCAGGCAGTTCAGCCCGTTGTGGGGTGAATGGGAAATCGAGAGCAAACTGGGGGAAGGCTCCTTCGGCTCGGTATGGAAGATCCGTCGCGAGCTGATTGACGGGCGGGTATACTACGCGGCTGTCAAGCATATCTCCATTCCGAAGGATGAGGGAGAATTCCAGCATCTGATGGATGAAGGCATATTTACGGACAGGGAAACGGCTGTCGAATACTACCGACATATGCTGAAGTCCCTGCTGGACGAGATTGATACGATGCATACGCTGCAGGGGTATACGAACATCGTCTCTTATGAGGACCATAAGGTGGTTCCGAAGGAAAACGATATCGGATATGACCTTTTTCTGCGGATGGAACTGCTGACGCCGCTGACGGTTCGGATGCGGGAAAAGATGACGGTTGCGGATGTAGTGAAGCTGGGAAAGGACATCGCGACTGCCATCGACGTTCTGAACCGGCACCATCTGGTGCATCGGGATATCAAACCGCAGAACATCTTTGTGAACAGCACCGGGGATTACAAGCTTGGAGATTACGGAACGGCCCGGGCCATGGAATCCGCCGTAACCGCGATGTCCCGCAAGGGAACATATAATTATATGGCCCCGGAGATTTACCGGAACCAGCCGGCAGACAGCCGGGTGGATATCTATTCGCTGGGCCTGGTGATGTACCGGCTGGCGAACGGGAACCGGCTGCCTTTCCTGCCGGAGAGCGGGAGCATCACGGCGGAGCAAAGCGAAAGCGCGATGATGAAGAGGATGTCCGGGGAACCGCTGCCGGCGCCGCGGTATGCGGATTCTGAACTGGCCGGGATCATTCTGAAAGCCTGTGCGTACTATCCGGATGACCGGTACAGCAGTGCTTTGGAAATGAAACGGGACCTGGAGAATTATACAGGCGGGGATACATCACTTCAGCAGGATCAGGGAGATGCATCATCACCAGCTTCCCATAGTTTCCGGTTCGGTCCTTCATCCCATGGATCGCAGAAATCATGGGAGGAATCCAATTGGTCTGCACGGCACAGCGGAGCGTCGGTCAACCGCGTGGCTGGAGCTGCGGATGAAATGACTGCTGCAGAGCCGGAAAAATATGGTACGTCGCGGAGTGCTTCTGATCGAAGTGCTTCCAATCATGCTACTTCCGGCCACAGTGAGGCAAACCGGAGCATTTCCAACAACGGAAAGGTCCAGGCGGAAACGCCAAAGAAGAAAAAGACGGGGCTGATTGTTACGGCAGTGCTTCTGTTGGCCCTGATTGTGGGCGGCGTTTTATTGCTGGTCAGAGGACAGAGTAATTCTTCCGGAGGAACTGCTTCGACCGTAACAGAACAACAGAAAACAACGGAAACCGACAAAGAGGAGAAAGAATCGGTTACCGAGATTCCAATCGAAACGCCTACAGAAACGCCAACGGAGACCACGACAGCCAGTCCGACTCCGACACCCACGCATTCACCGACACCCACACTGACACCGACTCTGACTCCGACTCCAACACCGACACCCACGCCTACACCGACTCCGACACCTACACCTATACCCACGCCTACAGAGAAGCCGGATGTGTATTATTCAAACGGGCAGATTAAGATTGACTATACTTATGATAACGACCACCGGCTACTGCGGACATCCTGGTATAACCGTTATGGCAAGGAGACTCATTACAGTTTCTCACTGGATTGGGATGACAAGGGGAATGTTCTTCACGAGGAATTCCATTATCCGAACGAAACCGGGAAATACAGTATATACACTTATTCCTATACGTATGACGAGCGCGGGAACAATCTTCGCAGCAGCTATACATATGCGGACGGGTCACCAAATGAATATTACTGGGAAGATGAATATGACAATAAAAATCGCAGAATAAAGAGCACTACTTATCACACGGAAGACGGAACAAAGGATTCCATTTCGGTATATGAATACGATGAACAAGATCGAATAATCAATATTACAAAATACAACGTAGACGGTACGGTCAACTCCTATACCACAGATTACCGCTATGATGAGCAAAACCATGTACTGGGGAATATCAAACTGGATGCAGGAAGACAGAAGACGGAAGTTTATAAAGCTGTCTGGGAAAAAGATGTCCGTATTGAATCTACCAGAACAGATGCACAAGGAAATATCACCGACCATACAACCTATGATCCGATATACGGAGACATGCTGTCGTCAGAATACGTATATGACGGAACACGCTACAGCCAGAACAATGTATACTACGAAGATCGATATGAAGTAGACTGGTGTGACTACACGAATGGATATCGAGACTACACAATATACAATACGGAAGAGAGAAGAATCAAAATAGAAAGATATTCTCTCAATGCCCAAACAGGCGAATGGTCTTTCGAAAGCGTGACTGCTTATTCCACTGATGATGCAGGAAATATGACAGAAGAAACCACTAATCATGACGGCAGCAGGTCTCATCGGGAATACGATCAAAACGGACAATGCATACTGAATATTTACTACAACGCGGATGGAAGCTATACTTCTTATAAAAACGACAAAAATGGCAAATGCATTCTGATGCGTAGTTATAATGCAGAAGGAGTACTGGAATACAGCTATACATACGAGTACGACAACGCGGGAAACAGAACCATGGAAATAAAATATGGCGCAAACAGCAGGATGGAGTTCCGCAGGGCTTACGAGTATAATGATGCTGGTAAAAAAAAGAAAGAGATTATACACTATTTTAAAGAAAATGGCAGTTTTGATTACGGTTATATTTATGAATACGACAGTGAAGAGAGAAGAATTCGTGAGAGCAGGCTGAAGTCCATCAACCAGATTGAATCCTATGAGGAATATACTTATGATGCAAACGGAAACAGAATCAGAACGGTAAAATATGACGAGAATAATCAGCTGAAATCAGTTGAGGAATACACATATGACGCGAATGGGAACCGAACCAGATTTGAGCGCTATGACGGAAACAGAAATCTCGAATCATATGAGCTGTATTTCTATGACGCAAATGGAAACAAGGTTCGTTCAGAAAGGTATGACGGGAGCAGGCAGCTGAAGACATATACGGTTTACGAGTATGATGCTGACGGAAATGAAACGTATCATTGCGACTACCGGGCGGACGGGACCAAGAGCTGGGAATCCTTCTGGCGTACGAAAGATGGGAAACGGCAGCATAGGTATATCAGTTATAAATCGGATGGAAAGACCATCAGCAGTGAAAGTGACTGGCAGTAAACAGCATTCATGCAACAGACTAAACCGAGTACAAAAAGGAGGCGCTGACGATGGGAAACAAATGGAAAATTGACGCAGCGATGATTTATGACAAGGGCAGCATTCGGAAAAACAATGAGGATGCATACTACTTCGACGGCAAGCATGCGCCACTGGCGGAGATGGACCACACAGAACGCCTGCAGAAGACAACCGATGCCCCCGGCAGCCTCTGGGCTGTCTGCGATGGGATGGGAGGGCAAAGCAACGGAGAAGTGGCCAGCTATACAGCAGTCAGCGGCATACGTGAGCTTCAGCACCACCTTCAGGGACGTGAATTTGCGACAACGATCCAGAGCTGGGTCCATCAGGCGAGCGACGCGGTTCAGCGAAAAGCAGACGGCGGAACAACGCTGGTGATGCTGTACTGCACAGAAGATGCCCTTCAGACAGCCCATGTCGGCGATTCCCGCATTTATCGGCTGCATGAGGGAAAACTCAGCCGCCTTTCCAGAGACCATTCCAAAGTGGAGATGATGGTTTCGGCTGGAATCCTCACTGAGGAGGAAGCGGAGACACATCCGCAGCGGCATACGATTACCCGGTACCTGGGGATGGATTCAGAATATGTCTGCGACGCGACGGTCAGTGAAAAGATTCCGTATTCCACCGGAGACCGCTATCTGCTTTGCAGCGACGGGGTGACGGACATGCTGAAGGATCGGGAACTGGAAGCAATTCTGAAAGAGACGAAAAGTATCGGTGAATGTGCGGACCGGATCCGGGAGGCGGTTTTTGCCGCCGGCGCCAGGGACAATATGACACTGATTGTGCTGGAAATACAAGCGAACGGATAATGCACCGGATCAATTTGATGCTCCGGATGGAGAAAAAGCATTGCACAGCGTGCTTGTTAGGTTGGATGGTTTCCGGGATTTCGCTGGAACAGGTATTACGCACATGATGAAATCGTTTTCAGGAGTTATTAATGAGCGATATCAGACAGTTCAGCCCTTTATGGGGTGAATGGGAGATTGACAGCAAGCTGGGAGAAGGTTCCTTCGGCGCGGTGTGGAAGGTCCGGCGAAATACGATCGGCGGCAAGGTTTACTATGCCGCTGTGAAGCATATCTCGATTCCGAAAGCCAAAAGCGAAATACAGCATCTGTTTGATGAAGGTATCTTTACCGACGAGCAGTCCGCCGTTCGATATTATCAGCACATGCTTCAGTCACTGAGCGATGAGATTGACACGATGCATACCCTCCAAGGGTTTACGAATATCGTATCCTACGAGGACCATATGATCGTTCCCAAGCCCGGCGGAATCGGATACGACCTGTTCCTTCGCATGGAACTGCTGACCCCGCTGACGGTTCGCTTGCGCTCACCGATGACGACTGCGGATGTGGTGCATCTGGGGAAGGACATTGCCTCTGCCATTGACGTGCTGAACCGGTTTCATCTGGTACACCGGGATATCAAGCCGCAGAACATTTTTGTCAACGATCTCGGCGATTACAAGCTGGGGGACTATGGGACGGCCAGGGCGATGGAATCAGCAGCGACCGCGATGTCACGCAAGGGTACCTATAACTATATGGCACCGGAAATCTACAGGAACCAACCCGCGGACAGCCGGGTGGATATCTATTCCCTTGGCCTGGTGCTGTACCGCCTGATGAATGGAAACCGGCTGCCTTTTCTGCCGCTGCAGGGTGATGTGACCAGTGAAATGAATGAAGCGGCGATGGTAAAACGGCTTTCCGGTGAAACGCTTCCACCGCCCAGGTACGCGGACGGAGAACTGGCTGCCATCATTCTGAAAATGTGCGCCTACCGTGCGGAGGACCGGTACAGTACAGCGCAGGAACTGAAAAGAGACCTGGAAACCTACGAAGGCGACAGCGAGAAAACGATTCAGGAACCGAGCGACTATCCCTCCGGAAGCGCTTCCCACCAATTCCATTTCGGATCCTCGGCCAAGGGAACCGGATCGGTGAAAAACGGATCCCTTCGTGCAGATTCTGCCCAACAGACGAAGTCAGGGAATAAAAAAAGGTTATTTATTGTGATTGCGGTGCTGCTCGTTACGCTGACTGCCGGGGCTGTTTTCCTATTTGGAGGCGGCCAGAAAAAGGGTCCGGCTGTGCCGACAGTTTCACCGACAGAGGAATCCGCAGCGACACAGACAGAGGCACCAACCGGTATTCCGGAGTCGGCGGAAGAAACTGCAGCAACAGCAATAACTTCGGAGAAACTTCCCCAGGAACCAATAGGAACGCCTGAACAGACAGAAGCTCCATCACCGATGCTGTCACCGACGCCGACGGCAACGACAACGGCTTCACCAACGCCGACACCGACAATGACGCCAATGCCTTCACCGACGCCAACGGCAACGTCCACACCAATGCCGACACCGACAATGACGCCAACGCCTTCACCGACGGCAACGCCGACGATGACGCCGACCCAGACGCCCATGGCTACACCATCACCAACACCGACTCCTGTGCCCACGGCGACACCAACCCCGGTGCCCACGGCAACACCAACTCCGGTGCCGACGGCAGCTCCAACTGAAGCGCCATCCAGCCGGTATCCTCTTTCGGGAACAACCAACCGGCAGAATGTCAATGTCCGTGAGGAAGCCGATAAATCCAGCCGAAAAGTGAAAACTATCACGAAGAAGGGGACGGAGGTTACCATCATCGGGGAAACGGTAAACGTTTCCGGCGAACTGTGGTATCAGGTCCGCCTGCAGGATGGCAAAACCGGATATATCCGGAATGATATGGTTGACCTGATTGAAAATGTGTGGGATGAGGAGAAAGATATCGAAGACAGCGGGAATATGGCTAACGATCCGGATGATTTGCAGCAGATCATTTTGTCCAATGAGAGATCCTTCACCGGGTTTTCTGTGCGCCTGATTGACGATTTGGCAACCCGCAGCGGACCTTCGACCACTTTTACAGGATGCGGTACATATAAGATCAATGGTGAGACTGTTTCGGCACTGGCCATGGGCTATGATAACGGCGGGGTTCTCTGGATATGGATCGAGTTCTCCTATAACGGAAGCTACCGACGGGTGTGGACCGGCGCGAAACGACTGGATATTAGCAGTACGCAGCTGTCCAAGCTTCCGGACCTGAGCAATGACGAGGCACTTACCTATGTAAGCATTACGCAGAAAACAACTCCCCGATACGGGCCCGGAAACCAGTATGCACCATTCAGCAAGAAGACCTTTCAGAGAGGAGAAAAGGTCGGGGTTATCCGTTCTGAAAACGGCTATCTGCTGGTTGAATGTGAGTATACGGACGGCCACACCCTTCGCAGCTGGATTCCGATGTCTGCAGTACAGTAGATCGGTGGAAGCGAAGGGGCATAGAATATGGGCCGGGCGGCAGAAATAATCAGTCGGGAGAACGGTCGGGAGAATATATGAGTGACATCAGACAATTCAGCCCCCTGTGGGGCGTATGGGAGCCTGACGGGAAACTGGGAGAAGGCTCCTACGGAACAGTATGGCGGGTTCGCCGGAACATGATCGGCGGAAAGGTTTACTATGCCGCGGTCAAGCATATTTCGATTCCGAAGGATGAAAACGAAGTCCGGCATCTGATCGATGAGGATGTCTTTACCAGCGAGGAATCGGCCGTTCGGTACTACAACCGGATGCTGCAGTCCCTGGCGGATGAAATTGACACGATGCATATGCTTCAGGGGTATACGAATATCGTATCCTATGAAGACCATATGATTATTCCGAAACCGGACGGGATCGGGTATGACCTGTTTCTGCGGATGGAACTGCTGACGCCGCTGACGGTCCGAATCCGGGAACAGATGACGACCTCGGACGTGATTCGCCTTGGATGCGACATTGCAACAGCGATCGATATACTGAACCGCCACCACCTGGTGCACCGGGATATTAAGCCTCAGAATATTTTTGTCAATGCCACCGGAGACTATAAGCTGGGGGATTACGGCACCGCAAGAGTGATGGAATCCGCAGTAACAGCCATGTCCCGAAAAGGCACATACAACTACATGGCGCCGGAAATCTATCGGAACCAGCCGGCAGACAGCCGGGTGGACATCTACTCACTGGGCCTGGTGATGTACCGGCTGATGAACGGGAACCGGCTTCCGTTTCTGCCTCTGAAGGGAGAAATCACGAATCAACTCAACGAAGCGGCTATGATGAAAAGGCTGTCCGGGGAACCGCTTCCACCGCCACAGTACGCGGACCGGAAACTTTCGGACATCATCCTGAAAATGTGCGCCTATCACCCGGAAGACCGGTATCTGAATGCCGGGGAAGTCAAACGGGATCTGGAGGCCTGCCAGGGAGACGGGCGAAAGGTTATCCGGGAGGAAACGGAGGAACGGACGGGCAACACCTCGCATCAGTTCCATTTTGGGTCCACGGCACAGGGAACAGGGAAGACAGGGAGGACAAACGGAAAAGCAGAGAGGGAACCGCAGCAGAAAAGCAAAAAGAAGGGCTCGCTGGCCGGGATCGCGATTCTGCTGGTCGCGCTGGTTGTCGGAGGCGTGCTGCTGATGAGCGGGCGTAACAAATCGGACGGGAATCCTCCGGCAACAGTGACTGAAGCACCAACGCAGGCGGCGACAGAAAACCAGGCGAACCCGACGATGCCGGAATGGCAGACTGCAGAACCGACGGCAACGGCGACTCAAAATGCAGTGCCGACGCAGGCACCGACGGGAACCCCGGAACCAACCGCAACTCCAACGCAGGCACCGACAGCGACCCCGGAACCGACCGCAACCCCGACGCAGACGCCGACAGCGACGCCGGAACCGACCGCAACCCCGACGCAGACGCCGACGGGAACCCCGGAACCGACCGCGACGCCGACGGGAACCCCGGAACCGACCGCGACGCCGACGCAGGCACCGACGGTACCGACGGCGACGCCGGAACCGACCGAGATGCCGACTGATGCTCCGACGGCGGAAACTTCCGATGTGACCGGGCTGAAGATGCCAGGAAAAGAATTCAGGACAATCGGCAATACGGTAACCTTTGGCCGGTATGAGCAGGACCATGACCCGGACAACGGGACAGAAGCCATCGAATGGGTTGTGCTGGACGTACAGGACCAAAAGAGCCTTCTGTTCAGTCGATATGCACTGGACGCGAAGCCGTATCATCATACCTCTGAAGAGGTTACGTGGGAAAGCAGTTCGCTGCGGGCATGGCTGAACGATGGTTTCCTGCAGTCAGCATTCAGTGGCGAAGAACAGAAACTGGTTCTGCTGACAGCCGTGTCAAACGGCCCGGACCAGGGATGCGGCGACTGGAATGCCGATGGCGGAAACAATACACAGGATCGTGTATTTTTACTGAGTTATCAGGAAGCTTTTTTCCGGTACGCGGGATTTACGGGAACCCATGCGGCAACAGATGAAGCTATCGCCAACGGGGCATGGACATACAGCGAATATCAAAAAGACGGAAGGGAAACCGCCTGCTGGTGGCTGCGGTCTCCGGGACGCAGCCTGCGCGACGCAGCGTATGCTAATCTGGACGGCTCAAGGGCTTTCTGCAGAGCCAACAATCATACAGTGGGCGTATGCCCTGCGATCTGGGTCTATACAGGCGGGGAAGCACTGAACGCAGGGGCAGAGGAACAGCCGGCGGTGGCTGAACCAACTGCGGCCCCGACCAAAACGCCGGGACCGACGCCGAAGCCAACCGCATTACCGGAACCGGCAAGGGAATCCGGGGAAAGCTCCGGGCAGGAAAAAGGAGAACCTATCCCACGTTACCCGACGATCGGAATCACATCCAGGGCAAATGTCAATGTCAGGGAAAAAGCTGATAAATCCAGCAGAAGAATCAAGACGATCGCCAAAAAAGGAACGGAAATGAACGTGACCGGCGAGACGACTAATTCGTCCGGAGAGGCCTGGTATGAGGTGCGACTCCGAGATGGGCAGACTGGCTATGTGCGGGACGATATGCTTCAACTGGTTGATCCGGCAACCGCTGCAGATTAAGGCTTGCCTGATGAAATGAGAGAGGCGAAACTGCCTTGTTTGATCAGCAGCGGCTTGAAAAAAGGGGAAAAACGTATGAAGAGAAAAGCATTTTGCTGGATGCTGGCGTTCTGCGTGCTGTGGTGTATCACAGCCTTCGCCGACCCGGCGCGCTTCCTGAAAGATGACCACAATTCGGCATACCATGCGCAGCATCTTCTGGAACATGTCGGATCCAAAAACTGCAAGGTATCCGGGAATTATATCAAGGTCAGGGATGCGGCGGGCTCTGAAAGGGTCCATGGTCATCTGGAACAGTCGGATTCCTTCGTTCTGGAGGCCATTGATGGAAACTGGGCAAAAATTACAGTTCTCTATGCGGCGCAAACCAGCCCGGATTCACATACCGGCCTTTCCGGATGGGTGGACGCGGACTATGTGGAGTGCCCGTGCCTCTCTGCAGAATACTATGACGGCCCTGCCCGGACATATTATTATATTGCCATGGCCAAAGCCGGGGATACGCACCTGAGGGAGGACCCTTCCAAGACTTCCACAACCCTGGCCCGCCTGGCTAAGGGGGACATGGTTGAAGTCATCAGCAAATATCCGGTTGGAAGCTATACCTGGTACCGGGTCCGCTATGGCGTGAAGATGGGTTTTATCAGAAGCGATATGCTGGATCTGATTGATACAAAAGTTGCGGAAGATTTTATTCGTCCGAAGACTGAATCGGCGACAGCAACGCCTGCCATTCCCGCAGCGGCCGCATCTGCGGAACTGATGTCCCTTCCGTCATTCCGGGAAGGAATGAGCGGTGCGGAACTGGCTGCAGCTTTGGAGACTTTGGGCTTTGTGAAGGACGGCAGCCCGGTTTCAGAGCATGGTTATGAACAGAAATTCAAAGCGATGAATATCAGTGGGCTGCAAACTGATTACTCAGTGTTGCAGGTATTGTATCCCAGCCAGGTCCGGCTCAGGCATGTATTCCAGGATTCCGGTTTTGCTGAAAACAGAACAGGCACGCTTTATGATACCTTGCGGAACCTGCTGGCTGCCGCTTACGGGGAACCGTCATATGAATACACCGGGGGGAGCGAGTGGAATACGCTGACAGAACCCGGAGAGACCAGCTGCAGTATTTCCATCTCCGAGGTGCTGCCGCCAAGCATGATCCTGACGGGGAAGATCACGGTCACTTTCCTGTGGGAGCTTGCAGTCAGCGATCGGTGATTATGAATTCGGAATCAGCTTCAGCATATCATCCCGCACATATCCGGCTTTTCCATCATCTGTGCGGATACAGTACCAGAGGGTACCGGCCTTGTCCTGTGTATCAGAAAGGACGGTTACGATGATTCCCTGGGTCTGGATTTTTGTTACCAGCTGGCTGTTTTTATTGGGTTTCTTCCTGATGTTCACATTGGGTTTTGCTGTGGCTGCTTTGCAGGGATAGCTGACCGCCGAAACAGAGCCGGACCGATTTTGCTGAGTCGGTTGATTCTGCTGCGTCTGTTGAGCTGGCTGATTTTGCTGAGCGGACTGAACTGGCTGGTCTGGCTGGTTCTGCGCATCCGGCTGTGTTGGCTGATTCGGTTGGTTCTGTTGTCCATCGGAAGCACCGGACAAATACCGAATGGCTGCATCATAATCCATTCCGGTTTCTCGGGCTTTCAGGTTGATGCTGGCCAGCATATGGATCGCATTCGATTTTTCCCTGGAAGCCTGTGCTTTCCATTCGGATTCCGGAATACGGTTTCCGTTCAGATAGTAATCGGCGATATTGATATCATCATCTATGATGTATGTCCCGCGCCAGGTTGAACCGCGCTGAAAAAGATTGGCTGTATCATACTCGACCAGCCATGAACCGCCGTCATAGTAGGAGATGCAGAGAACAGCGGGCCGGTCCGGCTCGATAAACAGGGAATAATCTTCGCCGTCAGAGACCGGAGAATATACTTCCGGAATGCTGAGCACACACCGGGTTTCTGAACCATCGCCGGAATAGATGTACAGGTCACCGATAGCAGCATCGCTGTCATCTGTGTCGACCGACATGATAAACAGCATTTCCGGAATGCTATCGCGTGTCAGGTCGCAGAACATGATAAAGAAGTCAGCGCCTTCCCGGTATTCAGCAGCAGGTTTTGAGCTGTTGATATGGTGGCGGATCAGCTTTTCGTTTTTCCGCAGGATTTCCAGATAGGTTTCCTGCCAGCTTCCCCGATAAACGGCGGTATCGAGCAGTACATCATGAAAAACCGTGCTGTTGTTCATGGAGGCATTCAGCCAGCTCTCCCGGTTTGTAAGAACCACGGAGGAGGTTGTGCGACCCGCCTCTTCCACCGGAGCGGCAGGTTTTTCTGTTTGCACCCTGGTTGCTGATTCAACAAATGCGGGCCAGGTGCTTTCCGAAATATCCGGTTCTGTATACCACGCAGCATCCCTGCTGCCGTTTCTGATGGCTTCGAAAAGGCGGGTATCGGATGTGTCAATGGTGATGATAGGCGTTTCCAGATCGGAGTATTCGTCATTGGGGTCAATATAGCTTTCGGTATAGACGTTTACGGAATACAGCTCTCCGTTCCGAAGCTCAGTATATTCTGTACCGAAAATTCCCATATTTCCGCTGGCAGTCACAATGCCGGGGTAATTGGCATCTGCGACAACGTATGGACCTCCGGCACGGTTGCCCAGCGAACCCAGATAAACAAGCAGCCCGTTCATGCTGGTGTAAATATGTGCGGCAGACCATCCGCCATCCGGATAACCATTGTTTGAGACCAGTTCCGGAATTCCGTTTCCGTCCATATCCCAAAGTCCGAAAGAGATTATGCCGTATTGGCCGACATAATAGGCCTGGCCGAACAGGTCATACCAGATCTCGCTGTCGTCAGGATCCTGTCTGATCCGGTACTGTTTTCCGAGAAGAAAGTCATGGTATACCTGCTGCCAGGATCCAGGCTCTCCGGTAAACTCCGGTGAAGCAGATGCCGTATCCGGCGGTGATGCCGGGCCGTTTTCCCCGTCGGCATTGGCTTCATTCGCGCTTCTTTCAGAAGAAAACTCGGGCAGGTTTGATTCTGTGATTTCCACCATATCCTCCCGGACAAAGCCCATTTGCCGGCCATACCTCACCCGATACCAGATACGCTTGTCCTTGCCGGTGTATTCGCTGAGAACATCCACTGATTCACCGATGTGAAGGACAGCCATTTTGGTGGAGGTTTTCGTCGGAAGCTCCCGCAGATTAACCGGATCCTGGGAAATGACTGCCCGGGAATAGGTTGTATGCGCCGGCCCATCATAATATTCATCCCGTGAGCAGGGACATTCCACATAGTCAGCGTTTACCCAGCCGGACAATCCGACCCGTGAATCCGGGCTGCCTTTTGCGGCATAAACCACCGTAATCTGCGCCCAGTTTCCGTCAACGGCATCCAGTGTAAAGGCGTCCGACTGCTCAACGTGGCCCAATACACTGTTTGATCCGGGGGAGGGGCGGACCTTGATATAGTTGCCTGATACTTTACAGTTGCCTGATCCGATATGCTCCAGCAGGTGCCCGGCATGGTAAGCTGAATTTCTGTCATTTTTCAGGAAACGCGCCGGATCGGCAAAAGCGGCTGAGGCCAGCAGCATCAGCACGATGACAGACAGGATAAACAGGGCTTTCTTCATCATTTTTTCATTTCCTGAAGGATGTTCAGACAGTGCCGTTCGAGTTCTTCGCCGCATTTCGGACAGACAAACAAGGCTGCTGTCATGAAAAATGATCCCTTGCCTTTCTTTCGCTTTTTTCCGGCCCTGACAACCGGAAAACGGGTTGCCTCCAGCGGTATTATACCATGAAGGAAGGACAACCGGAAAGCATTTTTCAGTGCTCCAATTTGCAGCAGATAATGAAAAACGCCTGTTGTTGAATGAATGAAAACATACGGAACTTATCAAGCTCAAACCGCGTCTTACAGATGAAACGGTCGAAATGATCTGTCTGGAGGAACAGGAAGATGGTTTTACATGCGCGTTATCGTATTTCACCAACTGCCATGACAAACTGCGGGGGATTTCCGGCAGCATCACCGGTTGCCGGCCGGTCTCCCCCGGCTTTAGCCCAGGCGTTTTCCTTGAATTGTTTGGGAAACAGTGCTATGATAATACCGGTTTTGGGCTTACTTTATCGTACCGAAAATGAAAAGAAAAAGGAGAGATGAAACAATGATCAAACGCTTTACCGCAATTCTGGCCGCACTGCTTCTGGTGCTTGCAACAGCCAGTGCGATGGGAGAAAGCAGCTATATTGACCTGGAAGCCAGGGATGTGGTTGTGAACCGAAACAGCGAAACGCTGGGATGCAGGTTTGCAAAATCGGACTACTACTGCCTGATCAAGCCGGACGGAACAAAGCTGACAGATGAATTGTACCGCAGCATCTCCAGCATCAGCGACTATCCTTTCTTCAAGGTGGAAGTGGATTCTGAGGACGGCGTTCATCGCGAAGGCATCATCGACGACCAGGGGAATGTGGTTGTGCCCGCGGAATATGCGGACGTCAGCCTTGTTTCCGACCGCTGGGCTTACGGCGTGAAGCTGACGCCTTCCTCCGCGGATGACAAAGATTATACATATTCGGACTGGAGCACCGGGGAGAAATCCTTCTTCCGCATTGACAATGTGGACTTCTATTACCGCGGACAGCTGGCCGGAACGCTGGAGAGGACCAATTTCAACGGCAATGTTACCGCATACGGCGATTATATTACCGTGACATCCCAGGACAGAACCAGAAAATTCTACAACAGCGGTTTGATTGAGTCCCCTTATCAGGCGGAATACAGCGGAGAATACACCACGAATTACAAAGACAGGGTTACGCATTATACCCACAACGGAACCGGCCAGGAGGCGTTTGTCGCCAGCTGCACCCTGACTGCGGACGAGGTGGATAAATCCATTGCGTACGAGAACGAATCCTTCCGGAACCTGCAGGGTGAGGAACTTTTCAAGGCACAGCAGAACTATGATACCGTCCGCGATTTCAACGGAGATTATGCCGTGGTTCGCAAGGATTCCAAGTATGGTGTGATTAATAAGAACGGCCAGGAAGTTATTCCGCTGGAGTACGAAGAAATCAACGATATCAACGGAAATCTTTCACATTACGGTGTTGCTGAAGCAAAGAAGGACGGAAAATTCGGCTATGTAGATGCCAATGGAAACGTGACCAGCGAGTTCAAGTATTCTGACGACATCGTCCACAAATACGGCCCGATCGCTACGATCAATGACCTGGACGGCAGCGTGATTGTCCTGAGTGGCATGATCGGCGAGCTTCCTGAGCACTTCAAGAATGTGGACACCAACTACAATTCCCGGGCGTTTATTGCGGAGAATGAAAAGGGAGAACGCAGCCTGATCGATATGTCCGGCGAGGTTCTGATCCCATACACGGATGTCAACAGCATTTCTTACAACAGGGATGCGACGGTGGCTGTCCATCGCCTCGACAGAAATGAGTACCGCATCTATTCTTTCTCGCATAATGATGCCATCACCGCTCCGGCTCAGGAAGGCGGAAATGAAGGCGCCGCGGAAGGACAGCCGGCTACGGACGGCACCGAAGACACTGTGATAGGACCACCGACTGCGAATAACACCGAAGGCACTACGGAAGAGCATCCTGCCGCGGACGGCACCGAAGGCACTACGGATGAACAGCCTGCCGCAGACGGTACCTGGACCTGCTCCAACGGACATACCGGCCTTACCAGCAAATTCTGCCCTGAGTGCGGTGAAGCCAAGCCCGCGGATGACATCGTCTGCCCGACCTGCGGAAAGCAGTTCCCGGCGAACGAAGCGCCCAACTTCTGCCCGGATGACGGAACCAAATTGAAATAATTCAGGTTTCCAACACGAACAAGGGGCTGCCCCTTATGATCTTCCAGGATCATTTAGGCAGCCCCTTTGATTTTCTTTGCCAAGTGCTTTTTTCTATTTACATGCGGAAAAACGACAATGCAATGTTGCTGTTGCTGAAATGGGGATTTTTTTGGTGTAATTGGCATATCTTTTTTCCAAACCTGTAACCTTTTCAACATCCGGGGAATATTACTGGTGTAAACAGTCCGAACGGACAAAAAACAGGAGGGAAAGAAAATGAAAACAGGTTTCGGAGCAAAGAAAATGGCGATTGCCGGTGTGGCGCTTGTTGCGGTGGTACTGCTGGTGACCATGGTGACCGGAGGCAGCGAAGGGAACAGGCTGACGGGAAAATGGAGCTGCTCGGAAATGCAAATTGGGGAAAATACTTATCAACCGTTGTATATCACACTGGATTTTTATGATATGAACGGCAGCAGCGGCCGCTGCAATGTGAGCGTTGATATGGGTACAAGCACCCAGACGGTGAAAGTCACCATCAAAGGGAATCAGCTGATCCTGACAGACGAAGACGGGAATACAGAAACCTACGAAATCATCTGGCGCGGTTCCGCCAGCTTCACGCTGAAGAATGCAGAAGGCTCTATCCTGTTTACGAAAAAGTAAATCATCCGGGCGAACCCTGAAAGGGAGCAGGAGAGAAAACGACAGCACAGAGCGGCTGCTGACAGCTGCATCATCTGATTGAGAGGAAGGGGAAGAAAATGAAAAAGGTATTTAGCATCCTGATGGCGGTTCTTATTCTGGTGACAAGCACCTGGGCTGCGGCGGACGGACGATGGTACTGCCCGAATTGCGGCCGGCTGAACGATGATAACTTCTGTCCCAAAGACGGGACGCCGAGGCCGTCAGACATGGCGGGACAGAGCACAACCATCGCAGTCGGTGACACCATTGTATTCGGACGATATGAGCAGGATAATCATTCCGGAAACGGGCAGGAACCCATCGAATGGATTGTGCTCGATATCGTGGACGGGAGAGCGCTCGTCATCAGCAAACTGGCGCTGGAAGCCCGAAACTATCACGACAGCAGGAAACCGGTTACCTGGGAAAAATGCACGCTGAGGAAATGGCTGAATGAAGAGTTTGTACGGCATGCTTTCAGCACAACGGAGCAGGCCGCGATCCTGGTAACACAAGTCGGAAACGGCCCGGACCAGTGCTGCTCAAAGTGGAAGACAAACGGCGGCAGCGATACCATGGATCGGGTGTTCCTGCTCAGCTATGCGGAAGCGCTCAAGTATTTCAGTACCGATGAAGCTAGGGGATGCTGGGGGACGGACTATATGCTTGCACTTGGCGCCTGGCAGAGTTCGGGAACCGGAAATGTATGCTGGCGGCTTCGCTCTCCGGGAAACCAGCAGATTTATTCCGCAGTTGTGGACGGGGACGGATCCATCCTGAACGGACACAATGTCGCAAATGACTCTGACGGAATTCGCCCTGCGATGTGGATTGACCTGAGCCGCCTGTAAGGGCCAGAACATGGCTTTCGTCCCTCTGCCCAGGAAACAGAAACAGCATCAGAATAAAGGAACTGCCGCTTTCCCATTATGGGAAAACGGCAGTTCCTTTGAAACGCGGATAGAAAATCAATAATTATATGGCGCCGGATCCAGCCCCATCCCCTGGCACAGGCCCTGGTAACTGCCAAGGAAGAAATAGAAATTCACCGGCTTGCTGGCAGCAGCTTCGTTCAGAAAGGTTTCCAACCCGCTATGATCGAACATGCCGACCTTCACGATGTCATTGCCGTCCCGCGCGACGACAAGGTAGTTTTCACCCCTGAATTCCGGGAAGGCGGAGAAAGCCCGGTTCTGCCGGTCGATTCCGGCATAGATGTTTCTTTCGGAGTAATTCTCCAGCAGAAAACTCATGCGTTTTGTTATTTCCGGATTCTTTTCCAGCTCCAGGAAGAAAAGGGCTGCCAGAATCCCTTCACTGCCTTCGTCCAGCATGGTTGAGGGAGTCATTTTCCCATCCATCAGGGTGACGAACGCCGCTTTTCCGAGCACTTCGGACTCAACCGCCGGTGTCGGTGCAGCGGCTTCCCCGGGTAAAATGCCTTTCCATTGTACAGAATGGATGAAATCCTGAAGCAGTGCCATACAGCGCTCTTCTGATTCAGCGCCGGCACAGAAATTATACCGGTTACTTCCGGCACAAACGAAGCAGGCAGTGCTGCAGCTCTGCACTGTGGTGCCGTTTATTCCGACTTTCATAGAGAGGTTCAGAAGAATTCCGGCCTGGCCGTCCACTTCGACCTGATTTCCCCAGGAATATTTTGCATCAGAAACGGTAAAGCCATAGCCGGCCAGCTGCTCAGTGGTTTGCCGGAGCAATTCGTTTCCAAACATTTCCCGTGAGATGATGTCCATGGATGCCGGATTGTAATCGACCAGCGTATCCATGGAAGCGTTGATGGATATATTTGTATTGCCGCTCGTGTATTCCGGATAGCAAATGAACAGATAATTGTCCGTTTCGCTGCCCCGGATCAGGTAGGAGCCGGGAGAAACCGAGCAGCTGAATGTCGGGAATTCAATGGCTTCGTCGGTGGTGATTTCAGCGGGAGCCGATACGGCAACTATGAGGCAGAGAACCAGAGCAACCAAAAACGAAACAACTTTCATGAAACAATCCGCCTTTCAGATTATTTGTTGATTCCATCATGTCGGTTTTCCTGCTGCTTGTCAAGCCCCGATTTTTGATTATCCCAGACTATTGACAAAAACCGGGCCTGCATGCGATAAATATTCTGACAGGAAAGAAGGAATGAGCTATGAAGAGGGTTGCATGCCTGGTTTTCGTGCTGGCAATGATTCTGGCGGCTTCCGTTGCGGTTTGCGAGGATTCCATGACCTGGCATATTGCAGGAAAAAACGTCGCGGTGGATATCCCTTTCGAAATCATGTGCGTTTCCCGTGAATCCGATGAGACCAACCCCTATTATGCCACAGGGATCTATGAATATGCTGTTGTCAGGCAGAAAATGGAGGAACTGGACATTTATCTCTACGGAAAGACAACGGACCTGGCAGGAGAGATCGCCCTCAGTATCTCGGAATATAACGGGGAGGAGCTTCGGCTGATGGATGAGGCTGCCAAAGCTGTGCTCCGACAGCAGCTTGCAGCATACTATTCCGCCAAAGGAGCAAAGGGCATACAATGCGAAACCATTACCGGAACCATGGGCCAGGCGGTTTGCATCCATTGCTTATACCACACCGGCCAGGGAACGCAGTATGAGGCTGCGTATTATACGACTCATGAAACAAACCTGCTGGGCGTCCGCTATCTTTCATTTTCAACGATTTCAGAAGACCGTGAAAACATGGTGCGGGGCATTTTCGAATCCGTTCGCTGGGAAGCGGGAACTGATGAATCCGAAAGAAAAGGCGGGATGAATTCGGACAGGGCCTATACAGATCCGGAAACCGGGGTTTCTTTCCTTGTTCCGGAAGGCTGGGAAGAAGTTCAAAGCATCTCCAATGATCCGACGATCGATGCCGAATACAGGATCGGAACCGGAGGCATACGGATGGTCTACGGCAGCGTGGACCTGTGGGAACAGATTGCCGCATACAATGATGTTTCCGGGATGTCCAGGGCTGACATCGGGAATGAGATTCTGTCGAAAGAAGCTTTTGCCCAGCAATTCGGATGCAGCGAGGATGATATTACGATCAAAACCATCGGGGGCCAGGCATATTATTTTGCAAATACTTCCTATACCGTCAGCATCGGGCAGATAACCCAAAAATCGGATATTCTCTTTTATGCCTGCGTAAAGAATGCGTATTACTACAAATTCGGGCTGGGCGGATACGGCGCGGCGGAATACGCAGAGCAGTTTGAGCAGTTCATGGAATCAGTCACCATGCCGTAACGGAATCAAAACAGGAAAGGAAAACCGGATGACCGAAGAGCTGAAAGCGGGGTTGGGAAAAATGAGAAGGCTGTATGCAGGAATTCTTTCAGGAATACTGGCTTTATGCCTTTGGGGGTTCGGATCTGCGTCAGCAGCGGACACTCCCCGCAAATTAACAATCATGGTCTACATGTGCGGAAGCAACCTGGAAAGCCAGTACGGCTCGGCCACCGAAGACCTGCAGGAAATGATGGGCGCGGGAGAGATCGGGCAGGATGTTTCCGTGCTTGTCATGGCCGGAGGATCCCGGACGGGAAATGGCCCCGGTTTCTTTCAGCCCGCTGCGACAACGATTCATGAAATCGGTATGGGACGAAGCCGCAGCATTTGGAGCAGCGGGGAGCCACTGGATATGGGTGATGCCCGGACGCTGACGGAACTGATTCGCTTCGCACAGGAAAAACGGCCTGCGGAGCGGTATGCTCTGATCCTCTGGAACCATGGCGGAGGGCCGCTGGAGGGAGTATGCTGGGATGAACTTTTCTCCATGGACCAGCTGAGCCTGCGGGAATTGATCCAGGCCCTGGAGGATGCCGGAATGACGCAGAAACTGTCCTGGATCGGGTTTGATGCCTGCCTGATGGGCAGTGCGGAAGTGGCTCTCGCAATGTCGCCCTATGCGGAATATATGATTGCCAGCCAGGAACGGGAGCCGGCGGAAGGATGGAATTACGCTTTTCTGAACGGAATTGATGCAGACCGTGACGGCGCGGAAACCGGCAGGCGGATTATCGATACATATATGGATGCACTGGAGGAAGGACCAAACGCCCTGACACTATCCTGCATTGATCTTGGCCGGATCAGCCAAATCATTCCCGCGATGGATACTTTCTTTTCCAATGTCAGCTCTACTGTCAGCGCTGATACATACTCAGACCTTTCCGTTCTTCGTCTGGATTCCGTTGGATTCGGAAAGGCTTCCCGCGGCGCGGGAGACGGAGCGCTGGACCTGGTTGACCTGCAGGATCTTGTCCGGAAAATGGGTAAGAACGGAAACGAAGAACGCCTGCTCGCCCTGCTGCAGGAGGCCGTTGTTTATGAGCGGGGAACCATTCCGGGCGCGACGGGGCTCTCTGTTTACCATCCGTTCAGCAACAAGAAGGACTATATCAGCCAATGGCGGGAGGACTACGCCGGGCTGCAATTCAGTACCCAGTACCAGGACTATATCAGCCGTTTCGGAACAATTCTGACAAGCCAGGATATGGCAGACTGGAGCGGGCTGAGGCCTGACTCCATATTCTCTGAATCTGCGCAAAGGCTGCAGTTTTCCCTGCAGCTTACGGAAATGCAGAAAAAAACTTTTGCGGGAAGCCGGCTGATGATTCTGGCTGCATATGACCTGCAAAACGGTATTTACGGCGTTGTTGGCGCCCGGAATGATGAATCAACCGTTTTGTATGCGCCTGTTTCAGTATCTTCCACACAGCTAGAACCTGATGGGCGGCTGACTGCGGAATTCAATACGCAGACACTGTATGCAACGGATGAGAACGGAAAACCGATTTGCGGCCCGCTGTCCTATGAACTCTCCGATGACGGATTAACCTGCTATGTTTACGGACGGTATTCCGACAGAAGCGGCCGGGAGAATTCGGTGGAAGAGCTGCCGGTATGTTTTTCCTTTCAGGCCGCACCGCCCGGTGAGGCGCTGAAAGCGAGCGGCATCATGGGATACGATCCAGCGTCAGAAACGTACACACCGCGTGTTCCCGTAAAGGAGGAAGAGTATACGGTGCTCTCCTTTGTTACCCAGGCAGGCCTGATGCCTTCAGATGTTGAACGGATGCCGGGCTTTGACGAATGGGAGCACAGCGAATCAGACCGGGGCCAGTCTGTTGATTTGCCCGTTTCCTGGCAGCTTCGTTTCTTTGATACGCAGATGTCTGCGGCGCAGTTATATGCTGTTTTCCAGATCACAGATACCCAGCAGAATACGCATTCCAGCCTGCCTGTGCTGATTACGAACCCGAACCTGGAATCGGTCCAGATTCAGCCCCGTGTGACAGAAACCGAAAATTACAGGGTCCGGTTTTTCCTGATTCGGGACGCTTCGCCACTTGATCCGGGACTGAATCTGGCGGTGGAGGTTACCAATCTGTCAAAATGGCCGACCAACTATCTGTTTGACCAGGTAGTCATTAATAAAGTACAGAGCATTCTGTCGCAGGACAATTCTTTCATCAGCATAGCCGGGCTTTCTCCGGGGAGAACACGCACGGAAATCATCCATCTGGACGGAGTAGCACTCAGCAATCTTGAATCCCTGGACGAAATCAGCCTCATGCTTCATCTCAGTTCGGAAAACCACCAGTACAGCAAGGACACCCAGAAAGTCCGGTTCAGGATGAACCAATGTGACCTGGAGGGCATTGCGAAGAAATCGGAGAATGTCCTGGGCAGAAAAACCGAAGAAGGACTAACCTGGGAACTGGTCCGGCTGGAGAGAAACCGCCCGGAATTCTTTGACGCGGTTCTTCGAATCACAAATGAATCAGAAGAAACACAATCGATGAATCTCCTGTGTGCTGCGAACAATCTTCTGTTTGACCAGGAGACTCTGGGCTTTCGCATCCATCCGGGAACGGCCGGGTACATCTCCTTCCGAATCCCTGACCAATGCTTCCTGAACAAAGCTTTCCTGGCTGGAGGAAAAACGATCCAATACACGCTGAATGCGCCAGACCTGCTGGAAAGGCACGGTGAAACAGCCCTTCAATCCATTCGTCTGATTCCTGTATCTGAAAACGGCCGGACGAAGAGCATTACGATTTCCCTGGAACCACCTGTCTGGCTGGAGGAAGCCGGAACGAATGATCACGCGGGGGAACTGTTGCTTGCAGGCAGGGCAGAGGGTTATCTGGAGCGGGTTTTCCTTGCTGATAACGGACTGGGCATGCGGATTCTCTTTGTCAATCCAACAGACCAGGACCTTCAGATTTCGTGTGAAAGAATAACGATTAACGGACATCATATGACGGATCCGGAAATGGACAACGCCTGGATTGTACCTGCCCGGGGCAAGGCTGTCCATTGTCTGGGGGTAACCGATGAGCAAGCTTTATGGGATGAGGAAAGGATTGAACGTGCCGAACTTGTTTTCCGTATCAATGAATATTGTGCCACAGAGGCTGTCCTGCATTTTCCCCGGGACGAAGGACAACATCGTTATTATCCCGCAGACAGCTTCGATATTGTTCCCGGAACCTGGGAACCGATGGAACTGCAATTCCTGACGGACAGCGGGATGGAGCATTTCCATTATTCAATCCGGGCTGCAGGCGGCGTCGCCAACGGGCGGGGGAATTACGGAGGAACCGCTGCCGAGGGAGAAACAACGTATTTATTCTTCACGGCTGAGATTACCAATCTGTTCTACTCGCCGCGGGAATTCTCTTTTTCCAATCTGCGGATCAACGGGGAACGGCTGACAGACCGGCACTGGGAAACCGTATCTCTTCGATCCGGGGAAACGAAAACCGTCAAGGCATATATTCCTGCCATACAGCTTCAGGACATAGGAGAAATCCAGGAAATCAGCTGCGAAATGGTTTCCTATACGGAGGATAATCTGCTGTACAACAGTACAGTTCCCCTGAACTTCACGATCGAAAAGACATCGCTTTCCCGGATCCTTCCAGACCAGATGCCTCCGCTTGCCGCGGCGGAAGGAGACGGCGCCGAATGGCAGCTGCTTGGCCTCCGGGAGGATGAAGCAGGCAGCCTGTTTCTGTGGATCCGGATGATCAACAAGCTTCCTGATCAGGATTTTGATCCTTCCTTTACGCTATTGCTAAATGGCTGTCGGGTGGCCCAGGAGGAAATCCCCCTGCTGGCCCCGGGGGAGGACATGATTCTGGAAATCAGATCTGAGAACCGGCTTTCAGTTCCGAACAGAAGCGTAAGCGTATATCGGAAGAACACAGATTTCCTGCTGGAGGACCATGCTTTGGAGCGGCGCGGGATCGGGGATGTTTCGGACATTCGGATCCGATGGCAGGATCACGGGAACTCCGGTGAGATTGTCCTGAATCCCGAACAATCCGTTCAACTGGCAGAAACGGAAGCAATCCCGGACGAAGAGCGCCTGTGCATTCTGGAGTCACCGGTGAAGATTCTGGTAAATTATGTGCTTGTCGGGGAGAACAACGCGGCCGTCAGCATCGACCTGGTGAACCCATCGGATGCTTCTGTCCGGTTGAATGCCGTTTTGCCCGCAATCAATGGGGAAGCATGCACTTTCGGAGGCGAATATGCTTATGAAATGTCGCCCCATTCCAGGTTAACGGATACGCTCGTCCTGATCCGGGATGAACAGACGAGCCTGATGGTTGCAGGGGATTCCGTCCAGGATATTTCGTTCACGTGGAACTGCCTGGATTCCACCGGAATTCCAGAATCACTCACGGAATTATTTGCTTCGGCTCCCCGGCAGTTCCATTCATATTCCACCTCCTTCACCCTGCTTCATGAGGCTCCATTCGGAGCGGAAGGGGGAAGGGTTCTGGCGGGGAAAGCGCTTCAAACGGGCGTGAATAAAGCGGAACTGCTTGCAAGCGGCGAGACGGCATTGGAGGCGGACAGTGCCACGGCAGTGAAACTGATCCCGGCCCTGGACGACAAAAAAACGGCCGCATTTGCGAACGGTGAAGCTATTGTATATCTCCGGACAGAATCCGCTTACCGGAACCGGGTTGTGGAAGAAAACGGGGATGGCTACGATGAATGGCTGCCGGTACTCCATCGGATTTGCACTACGGAACTGGCGAGAGACAGCGAAGGGAGAATTGTTTCAAATTACAGCGGCCTGGCCTGGACCAATGCACAGGGGCAGGTGCTGATGGACATTGAATTATCAGAACTGAATCCGGAGTTTTCCGGGCCGGCGGTAAATGAGATATACGAGGCGCTCGGAAAAGAGAAAGGACTCTGCATAGAGAAAAGGCTGCCGGCCTGGGTTTTTCTTGACCGGACTGCATACTGGAAATACCGTGCAGGGAAGGGCGGCTCAAACGGGCCCGGAAACGATTATATGCTGCTCAGCCATACCTGGGTGGAACTGTCCGGCCGGGAACCGGAATTGATTGGCCAGTCCCATGTAGCATGTAATAACGCTTATACGGAAATCGTTGATCTGTCAACCCGGGAGAGCGGCGAAATGAGCTGCATCCAGATGCAGGATGAAATTGCACTGAAAAACGGGGAAACGCTTCAGACCCAAAGTGAAGGAATACAGATTGTGAGGATGGGCGACCTTCGGCTGGTGCGCGCAGATCAATTGGAAGGAACCTTAGTGGTCTGCTACAATATTCAGTACCAGGACGGAAACAGGGAAAGCTTTTTTGAAACCTATCCGTACGGATTCTGAAGCAAATAAAACAGATACGACAAAACAGGGAGGGAAACATTTATGGCAAAACGGGCAATCCTTGTGCTGGCGGCACTGTTCCTGTTCATCAGTGCAGCACAGGCGGAGAAAAGCATGGACCTCGGAAACGGCCTGCTGGTGACTTATCCTGATGAATGGGAGGCCAGCAATTATACCTGGACCAAGGGAAACGAAATGCTGCTTTTGTTTCCTGCGGATCTGAGGGCATCTGCCCTGGACCTTGATTCTATGGATAAGCATGAGCTTCTGGCCCAGTTTGGGAAACAGCTCATGATAACAGACATGGAGGATTTCCAGAGCTATTATCCGCTCAACGGTTTCTTTGTTGCAACCGCGGAAGCAAGCCTGCAAAATAATCCGTGCCAGATTGCGATGCTGCTGCAGGACCGCTCCCTGTGTATCCTTGTTTACTTTCATTTGGGGGACAAACGCGAGGAGAGCGATCTGCTGGATTTTGTCGACTGGTTCTCCTATATGGATTCAGAAACGGCTGAAACACCGGCAAAAACTGAAATCCGAAAAGAAGGAAACAGATACTATCTGGATAAAGTGCCTCTGATTCTCGAACTGAGCGAAGATGAGTATGATATCGTTTATTCCGGAATGCCCAGGAATGCAGAAAGCGTCCTGCGCAGCAAATATTCTTATGACCAGATCAACGGAATCCTGTCGGCCGGAATCGGAACGGACATGATGATCTGGCAAAACGGAACAGACGGACTGGCCCAAAAAGCTCCGACTGTCAGCATCCGAATCAAAGACGGAAAGTATGATGGCATTGATTTCAGGGCAATGAACGATTCCGCGAAAAAGGAAATCTGTGACGCGCTTGTTCCTTCCATGGCGCAGGACGGCCAGTACCGGATGGAAACCATCAACGGAATTCCTTATGCTGCCTTCAAATATGCGACAGGCAATGAATTCCGGTATGCGACCATTCTGAACGGAGATATGATTTATGTATATCTGAAATCGCCTGCTGAACTGAAGGAAGAGGATCAGCCCCTGCTTCGCACCGTTCTGGAGAATCTCAGGGTGAGTGAATGATTGCCACGAACTGAGGCAAAGGATCGGAAACAGATTGAGGCCCTTATGTTCCGCAGATCAGGGAAACCAGCACATCCACCATCTTTTCCATGGCAGGAACCGGAATCAGTTCCTTCCGGCTGTGGAAATTGTATCCGCCGGTGGACAGGTTCGGGCACGGCAGTCCGATGAAAGACAGCCGTGCCCCGTCCGTACCGCCGCGAATCGGCAACGCAACCGGCTCCACGCCGTTTTCCAGGAAAGCCTTCCTGGCCCGCTCCAGGATTTCCGGATGCTGCTCCACAATTTCCTTCATGTTCCGGTAGGAATCCCTGGTCTCCAGGGCAACAGTTCCTTCTCCATACCGCCGGTTCAGAATTTCCGCTGCCGCAGCCATTGTTTCCTTCTTCTGTTCCAGTTTCTGCAGGTCATGGTCCCGCAGGATATACCGCAGTACGGCGCTTTCCTCATCTCCTTCCATGCCGGTCAGATGGTAAAACCCTTCATATCCTTCCGTATGCTCCGGACGCTCCCAGGGCGGAAGCATTGCCGCAAATTCCATCGCTACCAGGGAAGCGTTGACCATCTGGTTCTTTGCGCTGCCCGGATGGATGTTGACGCCCTTGACCCGGACGATGCAGGAAGCAGCGTTGAAACATTCATATTCCAGCTGGCCCAGGGCGCCTCCGTCCACTGTGTAGGCAAAGTCCGCATGAAACCCAGGAAGATCAAAATGCTCCGTCCCGCGGGCAATTTCCTCATCCGGAGTAAAGGCGATGCAAATCCGGCCATGGTCCGGCGCATCCTCTGCCATCATCCGTTCGCAGAATGCCATGATTTCAGCGACGCCGGCCTTGTCGTCCGCTCCCAACACCGAATCCCCCGAGGTTACGATGAGCTCCTGGCCTTTCAGGGCAGGGAGAAAATCAAACCCGCTGATCTCCACTCCGTTTTTCAGGCGGATTACGCTGCCGTCATATGACGGAATCACCTGGGGAACCGTAGCCCCCGGAACCGCGTCCGAAGTGTCCATATGGGCAATCAGCCCGATGGCCGGCTGCTGCTTCGTTCCCCTGGCCGGAATGGATCCGTAAACATAACCGTATTCATCCTGCCTTGCATCCGCAATGCCCATTTCCCGCATTTCCCGGGCCAGCATCTCCCCGAGCACATTCTGCCCGGGTGTGGAAGGACAGCAGGCATTTGCCTCGCAGGAAGTCGTTTCCACCTGTATATATCTCAGGAACCGTTCTTTGACACTGCTCATTTCCGGTTATCCTCCCCGTTTTCAATTTCGGTAAGCGTAATTGGTACTTTATCATATCACATTTTTCTGATGCGTGAAAAGCTGAAACATTATTTCTTTGCGAACAGAAAAATCTCTGAAACTGTAACCTTTTGTCCCGGGCGCGGATATTACTGGTGAAAGCGGCCTGAAGGCGGCTTCGGAAAGGGGAAAAGGAACCATGAAAAAGATAATCAGTATTGCAACCGTGATTGCGATGATCTGCGTGATGGCGTCGGGGGCGTCGGCCGGGGGATGGACGGTGCCGAACAATCACAGCGGGAGCACGGGAAGCGGATGGTATTCCGGGATTACGGTCCAGCTGATTGAAGACCTGGCAACCCGAAGCGGGCCTTCCACGACCTATACCGGCTGCGGTTCCTATAAAATGAAGGGTCAGTATGTGACGGCGCTGGCCAGGGCGTATGACAACGGCGGCGTTCTCTGGGTTGAAGTGGAGTTCTCCTATGGGGGCGGCTACCGCCGGGCGTGGACCGGGGCGAAGCGGCTGGACATCAGCGCAAGCCAGCTGGCCAGCCTTCCGGAAACCTATTACTCCCTGATCGGATACGGAACGATCACCTGTATGACGGTTCCCAGGTTCGGCCCGGGAAGCATCTATTCCACCTACAGCGACAGGAACCTTTACCGGGGAGACATGGTGGCCGTCATCACCGAAGCGGACGGGTACTATCTGGTGGAATGCTATCACACCGACGGGCATATCCTTCGCTGCTGGATTCCGGTTTCTTCTGTCGAATAGTCCAATCTAATCAATCCATTCAATCAGCCGATTCAAGGCTTGCGCAAGGCCCCTTCCCATGGTATGATTTTCTGAAAGGAATCTGATAAGGAACCTGAAGGGAATCGAACGGGGGAGGGGTTTCTATTAACGGCGTTAGAATGAGCGACGCGGAACTCACCCGGGCTTATCTTGATTATTCGGATATGGTTTATCGGATTGCCCTGGTGCAGACCAAAAGCCGGGCACAGGCGGAAGACATCCAGCAGGATGTATTCATGGCCCTGGTCCGATACTCAGACAGGATTCACAGTGAAGCGCACCTGAAAGCCTGGCTGATCCGGGTTACGCAGAATGCCTGCCACAAGCATTATCGCAGCCTGTGGATTAAGCTGACCGTTTTATATGACGATACCCTGTACAAGGAAAACGAGGGCGACAGCGCGCCGGAAGACCCGGGAGGCTATCCCGGCGCGGACGACCCGGACCACCTATATGACGAGGTTGTGCAGGAAGCCGTGGAAAAGCTGCCGGAGAACTACCGAATCGTCATTCACCTGTTCTACTATGAGGAGATGCCGGTCCGGGATATCGCCAAGGCGCTGAATACTTCGGAACAGAATGTGAAAACCAGGCTTTCCAGAGCGCGGGACAAGCTGCGACAACAGCTGGAGGGAACAATCAAATGACGGATAAACAGAGATCAGCATACCAGCGGGAGATGGACCAGGTCCATGTTCCGAAGGCAAAGGCCGATGAAACGCTGCGGATGATGCTGGAGGAAAACCGGCGCCTGAGAGCGAAAGAGAATGAAGAAGGGGAAGGGAAAAAGGCCGGACGCCGGCTTCCCATCTACGCGGGCGCGCTTGCGGCCGCCTGCCTGCTGCTGGCGGTGGGGCTGGCCCTTCCACGCTCCGGCGGATATCAGTTCGACAAGGTCGGGCTGAATGCCCTTGTGGTTTCCGCAGCCCCGAAGGGCGCAACGGTGACGGAGGACGGCGCGGATACGGTGCTCGGGACATCGGCGGAAGCGGTTTTTCCCGGATGGGAAGTCGCCAGCGGGCAAACGCAGGCCTATCCGATGGGGTCAGGAACGGCGCATGAATCCGTTCTGACAATCCGGAAAGAAGGACAGGAGCTGCGGGCCACCGTGACGGACTATGAGCCGGCCCTGTTCAGTACGGTTCAGAAGGAACAGCAGATTGCGGGAAAGAAGGTCCGGCTGGCCTATAACGAGGAAACGCAAACTTATGCCGCGGCATATGAAGAAAACGGAAAATACTGCGTGCTGACAGGCCGGATGGAGGAAAAAGCGTTTCTGGAAGCCCTGAAGGGCATTCTGGAAAAGAAATAAGGTTTCGACGAAAACGATATGACAGCGCACAGGATCCCCGGGGATGCCTTTACGGCGGCGGAACCGGCAGCGATTCCGGAGGGAGGAACATGATCAGAAGAGTTATCCTGGCACTCCTGCTGGCGATCCTTCTGCCTTCCGCCTGCCTGGCGGACAAGGGCCTGGGCAGCCTGATCGGGGATCCGTATGAACATGTGGACGTATCGGGCAAGGATGGCCCGGCGGTATACAACACGCCGGATGAAATCCAGAAATCCACGGAATACACGGTGATGCTTTATCTTTGCGGAAGCAGCCTGGAGCAGCGGGCGTCCGCATCCATCGACCTGATGGAGATCGTTCTGTCCGGCTTCCCGGAGAACCGGCTGAATGTGGTCGTGATGGCCGGAGGCGCACAGCAGTGGTTCCTTCCGCAGATCAGCGCGGAATCAACGGAGATCTACCAGGCGGGAAACAATGGCATCCGGATGCTGACATCGGACGGAACATTGCGGAACATGGGGGACCCGGAGACGCTGAGCTATTTCCTGAACTACACCCGGGAGCGCTTTCCGTCGGACCATTACGGGCTGATTCTGTGGGACCACGGGGAAGGCTCCATCATCGGGGTCTGCCGCGATACGAATTTCCAGGATGACTGCCTGAGCATGGAGGAGATGCGAAGCGCGTTCCGGAACAGCCCCTTTGCGGAAAACCGGCTGGACTGGATCGGGTTTGACGCCTGCCTGATGGGTTCGGCGGAGATCGCCGGGGTTGTGGCGCCCCATGCCCGGTATATGATTGCGTCCGAGGAAACCGAGCCGCCGACCGGGTGGGATTACAGCTTTCTGAGGGACCTGAACAGCGACGAGGCCCCGGAGGCCACCGGAAGGCGGATTGCGGAACAATACATCGGGTCCGTCCGGGAGAACCTGCCGGGCGTGTTTGAAACCGGCAAGGTGACGATGTCCTGCATCGACCTGGACAAAATGGAAACGGTATCCCAGGCGCTGTCCGGGTTCATCCCGACGGTGGCGGTGAACCGTGAAAGCTATCCGAAGCTGTCCAGAACACGCCGGGGCATGGTTTCCTTCGGACGGAATGAGGAAGATTCCCGGTACGATTACGACCTGATCGACCTGGCCAGCATGGTGGCAAAACTTTCCGATTTCGGGGATGCCGGAAAGGCATCGGCGGTGATGAGCGCACTGGAGGGCTGCGTGCGGGTTTCCGAATCCTCCCGGGAGGACTGCTCCGGACTGACGCTCTATTTCCCCTTTTACAACAAGAAGCTCTTCAGCTCCATGGGCGACCGGTATGCCACCCTGGGCTTCTCCAGCGAATACGCGGGTTTTGTGCGGGACTTCGGAACCCTGCTGACCGGCGCAGGCAGCACCGCCCTGAGCACTGCCGGACAGACGGAAATGGAGGAGGCCCATAAGGACAACCGGACGGTGGCCCATCTGCCCCTGAGCGAGGAGCAGCAGGAAGAAATTGACGTGGCGGAAATCGTGGCCCTGCAGCGGGCGGAGGACGGGGAAGGATGGCGGCTGGTGGCCACCCAGGACGCGGAAATCAGCCCCTACGGCAACCTCGGCGGCGAATACGTCCATACGAACCTGTTTCTGACGGACGCCGACGGGAACCCGCTGTACGATGTTCCGCTGGTGTATGTGGAGCGTGACGACGGGCTGCTGTCCATTCCCCTGAGGCTGACCGATGCCGGCGGAAAAACCCGCGAAGCCCGGCTGATCGGCCGCAGGGACCCTGTGACCAACTGGGTGACCGAAGAAACGGTTTACCTTTATGATGACGCGATCGGCGGATACTCCCCGCGGCTGACCGCCAGGCTGGCTGACTTTGCCAAAGCGGCCTACGTGGCGGAGGAGAAAAAGGAAACCTGGTACGGGGAAGCGGGAAACAGTGCCCTGCGGCCGTTTTCGGAATGGGAGACGATCTCCGAAGAGGAATACAGCTGGATTCCGGACGGATCCTGCCGGCTGCGGTTTGTCCGGGATTACCTGGATCCGGCGACGCTGGCCGTTTCCTTCCGGATTACGGATATTTACAACAATGTCTATATGAGCGACCAGGTAAATCTCCGCGGGCAGGCAAAGACGAAAGCCTATCTCCTGGAATATGACGACAACCACTGGGTGCTCCTGGACAAAACCAACTTCGGCGTGACGGACGGAACGGTGTACCTCCGGATTCAGAACCTGACGGAGGCGGAGGCTGTGATCAAAGTCCGTGGGACGGAGCTGAACGGGGAGCCGATTGAAGCTGAGACAGAAGTCTGGGGAAACGGTCCCAACTGGGGACTTGCGCCCGGGGAGGAACAGCTGGCTGTCCTGAGCCTCCCGCAGGGAAAGGAAACAGATGTCCGGGAACTGCACATGGAGATTCTTCTCTCAGACCCGGAGGGCCATGAGACCGGAAAGGCAGGTGTTGTGATCCGCTGTACAGGCGAATGACGCCGTGGATTCCCCGGATGGGAATTGTTCTGCCGCATTTATTATAACTCGTTTGGACAAACCACCGGCGTTTTGTTCCCGCAAAACGGAGCATGGGCCGGGACGGCTGCAGGATGCAGATGAGAAAGGAGAAAAAAGATGAAAAAAGTACTGGCTGTTTTGATGGCGATGATGCTCTGCCTGGGCATGACGGCTGCGGCGTGGGCCGAAGTGGTTCCCCCGGAGGCGGAGAACTGCGAAGCCGTTATCGTCAGCGAGGAGGCCCTCGCGACGATTGAGAAGGAAGCCGCGGAGAGCGAGGGAGACGCGTCCAAGTCCAACAGCTCCCTCGCGGGCGAGCTGATCCGCTTTATTCCCGCGTATATCGAGGCTTCCACCAACAAGCTCACCGTTTACGGCTTCTTTTTCAACATGAATACGGATGTCGCCGTGGGCGGATTCCGGAATTACAAGATGGATATCTACTACGGCAATCAGCTGATTGCCAGCGGGGATTTCGGGACCATCAACGATTTCACGATTGAGCCCCTCGGGCTGAGATACCAATCCTTCACCTACAACGGAAAACACAGGCTGAAGAACGGCACCGCTGTCTGCGGAGACAAGACGTACAGCGTCACCTCCTATAAGTTCTATACTTACTCCAGATAATGCGGGCTGTTCCGGCAGCGGGCGGTTCCCGCTGCCGGCTGATTCAAACGAGTTATAATAAACGCGACAGGATGTGCGGAACCATGGGAAAAAGCCGGGCCTTCATGTGGATCCTGGTACTGGCGTTTTGCGCCGCGGCGGTTTGCTGCGCCGGGGCGGAAGCGGAAAAGCCGCTGACGCTGATGGTTTATATGGCCGGCAGCGACCTGGAAACACAAAACGGCGCCGCTACGGCGGATATCCAGGAAATGATCGGGGCAGGCTGCGATTATTCGCAGGCGAATATTGTCATTTTGGCCGGCGGAGCGGAACACTGGCAGATGGGTTTCTCCGCGGGGGAACTGACCGTTGCGGAGCTCGGCGCCCGGGGAATGAGAATCCGGGACCGGTGGCCCGGCGCCAGCATGGGAGAGCCGGAGACCCTTTCCTCCTTTCTGGCCTACGCGGCGGAAAACTATCCGGCCCGGGAGTATGCTCTGATTATCTGGAACCACGGAGGCGGCCCCCTGGAAGGCGTATGCTATGACGAACTGTACAACAGCGACCGGCTTTCCCTGGAAGACCTGCAAAACGCCCTGGAGGAAAGCCCTTTCGGCGAAAACCGGAAGCTGAGCTGGATCGGCTTTGACGCCTGCCTGATGGCCTCCCTGGAGACGGCCATTGTCTGTTCCGACTTTGCCAAATATATGATTGCCAGCCAGGAAACCGAGCCCGCGGCCGGGTGGAACTACAGCTTTCTGAACCACGTGGCGGAGAACCCGGACGGAAGCGTCGTCGGGCCGGCCGTTGTGGACGCCTACATGCAGGCCAACCCGGACATTCCGACGCTGACCCTTTCCTGCATTGACCTGTCCCGGGTCGGCCTGGTTCGGATTGCCGTATCCAATCTGTTTCAACGGCTGCGGGACCAGCTGAACCGGGAAACCTTCTCCAGCCTTTCCAACCGGCGGCGGGACACCCGCAGCTTCGGAAGGCGGACCACGCTGAGCGACTATGACCTGGCGGACCTGTATCACCTGAGCGAGCAGTATTCCTCCAATGCCCCGGAACTGGCGGAGGCGGTACAGGCCGCGCTGGACTATGCCGTGATTTACAACAGCAGCCATCAGGAGAACGCCCACGGGCTGTCCCTGTACTCCCCATATTACAACAAAAAAACCTATCAGAGCGGGTGGATCCGAACCTATGAAAAGCTGGAGCTGCCCACTTCCTATCTTTCCTGGATCCGGCGGTACAGTTCCTTCTGGCTGGGGGACCAGCTGGCGGATTGGAGCAACCTCCGGGGAAGTGCGCTGCCGGCGGCGGAGGATGGGTCCCAGACGCTGGAGATGACGCTGACCAAAGAACAGCAGGAGCATTTCGCCACCGCCAAGCTGGTGATTCTGCGGGACCAGGGATATGACAATGCCTATTTCCAGGTGTATGAACAGGCCAACCTGGAGCCGGAGAACGGGGTGCTGCGGGCCGACTATGATTTCCGGTGCCTGTACGTGATCGACGAACACGGGAATCCGGTCAGCGACGCCTATCCTTTTTTCACGGCGCCGGAGGGACAGTATGCCGTCATCGCGGACCTGGAAACGACGAGCCTGTACCGGAACGAGGTTCTGACAGACCGGGGAGAGGCATCGGACTACAGAAGCCGGTTTGTCAACCTGCTTTGTTCGCTGGACCCGGAAACGGACACCCTGGTGGTGGAGGATGTGATCGCACAGCCGGAGACGCCCGGGGAACTGACCACGGGAAAACAGTACCTTTCCATTAACGCATCGGCCTGGCCGTATATTTTCTTCAGCGCCAACCGATACTCCTATCTTCTGGCCCGGGACGAGGACACCGGCCGGATTCTGCCCTATACCCAGTGGCCGGAGGCCACCATCCCGGTCCAGAACCGGACGATGATCGACGGGGACGGCAGTATCCTTTCCATCTCCGAATGGTCGCGGCGGTATCATGAGCAGACCGCGGATGAGCAGGACTGGCTGTATTTCAGCGAGGTGGACAATACCAGGCCCTGGTCCCTGCAGTTTAAGAAGGGGCTGGATTCTTCCCAGCAGTTCTATGCCCAGTTTATCGTGACGGATACCCAGGGGGTGGAATCCGCAACGGAGCTGATTCCGCTGCACTATCCGGCCCGGAAGGACGCCCAGCAGTTTGACCGGGAACTGTACCGGGACGAGGAAGTGGCCATCGGGCTGGAAAGCATTGAGGTGATCCGCGCGGAAAGCGGAAGCGGACTGTATTTCCGGTTCCGGATTGAAAATAACACGAACCGTACTCTGGGCTTTTTTACCGCGGATATGGCGCTGAACCGAACGACCATTGACGCCACGAACCTGCTGCTGCCCAACGGTATTGCGCCGCACAGCGTGATGCGGGAATCGGTCTGCCTGCCCGCGGAGGATATCCCCTATCTGGAGGGGAAACTGGAACAGGTTGAGTTTATGGCGGCGGTCTGGCAGTCCGGGAGCGTCCAGACCTCCCTGAAGTCCATCCCGGTGAAGCTCGATACCTCGATCGACCTCGGGGCCCTGGAGATTCCGGAACCGGGAAGGGGCGAGGTGCTGGCCGAAACGGAGGAAGAGGGGCTGACGGTCCGGCTGATGGACGTGAAGGAAGGAAAGGAAGGCATTCTGGAGGGGAAACTGCACTTTATAAACCGCGGGCGAAGAACCTTCGAGATCATGTTCTTCCGGGATGAGACCTATGCGCTGGGGGATGCCATCCTCAACGGAAACTTCTTCCGGGATGTGCTGCATGCCACGTACGGCTCGGTGCTGGTGCCCGTCGGATACGACCTGTATATCCCCTTTACGCTGGACAGGAGAATGCAGCTCGATCCGGTGGGAAAAGCACCCCGGGATCCACTGTTTTCCTGCACGGACGGATTTGATTACTGGGGGATTACGGAACTGCGCAGCGTGACCCTTCCGCTGATCATCAACGGGGACTCCAGGCTGTTCCATTTTACGCTGCACCAGCCGCTGCCCCTGACCTACCGGCCACAGGGAGCGGAAACCGGTTCAGGCAGCACCGCCGGACAGCTGTTGCTGAAGAACGGCCAGCTGATGCTGGAACTGCGGTCTGTCCGCATGACGGAAGACGGGCATCTGCGCCTGCATATGGATATCTGCAACCAAACCGGCCGGAACCTGGCCTTCCGCATGCCGGACTGCATGCTGGAGGACCAGTATGCGGCGGCGGCCTATGCGGCGGAAACCAGCCTTCAGGACGATGAATTTGTATCGGGATGGATTACCGTTACCGCGGAGGAGGGCGCCCACCGCATGGTGGCAGACCTTATCCCTTCCGAAGACATCGGACGGGCCAGGGAGGCTGTTTCCGTTTTCCTGACCTTTGAACTGGCAGAAAAGAACGGGTACGAACAGTACGAATATGAACTGGACTGGAAACGCTCGAATGAAGCGATGCTGATGCGGCTGGGCGGAACGGCGGAATCGTCCGCGGAAGGGGCCTGGGAGCAATGGCAGGTTGTTCCGGCGGAAATGCTTCCTGAGCTGGACCTGGACAAAATGTTCGGCGGGAAACCGGAACTGCCGGAGCACTGGCAGCAGGCGGCCGGCTCCGTGCGCCTGGCCCTTTCGGAAAACCAGAGCGTAATGGTTCGCAGTGCTTCTGTTTCCCTCGTCCTTCCCTGCGGAACGGCAGAGCAGCCGGAAACCTATTACCGGATTGCGGAGCTGACGGGGCTGCGGAAGAACGGCAACGAACTGGCGGCGGACTTCTGCGGGCTGCTGGCGGCAGCCACCGGGAACGACCTTCCGTTTTACCAGTGCGTGTATTCGAAAGCGGGAACCTGGCATTTTCTGATTCAGGATCTGATTGCGGAAGTGCCGGGAGAAATGCTGTATGCCCAGCATGCCCATCTGACGCTGGGCGGGGATGGCGCTTCCGCCGCCACAGGGGAGTATCTGCTGTGGCAGGATGATACGATGCAAAACAAACAGGCCGTTCTGACGAACGGCCTGGAGATCTGGCGGATTCCGGGACTCGCGGACGGGGAACCGCCGCACTGCAGCCGGTGGGAATACCTCATGACCACGGACCATACTGCCGAGATTCCGGAGGGCAGCCCGGCGTTCAGCTTCCAACCGGCCGCGGCATGGAAAAACCTGTGGGCGGTGTTCAGCATCACCAATACGGACGGCAGCCAGTATGCGGTTGCCATGCCCTATGAACCATAACGCAGCACACCGGGACACTCTTCCACCGGGGCAACCTGTGCCTTTTTACCAATCGTAGCCAACGGTGGAGTCCATGCAGCCTTTGGCGTCGGATGCTTCCTTACAGCCTTTCGCTGCGCCTTTATCGCAGTTCAGGCTGCGTTTGCACACATAGCCGCTGGGATGCCGGAAGGCGCAGTCGCAGCCGTCCTGGAGCCAGCAGTTTTCCTTGTCCTTAAAGGAATAATCGCAATTGGAATGCTCACCGCCGCCAGCGACCGCGTCCAGCTCCTCACGGCCCAGCTTCCGAATGCCAGCCTGAAGGCACAACCTGAACCCTGCCTTCCCATCCGGAAGGCGGTGTGGTATAATTGCCGCAAACGCCTCTGCGGGGAGACGGGCAGAAACCGGCCGGGCGGGCCGGGACGGCTGGGGCGAAGGCCTGGCCGGAATTTGACAGGAGGAAATGAGGGCATCGTGTTTTGGAGGTATGTTCTGGCCTATCTGATCGTGATTCCGACCGCGATGCTGTGCCTGGCGCCCATGAAGAACCAGCTGCGCTACGGGCCGGGCAGGACGCACGCGATCGTGATGTCAGCGGTCACGGTGATGTCCTTCGTGACCGCGTGGCTGAGCATGAAATGCAGCTTCGGGGAGAACGACCTGCTTATTCCGCTGCTGCTCATCTGCTTTGTACTGTATGCCTGGTGCGTTCGTGCGCCCTTCAGCAAAAAAATCGGGGCGTTTTTGCTTGTACAGGCACTTTTGTCCATTCTTTCCAATATTGCGGTCTGCATCAATGTCCTGATGGGGCCGTCCTTCAGCAGTGAGGCTGGACAGATGCGCTCCTCTGTGATTCATATCTGCCTGGGATGCGGTTTTATGGCGCCCCTGACCTTCGTTTTCAACAAATTCGGCAGCCGTGTGGTGGATCAGCCAATGCGTCAAAGGGGCTGGGGGATTTTCACCCTGCTCTCCCTGGGACTATTCATCCTGAATTTGCTTCTTCGGCCGGCGCAGGGGGGGCAGGAGGCGATGAGCCGGGACAGCAGCATAATTACCATTCTGCTGGCATCCTTCTGTATCCTGCTGGCGATCTGGAGCCTGTACCTGATCGGGTTTTATTACAACATTATGGACACGAAGAAGGCGGCGGAGCTTTCAGCGCGCAACGACATGCTGGAACTGCAGGCGTACCAGTTTGATTCCCAGCAGCGCTATCTGAAAGTGTCAGAGCGGGCGCGGCATGACATGCGCCATAACCTGCGCACGCTCAGCGGACTGTACGACGCAGGGGATTATGAGGCGCTGGGGAAGTACCTGCACCAGATGGAAAATGAAATGCCTGTCAAAGAAATTTTCACTTACACAGACCATACGGCGCTCAACGCCGTGCTGAATTTCTACGCCCATACCTCCCAGCTCAACCGGGTGGATTACCAGGTGAAAGTCCGCCTGCCGGATGTGCTGCCCCTGAGCGACGTCGACCTGTGCAGCATGGTCAGCAACATTCTGGAAAACGCGTCCATCGCCAGCAAGCGGGCGGAGGAGCCCAGCATCTCGATCACGATTCTGGCCGAAGAAGGAGGCCAGCTGTATATTGTCGCGGAGAATACCTTTGACGGCTACATCCGGGAAAAAGGCGGCACCTATGCCTCTACCAACCGGAAAGGCGGCGGCATCGGCCTGGCCTCCGTGGCCGCCACGGCAGAAAAATACGGCGGCGTGGCCCAGTTCTCCCACGAGGGGAAAACGTTCTTTTCCAACGTTGCCATCCCTTTGGCGGACGAATTTGTTGGGGAGGGTAAAGAGGCATGAAGCTCGCTATTGTTGACGATGAAGCCGCGGAGCGCGCGGCTTTGCGGGCGGTGATCCGGGAATATGACGCCATGCACAGGCTGGACATGGTTACAGAGGAGTTTTCCGGAGGCGAAGGTTTACTGGCCGCCTTCCATCCCTATGCGTTTTCCGTGATTTTCCTGGATATTTATATGGATGGGCTGAGCGGCATCGAAACGGCGCGAAAGATCCGTGAGCAGGACGATGAAACGGCGCTCGTTTTCCTGACCACCAGCGAAGAGCACCGGCCGGACGCGTTCTCCGTGTTCGCAACGGATTATCTGGTCAAGCCATGCTCCCGGGACGCGGTATTCCGGGTTCTGGACCATCTTCTGCGCCAGCATACGAAACAGGAAAAGCAGCTTCTCTTTACCGCTGACCGCCGGGAATACAGCCTGAGCCTTTCGGATATCGCCTCTCTGGAGGCGGACGGAAACTATCTTCTGATTACAACCGTGAACGGTAAACAGTACCGTGCCCGCATGCCCCTGCGGGAGGCGGAAGCGCTTCTGGACAATCGTTTTCTGCGGATTATCAAGGGCGTGACTGTCAATATGGACTATGTTCTGCAAATGAACGATACATCCTGTACCATGTGCACAGGCATGGTGCTGCCGATGCGCAGCCGGAACGGAAAGGAAATCCGGCAGCAGTGGTTGAACTATAAGTTTGTGAAGATTCGGCAGAAACAGGGAACAGATCTTCGGTTGTAGGCGAAGCGGAAGGGACGGTCCCCAATGGCATTAAGATAGCAATAGAACCGCAATAATATGCGCGGGATCATGACTGTTTCTTCATTCCGATGGAATAGGATATCACCGGAACGCAGCTCGATCAGGAGCTGGCAGAGATTTTTGTGAAAATCCCGAAAGAAGAACTGATTCAGTGCATGCCGGAAGAAGTTAAGTATTGATGAAGGCGCAGGGTTGAGGACAGACTGACGGAACATACAGATAAAGGAAAAACCTCCGTTGCGGGTTGAGACCGCGAAACGGAGGTTTTTCTGTATGGATGATACAGGCCGTAGATTACTTCGCCTTTTTGGGATCCAGGAACATATAGACGATGGCTGCCAGGGCGCCGCCGACCAGGGGAGCCAGCAGGAAGACCCAGATACCTTCCAGATTGCCGGCGATCAGGGCCGGGCCGAAGGAACGGGCGGGGTTCACGGAAGTGCCTGTGAAGTTGATTCCCAGCAAATGCACCAGCACCAGGGCGCCGCCGATTACGAGGCCGGCTACGCTGCCGTTGCTCTCCCGGGAGGTTACACCCAGGATCGCGATTACGAACACGAAGGTCAGGATCACTTCGATGCCGAAGCTCATCAGGGCGCTGCCGTTATACAGGGCGTTGGTTCCCAGCTTTCCAGTATCCTTGACAATGAAGTTCAGCACGGCCGCGCCGGCGATGCCGCCCAGGAACTGGGCTACCAGATAGCCGCAGAAATCCTTCACGCTCATCTTGCCACTGACCAGCATCGCGACGGACACCGCGGGGTTGATATGGCAACCGGACACGTTGCCGATGGAGTAAGCCATCGCCACGATCACCAGGCCGAAGGCCAGCGCCGTGCCGATCAGGCCGGCAACGCCATCACTGCAGATCTGCCCCGCGACACCGCAGGCAAGCAGCACCAGCACCATCGTGCCGATGAATTCCGCACAGTACTTCCGAATGTTTTGCATGTTCATTCTCCTCCTTTTTTGGCCGCTTGTTTCACAGCCTGCGCTATTGTACCGCTTTTTGCGGCACTTTGCAATGAAAAAACGCATGGTTTACCAGCCGAAAAAACGCATGGTTTACCAGCCGAACGGTTTGCAGCGCATGCAGAAATCAGAAGAAAAAATCCCGGCTTGCTCAAGGCCGGGACCGTAAGAAGGAGAGTTCCCATGAAGTATTCCAGTTCATCAGTATATACGCAGCAAAAGCATAATCTGGCAGCACTTCAGCAATAGCTGCATCCCTTGATCATTTATTGCGGCTTCATTGGTTTCCCTGAATCCCTGTGTTTTGTTGGGACTCATCAGTAATATCCATGAAGTGCCTGGAAGGTTACACTTTTCTGCCATTTCTTTTTTCTCAGGCTGCCAATTTTATGGTGAACATCCTGTTGAAAAACCTGTCCGGTTGCGGTACACTGCATTCACGAACCAACCTGCCGAGTGGGGTGAGCGCTGTGAACAAAGGACGGATGATTCTTCTGTGCCTCGGTTTCCTGCTGCCTCTTAGCACCTGTTCCGGGCGGGCCGAGTCCGCAACCCATGCCGGTGGCATGACGGCCGCCTATGCCGATAAGCTTTTTGACAACAGAACGGTCCATCAGATCGATATCCAGCTTGCCGAAACAGATTGGGCAGGGCTTCTGGCCGATCCGATCAGCAAGACCAAGTATGCCGCCGACATTGTGATCGACGGCGAAACAATCAGCAATGTTTCCTTTTCAGCGAAAGGATTCTCCAGTTTGTATTTTGTAGCATACGGAAAGCAGGAAAGCCGGCGCTACAGCTTCAAGGTGAATTTCGGAAAGCGTGTGAAAGGCCAGACTTATTACGGCCTGGACAAGCTCAGCCTGAGCAGTCTCTTCTGTGACAATACCTGGATGAAAGACATGGTCAGTTATCAGATGTTCCGGGACGCGGGCGTCCCGGCGCCGCTGGCCAGTTATGTCTGGCTGACGGTGAACGGAAAAGACCAGGGGTTGTATATGGCGGTGGAAAATCTTAACAAAGGCTTCCTGAACCGTGAGTATCATGGGGAAGGCGTGATCTACAGCGTGGATCGGAAGATCGACACATCGTACATCAACCAGGAGGCCATGGACTGGATCCGGAAGAACGGCTTCCCGCCCGCGACGAATATTCACGGCGCTGATCTGCGTTATTCTGGAGAAGAACTGTCGAACTATTCGGATATTCTGGACAATGTGGAAACAAAGTCCAATGCTCCGGACCCGCAAAGGATCGTATCTGCCCTTCGGGCATTATCCTGGGAGGAAAATATCAATCAATATTTCGATATGGAAGAAATTATCCGCTTTTTCGCCGTCCATAACTATCTGTTGAATTATGACAGCTATACCGGAAGCCAGCTGAGCAATCTGAAACTGCACGAAAAAGACGGAAGGCTGTCCCTACTTCCCTGGGATTATAACCTGGCTTTTGGGACGTTTCCTTCGGTGATCGGGTTTGAAAACATGAAAGACCCTACCGCGCTCATAAACCTTGGCATTGACACGCCGCTGATTCACGCGGAGGAAGAAAACCGGCCGCTGTGGAAGCTGATCCGGACCTATTCGGAGTACCTGGATGCCTACCATCATGCCCTGGACACGCTTCTCAGGGACCATCTGCTGAGCGGAGAATATGAAGCAGAAATCGATCGGGTGAGGGACATGCTGCTGCCCTGGATTGAAAAAGACCCGACAGCATTCTGCACCGCAGAGGAATTCCTGAAAGCCTGCGAAACGATGAAAGCGTTCTTCGCCTGCAGGACGGAGAGCATCCGCAGGCAGCTGGCCGGAGAACTGTCCACCGTCAGCGAAGAGCAGGAGAAACAGGCCATGGTGGACGCTTCCGGCCTTGACCTGCTGAGCATGGGCGCATTGGAAGTCGGATCCCGGCCTTGAGCAAGCCGGGATTTTTTCTTTTCCATCGAACATCCCTTCTCCAGTGTTGCTGTGTTTTGGAAGCGGAGAGTTGTGGCGGAGAAACAAAAAATGCTATAATGGCAGAAATGATGACAGTTGGATATGAGGGCATGACAGATTTGATAGATGGAGGAAAAAAGACCAACATGAAAGGAATGCGGGCAAGAAAGTTGATTCTTTCAGTGGCAGCCATGTTTTTTCTGTTGGTGGTTTGCGGGTATACCGCGGCTGAAGATAGCAGGAAATTGACGATCATGGTATATATGTGCGGCAGCGAACTGGAAAGCGAATATGGATCGGCATCAGAAGATATTCGGGAAATGATTAACTGCCGCTGTTTGCCGGACAGTACCACTGTTGTGGTGATGCTGGGCGGATCAAAGAAATGGACGCAATATCCTGGCCTGAAAGGAAACAGTATTCTGGAGATCCAGGGATCCAGGAATAGGATGGATGATAAGACAATAGTAACATGGATGAATATGGGAGAGCCGAACACGCTTGAGTGGCTGCTGAAATACGGCACCAAGAAATATCCGGCAGAGGACTATGCGCTGATTCTGTGGGATCACGGTGGTGGACCAATGGAAGGCGTCTGCTGGGATGAGCTTTTTTCAGATGACCACATGACCCTGGCGGAACTGATGAAGGGACTCCGAGACGGCTGGCATCAGGAAAAGAAGCTGAGCTGGATCGGGTTTGACGCCTGTCTGATGGGATCCGCTGAGGTGGCTGTCGCCGTTGCGCCATATGCGGAATACATGATTGCTTCCCAGGAAACAGAACCGGCAAAGGGCTGGAACTACGCTTTTCTGAAGGAAGCCAGCGGGGACGGGGCTGCTACGGGCCGGATAATCGTGGATTCCTATTTTGACGGCCTGAAAGGATCCAGCGACTCTCTGACAATGGCCTGTATTGACCTTGCCAAAATGGACCTGCTGATTCAGCAAATGGACAGTTATTTTTCAGAGATTGACAGCAGAACGGACCAGGATCATTTCGAGGAACTCTCCAGGGTGCGTTATTCATCGATCGGATTTGGGAAGGCTGTCCGGGCAGTGGGCGTAGAAGGCTATGACCTGGTGGACCTGGCGGACCTGATTGCCCGGTATGGCGGGAATAACACAGCAGTCAGCCGTGCCCTGCAGGAAGCGATCGTTTATGTCCGGTCGGATAACGGCAGCGCCTGCGGCTTATCCGTTTATCATCCCTATTTTAACAGGGAGAAATACCTGGAAAGCTGGCGGGATTATTACCGCAGGCTGGACTTCAGCCCCATGTATTCCCGATACCTGGAACACTTTGGCGCAATTCTGACCGGAGAAAAATGGCGCATCTGCAGCCTGGGTGGGTAACAGGTAGCGCGAAGTAATGTCTTATCTAGAAGAGTCATGGAAACTTCGATATACTGTGTGACATGTTCTTGGCGGAACAAATATGTCAGCAGAGGCGAAGAAACCAT
>JAFRBK010000047.1 GCA_017404985.1 Clostridia bacterium | reverse complement strand
CATGAAATCAGAACATATTGCCTGAATGATTGCTTCTGCCGTCACCATGGTACACTACCTCCTGCATATGCTCTGGTAGTAGTATACCATATGTCGCATTACTATGGCAATATGATCATTTTATTTCGTGACTAATACTTAAAAAGAGCAGCAATACCGGATCTCAGCCGAATCAGGGAAGGAACAAACCCTCCAACCCGAAGGGCACAGGTTACGGAAGGAACGGCAGGAATAACTGACAGCTTTATAATTTATCCCGGCCTTTCATGGGCCGGGCGTTCTTTTTGCCACATGGGAATCAAGGGAAGAAGAGTGAAATCGGGTGCGGAGTCTTTGGAAGGTTTTTTCCTTTTCTCACTGCCATCCAATCATCCCCTGCGTATGAATATGTGTCTGAAGCAAAACAGCTCAGGAAAAACACAGGAACGAATGCCCACGGGGCAGGAGGATAGGAGATAACAGACGATGAAGAAGATGATCGCAGTTTTACTGATAGCCATTATGCTGGTCGGCGGATGCACAGCGGCATTTGCCGAAACGCATGCTATAATGACCTGGAATGAGGAACTGCAACATTGGGAGATTCAAGTGATTGATGACGGCCCGGATGTGTATATGAACCCGAACCCACAGTATCATGATGCGCTTTCAAACGGTGAAGATCCCTTTAAAAATATTGATTTCCATCCTATCAGCGATGATAGTGAATGGATCGATATGGACGAGGTTGATGATTTCTACTGGTAAGATAATAAACTTTTTCGAATCTCTGGCGAAATCATATTTCACCGCACCCCACAGGAAGGGTGCGGTGTTGCTTTTTCGATGCATTTGTGGGTCCTTGCCTTAAGCAGAAAAAAAGGTTGACGATTACATGCTGCAGATACTATCATGATTCCTGAACTGGCTTTCCTTTGCTGTTCGATGCTGTCTTCAGCGTCAGGACGCAGAATGGATTGGGAGGTGAAACGTTGCCGTGTCCAGGCCTGGGAAATTCATAACCGGAGTAAAGCGGATTGTCAGTATGATGTCCGGCGCTCACGTTCCGGCCTATGCCGCATCCGCGGATTATCATATGCTTATCGCGCTGCCTCCGGCAGTGATGCTGTTGGTCAGCCTGGTCCGTTACTTCCCCGTCACGCAGGAAGATGTGCTTCGGGTGATCTCCGAAACTGTATCAGAACCGCTGCTTTCGATTATCGATCCCATTGTCAGAAGCATCTTCAGCAGCAACGAAACGGTCACCGTCATCTCTTCCGTGCTGCTGCTTATATCCGCCAGCGGCGCCGTGAGAGCCTTGATGAGAGGCCTGAACCAGGTATACGGCGTAAAGCGGAATCAGTCTTTCCTGGTTTTTTTAGGCAGGGCAGTTTGTTATACGCTGGTGCTGATCCTCGCCCTCGTTCTGAGCCTTGTTCTGCTGGTTTACGGACCGGCCATCCTCGAGCATCTTCAGGGCCTGGTGAAAAAGCAATCCTTCTGGGATGGTCTCATCTCCTTTCTGGAGAGCACCCGCTATTTACTCCTCGCCTTGTTCCTCATTCCTGTCTTTATGCTTTTCTATGACCGTCTTCCCGCAGGAAAGCGAAAATACAGGCAACAGTTCCCCGGGGCGCTGTTCAGTGCGCTGTCCTGGATTCTTTTTTCCTGGGGTTTTTCCATATATGTCTCTGTCTCAGGTCAGTTCGGGGCCTACGGTTATCTTGGAACTGTTATGATTGTGATGATGTGGATGTATTACTGTATGATGTTTTTTCTGCTTGGAGGATGCATCAACGTATACTGTGCATCCCGTTCAGAACAGAAGCAGGTTGCAGATGATGAAACCTGCATCAGGAAAAAGGTTGTGGAGGAAACAGGACAATGACGATATTCAATGTAACCCCCGGAAATATGTTCAACATTATTGTGATCGCGGCAGGAATCGGGATCTGTGGGATGAACATCCTGCAGGTCAGCACAGGAGCGCGATTGTCTAAAGAAGCTACGCGCTATTTTCAGCTCTTTTTCGGTCAGGTCATCCTGTACATCGGCAGCCACCTTGCCCGCCAGCTGATGGAGGGGATCCCGGGGCAGGGGATACGGATTGCCCTGGTCATTGTGACACTGCTGGAGTTTTTTGGCTTCCGGTATGATGACCTTCCTCTTTTCACTGCTTACGCTGCATGTCGCAAACCCGGAACAGCATCGGAACAATTTTTTTGCGGTTGTTCCTGGGGATACTCATTGCGCACACTCTGCTGATGATCGTTTCGCAGTTTACCGATCTCTGCTACTATTTTGACAGCGAAAACGTTTATCACAGATCTCCTGCCTATCTGCTCTCCAATCTGGCGCATATCAGTATGCTGGGCATTGATGTTTTCCTTCTGATCCGCTGGAAGAACCATTTCAGCCGGCGGATCAGGCGCGCCTTCTGGACATATATTATAGCGCCTGTTGCGGCGATGGCGGTGCAGGCGTTTTTCCAGGATCTCCAGCTGATTATCCTGGCCACGGTCGCCTCGGCGGTCTACATGTCCATGGTCATCATGCAGGATCAGATGGAGAAATATGAAAAGGAGAATGAAGCCGCAACCCGGATGCCGAGCCGGAGGAAGTGCTGTCAAACGTCATGGAAGGCATCAATGAGTTCGTGGCCGGAGCGCAGCAGTTTGACGACATTACCATGCTATGCATGAAGTATAACGGGTGAAATTGCCGGGTGAATGGATTGGCTCCTTCGGAAGATTTACCAGGAACCTGTTGTTCCGCCTGATGAATGCGTCGAGTATTCGTAGCCGCATTCAGTGCATTTGTAATTATAGTAAACCTGGTTCTTTTCATTGACAAACTTTCCGGTGAGTACGCAGTACCGGTGTTCACAAGCACCATTTGACTTGCCGGAGCCATTGACCGCGTTATTCTGCTTCTGTGCGTCGTTGAGGATGTTGGGAGTGTTTTCAGAAATACCCATACAGAATCTTCTTTCCTGAATGGCATACACCGTGTTTTCACTGCCTGACAGCATGATTCTAAATCAGCCTGAACGGAAAATCAAGGGGGAGCGGAAAGGAACGTCTTCATTGTCCAACAGAATCGAATTTGACTACTCCACTCCATTTTTTTATAATGCAGATAGCAGATTGCGAAGAAGAGTTGGAGACAGCTCATTAGATTTGTTTCAGCAACGCGTTTCGGACATACGTGAAGAGAATCGGGGTGCAGGTTCATGAAGAGAGAGCATATCAGACGGATTTTAGCCATCCTGGCCTTCTTGGTGATGATGATCACTGCCTGTGCGCTGGCGGAGGAGCCGGCGCCGACGGAGGTTTCTGCCTGGGCCTCGCTGCAGGCGGCCTTTCATCATGGCGGCCGTTTCAAACTGACGGCCAGCGTGTCGCCGGGGGAAAGCGACGGGCTTCTGACGGTGCCGGAGAATGCGGATATCGTGCCGGAGGATGTACAGACGGCCTATGCCGGATATATTCAGCAGATGATGGACGGCGTCTTCATGGGCGGCGGAGAATAATGATGGAACAAGGGCTGAATAAACCGGAAGATGCAACCCGCTGAGAACGGAGTGGGTTTTTCGGGGAAAAACGGGATAGAGAGAATGGAGATGCGCGCGATGAAAAAGCTGCTGTGGTTGCTGGTAATCATACTGATGCTCGGGGTCGTCGGTGTTGCCGCCCATGCGGAGGAACAGCAGCGCAGCCTGACGCTGATGGTGTATATGTGCGGCAGCAACCTGGAAAGCGCTTACGGCTCAGCTTCGGCGGATATTCAGGAAATGCTGGAATCGGGCTTTCAGGACAGCCGGATCTCCGTGCTGGTCATGGCCGGCGGAGAAAAAACCCGGAATCGCTGGTTCGACGCCGGAAATACCGCCATTTATGAAATCGGTGCCGGGAAATCCCGGAAGGTATGGAACGCGGACCGGATGAGCATGGGAAACCGGGAAACGCTGACGCAGCTGCTACGCTTCGGAGCAGATCGATATCCGGCGGAGAAATACGCCCTGATTCTGTGGGATCATGGCGGCGGCCCGATGGAGGGTGTCTGCTGGGACGAGCTGTTCTCGATGGACAATCTTTCCCTGCATGATCTGACGGAAGGGCTACGGCTTGCGGATTATCCGGAAAAGCTGAGCTGGATCGGTTTTGACGCCTGCCTGATGTGTACGGCAGAAGTGGCTAAAGCTGTTGCGCCTTATGCGGAATATATGATTGGATCCCAGGAGACGGAACCGGCCAGCGGATGGAATTACGCGTTTCTGAAGGGGCTGGAGCAGGACCGGAACGGCGCGGAGACCGGACAGCGTGTGGTGGACAGCTATTTTGACAGCCTGCGGGATTCCAGGGACCTGCTGACGATGGCCTGTGTGGATCTGGGAAAAATCGACGCACTTCTGGAAAGCATGGATGCTTTCTTCAATCCCCTCGGCAGCACGATCAGCGACAAAACCTTTTCGGATGTTTCCGGCGTACGAAAAGCGTCCACCGGCTTCGGCCAGGCTGTTCGTGCCGTCGGCGAAGACGGATATGACCTGGTGGATCTGGGCGACCTGATTTCCCGTTTCGGAAAGGAGGATGTGGAACTGCGGCAGGCGCTTCAGGACACGGTTGTCGTTTCCCGCTCCAACCGGGAAGGCGCCGGCGGGCTCTCGGTCTATCACCCTTTTGTGAACAAAAGAAAATATCTGGAATCCTGGCGGGACGATTACCGGGCGCTGGAATTCAGCGACGGTTACGCCCGGTATCTGGAACGCTTCGGCGCGATGCTGACCGGCGAAGAACTCGTGGACTGGAGTAATTTGTCTACCCTGGATCTGGGGATGGATGCGGAGGGAAACCATGTTTTCTCCCTGCAGCTTTCAGAGGAACAGCGGGAAGAGATGGCTTCTGTGCAGCTGATGATTATCGAGAAGGTCTCCGATTATGGTTCGGGATCCTTTGCACCAATCTCTGTGGAAACGGCCGGGATGGATGCAAACGGGCAGGTTTCCGCGAAATATCGGGGACGGGCGTTGTATGTGCTGGATGAAAACGGGAACACACTTACCGGGCCGATCAGCTTTCAACTGTCGGAAGATGGTGAGTACTATATTGTCCTGACGACCTATAACGATTATTCCACCCGTACAGTCAAAAAAGAAACAGCCACTGTGCTGCATTACTGCCGGCTGAATCCGGAGACAAATGACCTGGAAATCGAGCGCAGCTATGTTTACGACCTGGCGTCTCAAAGCTACACGAACCGTATCGGTTATTCCGAGGATGGATACACCGATCTGAACTTCCGCCTTTTTGTCCGCAATCTGCCGGATCCGGAAGGCGCGATGGACGGGTTTTACGACTGGGAACGCTTTAATGGATATTATGAACGGACGATTGAATTGCCGGCACACTGGCATCTGCATTTCTCTGAGGATTGGGAAAGCACCAATCTTTATGCAATGTTCCAGGTAACAGATGTCCGCCAGAATACCTGGAGCAGTGTGCCGGTCGCCATCGGGAATCCGAATGAAGCAGCCGTCATGGTCAGTCCTTCTCTGATAGAAAAGGATAAGGTTGCTCTCCGGGTTTCAGCAGTACAGAAAAACACGAAGCAGGATCCTGCGCTTGTACTGAATTTTGATTTGGAAAACAGGGCAGAGGAGGTCCGGGACTATCGTGGAACTGAGTTTGTGCTGAACGGAAACCGGATGGCCTCGAAATACCTGTGGCGTTCATCTGTTAAACCCGGGGAAAGCGAATCCTACACAATTTCCCTGCAGGCAGAAGACCTGACAGGCCTTACGGAAGTCGAAACGGTCGATTTTGATCTGGAGATTTCCGGAAGCGATTATAGCGCAGAAAAGGAAACCCTGCACGTGCATCTGGAGCTGCAGGGCGCGGATGTAAGCGCTTTTGTCCCGATTCCTCCCGCTTCGTTGAGCGAGGTTCAGACGGAGAACGCGCTGTGGCGGCTGGTTTCCCTGGAGCAGATGGCAGACGGTTCCTTCAGCGGGATACTTTGCGTACGGAATGATTCAGATACGGAGCTGAACACGGAAGCCGCATTGATGATGAACGGCGTGCGGGCAGAGGGGACAGTTGCATTAAAGCTTGCTCCGCATCAGGAAAGGTATTTCCCCTTTACCGCAGAAAATGGGGTGAGGGTGAACCGGTTCAGCCTGCATGTCGCGGACAGCCGCCGGCTGTATCATCTGGGCGTTTCCCAGGCGCTGGAGCAGGCGGGCGTGCGCGCCGTCGAACAGGTGGAGCTGTGGCTGGGGCTGGACGACAGCCTTGGCCTGGATGGAGAAAAAATCTCCTTAGCTCTGCAAACACCTCTTCCGCTGCAGGAGGCGGAAAAAGCATTGGCGCAGATTCCCCTGCTGCAGGGAGATGTTTCGGTTTCCGTGGAAAGCGTGCTGATTGCCGACGATGGAGTCGCGCTGGGGCTTCGGCTGCGGAATACATCCGATGAAAGCGTATTTCTGCAGATGGTAAGGCCGGAGATGAACGGAACGGCGTTTGACGGCTTTGAACCGTTAAGCGCGATTGTTCTTCCGGCCCATTCCGCAGCGGTCAGATGCCTGATGCTGCGCGTCGATAAAGCCTTCCAGCCCGGAGACTCTGTGAATGAACTGCAATTTACTTTCCTGAACGGGAACGTGCTCAGCGAACCGGCAAAACTTGTTTTCCCGGAGGGAAGCGTATTGGGCGCCCCCGGCGGAACCTTGCTGGAAGCGGCAGAGATGGCGGAAGTCCTTCCCGCAGTGCTTACGGAGAAACAAATGGCGCTTTCGGAAACCGTTGTGATTCCGGAAACGGAAATTCGCCCCATACTCGCCTCGGCGCCGATCACGGCCGAGGAAGCTGCAAGCGTAGATCGCGGCAATGTGAACCTGTGCCTGCTGGGAAAAGAAACAGCAACGAATTCTGAGGGAAAACCTGAAGAAATGTATGTGACGCGGATAATCACCGCCACCCCGATCGTGCCGGACAAAACCGGCGGCTGGAGCATAACGCTCAGTGGCCTGGCGGTGATGGTGAATGACCGGGTGCTGAGCAGCATTGAGTTACAGCAGGAATGGGGGCAGACATGGCGTGTAAGGGCGGACGATCTTTTCCTGTATTCGGAGGCGGAAAACTTCCATCCCGCTAAAGATAATGACCTGCTATCCGACGGCAGGTTTTCCTGGTACAGTGATCTATACTTTACCGTGGAGAATCATGATGGGAAGATTTCATTTACGGTTGAGAAGCTGGCGCTGCACGCATGGAACAATTTTTATGAAAACAGGAGTAACTGCGGCCTTAATGAAGTTGCGCTGACCGCGATAGAAACCCGGGTCTTTTTCGGAACGAATCGCATGGTGAATATGGATACCCTGGATTACAACGAGATGATCCCGCTGTCAATGGATCAGCCGCTGACCGTGTCGCTGGTCCCGGTGGAAAGCCTGCAGGAGCCGCTGTGCCTGTATTACGTATTGTACTATTTGGACGGTTCACGGGATGACCTGATTGTGGATCTGAAAACCGGAGAAATTCTGGAGAGATCGCATTGGCCGGGCGAATGAGAAGCCGAAAAACAATCCCACCCGTGAAGGGTGGGATAAAATGCCATCTTCATTCATCCTTTCAAAAAATGATTTCCCGGTTGTCGGGCATGGCCATTATCTCATAAATTGCCCCCTTGCAAAATAGGCGGAACTGCTCACGGGACAGCGGTGAATCAAAGGATTCCGATCCGGACGGGCGTGTGACATTCTGGAACACTCTCTTGAAATCTGGAAAAATATGTTTACAATTCATTTGTATCCATATATACTTACTGATGACGAATCAGAACAGGACTTATGGGTTAAATCAGACAAAATGGAGGTTTTGGTATGGTTACAATTTTATCGGTCGTTCTCGGTGTGATGTTGATGATTGGCGGGGCAAGCTGCCTGCTCCTTCCGGATCTGACCTTCCTGACCCTTGGGTATGTCATCGGCGTTGTCATGATCCTGGAAGGGATTGGGATGATGATTGCCTGGTTCCAGAGGGACAGAAGCAAAGAGGGGAGCGGATTCGTGCTCGCCAGCGGCATTATTTCCCTGCTGCTCGGTATCGCGCTGGTCGGCAACGGTTTCCTGCAGCTGGCTGTGGACGATTTCATTGTCTATTCAGCCATCGCCTGGCTGTTTATCGACGGGATCCTGCGCATTGTTCTTGCCATCAAGACCAAGTCGCTGTATGACAGGGAGAAGGGTGCCCGCAGGAATACGGAGCTGGGCCGGAACTGGTGGATTGCACTGATTCTCGGCATCCTGATGATCATTTCCGCCATCATCTGCCTCTGCAACCCCGACGCGATGGCTCATACCATCGGGGTTATGATCGGCATCGGCATCATCATCAGCGGTATGGACCTGATCCACTTCGGAACGACGGCTTGGTTGCTGGACAGATGAACGATGAATGGAGAACTGGACATCCAGGGCACACAACAGGTGTAATCATATTTGATTAGCTGTTGATTCACTGCAGGGCAGCGGGAAATGAACAGGCTGCCGGCAGTGATTCAATAAAACATGGTCAAAAAAAGAAAACAGGAGGAAACGGAAATGAAAACGATCGAGGAACTGTTCAAAGAGGTACTGGCGGACGACAAACTGAAGGAAGAGGGAATCGCGGCGATACAGGCGGGGAAGCTGGGCGCTTTTATGAAGGCCCATGGCTGTGATGCCTCGGAGAAGGAAGCGATCGCGTTTGTGAAGGCGAAGGCAGAAAAAGCGGGTATTCCTCTGTCCATGTTTATGTGATAACCGCCCCTTTGGACAAGCCGGAGACAGAGACGGCTGAGAACGCCTGATGATTTGACGGCGCGTGACTGAAAGCACTTTTACCCTGTAGGAGCAGGTACTCCCGCAGGGTATCTTTTTTCACTTTGCGTTTCATGAGAATTTCAGAACATAAAGAAAAAAACGCAACATGCCAGCGAAAGACAATCTGGGGGAAAATAGGTTTTTGAATTTGACATTCCGGAAAGCTATGTTGACCGTCAGGAAGAAAACGATTATAGTAAATAAAAGTCTTGCTTCCGCAGGATGAAATTCTGGGAGCAGAAAACGAATAACAACGTATGGAGGTCAAGAATGAGAAAGTTGAGCCTTTTCCTTTGCCTGGTGCTGTTATTCACAGTCCTTCTCGGAGGAAGCACCGTATGCTCCGCTGAGGCGGCGGGAACTTCCTTCCCCTTTTTCACAGCTGAGATCAACCGGCTGATCGATGAGAATTACAAGCTTGTTCAGGAAAACGGCTGGGCGGAACTGCGCATTCCCGAGTCCGTACACGGTATCAGCCGCGACATTTTCTCCCCGAACGCGTTGGATGCGGCGGAAAAACTGATCAACGCCGGTTATGAAGCATACTGCATCGGAGGAGCCGTCCGCGACCTGGTCATGGGAACGCCGACCATGGATTTCGATATCACGACCACCGCTCCGAACGAAGAATTCGAAAAAATTCTGGGAGATGTGACGTTCCACACGATTCCGTCAGGCCTGAGCTTCGGATACGCCCATTATCCGGACGAAATCATAGACGTGGCTTCCTGTGTAAACATCCCGGTGGCATACAGGGGACTTCCGGGCGTACCGGATTTTGATCCCGATGCGCTCTATTCCGGAAGCTTTGTGGCGGATTCCTTCCAACGTGACCTGACGTTCAACGCGATCTATTATGATTTCCGCACCGGTGAACTGGTCGACTATCACGGCGGCCTGCATGACATCCGGGAAGGCATTGTGGATACGATGGTGGATCCGTATGTCGCCATCGCGGACGATCCCCGCATCGCTATCCGCGGCATTCGTTTTGCCGCCCGGTATAATTTCCGCCTTTCGGACCGCATGGAAGCGGATATGATGAAAAACGGCCCGAAATACGCCGCGAAGAACCAGCCGGGTATGAACAAGAAAAATCTCGCTAAATACTATGACGCCGGATATGCGCGGAGATGCCTGGACAACCTCGAAAAATACAATATGTTTACAGCCATCTATATGCCGGCTGCCGAGTTGTACAAAACAGACGCTTACAAGGAATATATCCGAGCGGCTGCCGATTGGATGGACGAGTGGCATGCGGCCGGCAGGTTGATGGACGGCAATCTGTCCATTGCCGCCTTCCTGTGGCCGGCGGTTGAGGGCCTGGAAGGGGAAGCGCTGCTGACGGCGGCCAAAGCGCTTTTCGCGGCCCAGCAGACGACGATCCAGGTGGACGAGGAAATGGAAGTAAAGTTCCTGGCCATCTACGAACTGCAGGCAAAACTGGCCGGCGGGCTGACGGAAGAAGAGGCTCAGGAGCTTCTGCAGCATCCGCATTTCATGGATGCATTTGAACTGCTGATGATCCGCAGCATGACCAATCCCGACCTGAACACGGCTGTACAGTTTTGGACTGAACGGACAGAAAAACAGCTTCCGACGGATGAAACAAGCGTAAAAGAGACTTCCGGGAAGATCCTCACCGCGGGCAATCCGGATCAGACTTTTGAGCGCGGCAACAGAACAGGGCTGAACGGTATCAGCGTCGTCAGTCTGTACGGAACCTGGTATGAAATGGGCCGGCAGTACGGTGCCCTGATGAAGTACGAACTGCAAGAAATGTATAGTTTGCTTGAAATCATCGGAACATACAACATCGGCAATTATCTCCAGGCAACCCGGATTATTAAGGAACAGACGGACCGTTTACCCTACCGGATCAATGAGTTTTTAAGGGGCGCCGCTGAAACGTCTGAACTGTCAACAGATCAGCTGCAGGCCGTCAACGCAATGGAGCGGATCATAGGCCTTCCGATGTGCAGTGCGGCTATCTGCTGGAATGATTATGCAGAAGGCCCCCTCGTGGTCGGCAGAAACTATGATTATTCCGAAGCGCTTACCCTGTTGAAAGATGCCGTGGCTGTAACGGTTTTTCACCCGGCGGATGGTTCACTGTCCGTAGCCACCGTCGGATATATCGGTGAAATTTACACCGTCAATGGCTTGAATGAAAAAGGAATCTTCATGGAGCTGAACAATGGAAAACCATCCGCGCCTATCAAACCTCCCGAAGCCAGAATTACCGGCACGACAATGCTCTTTAACGCGCTGTTTGAAATTGACGAGTTGAAGGAATGGGATCTTTTCTTCAGCACGGTGAATAACAGCTCATCCTATATCATCAATGTGGCTGACAGCCAATCGGCCAGTTCCTACGAATGGTGTCCTATCGGCTATAAAGTGGGTGGGGCGGATCTTCCTGACGGGCTGTTGGTTTCAACGAATTATTATGTCAATGAAGACTGGCTTTTCTTCACGCCGAGTGATAAGGCTTGCTGGGATGGCATTACCCGCCGCAAAAACCTGATCACGCTGTGTGACAGCGCCAAAGGCAAAATCGACGCGCAGAAAATGATGGAAATTATTGAAACCACTGAGGAAAACGGCGGCGCGCAAAACGAGATGACGGTGTACCAGATGGTCGTGGTCCCGGAAACAAAAACGATGTGGATTCGAGTCATCGGCGGCGCCGGATGGACACAGATCGAACTTTCCGGCTTCCTGGCTGCCGATTGAGTATGACTTCCGGCACAATAATTTACCGCACCCTGGGGAACGGGGTGCGGTTTCTGTGCATGACGGGCATGGCTCATATGCGCAAAATCAACGAGACTCAATACGCAGGGGACATGATTGAATTGTAGGGTGTTACCAGGCCCTCCAGCCACATGTATCGCATTCTTCACACTTCGACCATCCACCCTCCTTGCCGGTTTTGCATCTGCGGTCCGGCGTATAAGGACAGTAGCCTGCACTGTCAGAATGTTCTTCTTTCTTTTCAATTCCTCTTTCTTTGATGTCAGGCATGAACGTTTTCCTCCTTTTTATGATCATCCGTTTTCCGCGGTATGGATACCAAAGACTATATGCAGTTTACCATGCATTATCCGGCGTTTCAACCATTTTCCTGCCAATTCATGAACTGTATCAGGACACGGGGATGGCAGGACACGGGGACGGATCTTTTGTCTTGCGAATTTCAAAGTGGGAAGGTTGAGTATTTAATCGATTGCCGAGAAGGCCTGACACGGTCAATCTGGAACACACTATTGAATAAAACAGGAGAATATGGTAAAAAAGCAGAGATGAAATGTGGATCGTATTGTTTATGTTGACAATTCGGATGGACTATACGATATTGTTAAAAAAGATCAAAAATATACAGAAAGGCGGTTGTGCAGACAACATGAAAAATCTGAAAAAACTCACCATTCTGCATTCCAATGACCTTCACGGTGATTTTCTGGCCGAGAAAGTGGATGAAAAACTGATCGGCGGTGTTTCCCGCCTGTCCGGCTATATCAATAAGGTCCGCAATGAGGAGAAGAACGTCATTTACGCCATTGCCGGCGACATGTTCCGCGGCTCGCTGATCGACAGCGAGTTTCAGGGCATTTCGACCATTCAGATCATGAATCTGCTGGCGCCGGACGTGGTAACCATCGGCAATCATGAGGTGGACTACGGCCTGGCCCGTCTGCTGTTTCTTGAGAAGTGTGCCACCTTCCCAATCATTAACGCCAACATGTATCTGAACACAACGGCGTACGCCTTTTCAAATCCTATTTTATCAAGGAGATTGATGGGATGCGCGTGCTGTTCATCGGGATCCTGACGGAGAATGTTCTGGCAAATACCCAAAGAGAGGGATTCATCGGTATGCTGGTTGATGTTGAAGATGCAGCAAAGGAGGTCGGCAAAATATGCGACGCCTACCGCGATGTCGACATTGATTTTACTGTGCTGCTGACACATATCGGCTTTGAAGAGGACAAGAGGCTGGCCGAGAAGCTTAATCCCGCCTGGGGCGTGGACATTATTATCGGAGGCCACAGCCATACCAGGCTCTCCGAGCCCTGTGTGGTTGCCGGCATCCCCATTGTTCAGGCCGCTGTCGGCACGGATCAGATCGGGCGCTTCGATATCATGGTGGATACGGATAACAACTGCATCGACTCTTATACCTGGCAATGCATCCCCATTACGGAGGAAAACTGCCCGCGTGACGAGGCCTTGGAGGAAATCATCGTACAGTTAAAAGAATACACTGATGAAAAATATAAGCGCGTGCTTACGCGCTTCCCGCGTGAGTACACACATCCGAGGCGTGATTCGGAGACAGAGCTCGGCGACGTGATGGCGGAGTGCCTCCGTGCACAGCTCGGCGTGGATCTGGTTATGTTCGGCTCCGGCAGTATTCGCAAGCCGGCCCTTGGACCCATCGTAACCCTGGGAGACTTCAAGGAGGTATTTCCCTTTGGCGGCCCCCTCTACGGAATAAAGCTCACAGGGGTTCAGCTGCGCCATGCGCTGAAGTACATCTTACGTGAAGATGTTTTCCTTGGCAAAGAGCATGGATCGAGCTATCAGCTTTCCGCCGGAACATATTGTGAGTATGACCGCGCAACCCAGTCCTTTGTTTCTTTCAAAATAAACGGAAAAGAGATCCAGGACAGCGATCTGTATACAGTGGTTCTGCAGGAATACCACTTTGCAAACATGGAGCGTTATATGGACCTGAAACTCGAAGAGGTTGAGCGTAACGGCAAATCTGTCGAGGTCGCAAGCGATGTGCATAATGTGTTTGAGGCCTATTTTGCCTCCCATCCCCTGGTGGAGCTCCGCGATACGCCGCGGTATATCGTACACGGATTGGGAGGCGTAGAGTAAAATAATCCCTCCGGATTATGCCAGATGGAGGATGAGCATGAAGATAATCGTGTGTTTGTTTCCCGGAGTTATTTATACCTTTGACAGGCCTTTACTGTACTACAGCTGGAAACTGCTCGACGGACTGGGCTGGGAGATCTTCCCGGTTCGTTATGGCGGATTTTCGCCCTGTGCCCAAAAAGATATTGGGATGATCATAAAGTCTGCGGGCATGGCCCTGGAACAGTCAGAGGAGGCGCTGCGCGGGATCGACTGGAGCGCGTACGAAGATATCCTGATGATTGGCAAGAGTATCGGGACAATTGCCTGCAGTGCGTATGCACGCCGCCATGGCATCGACTGCCGCCAGATCCATTTTTCTCCGGTTGAAGAAACCTTTCAGTATGCCGGAGAAAAGGGGATCGTCTTCCATGGGACGGCTGACCGCTGGGTGGACACGGAAATTGTTGAACGCTGCTGTGCGGAGAAGGGGCTTTCGCTGTATAAGACAGAAGGCGCAAACCATTCCCTTGAGACAGGGGATGTCGAGTTTGATATAGAAATAATCCCAAAAACGATGAAAACCATCCAAGAGTATGCCCTGGGCAGATAGTGTTGTACCAAAGAGGAGAATTGTGGTGATGAAGTAATATAAGAATACCACAGATTGTCTGAAATGACGTTTTACAGAATCCAAGTTTTCCTGTTAAGGACGTTTTGGAATATAATGCTTTTCACACATATTGCCCATGCAGCATTGGTTGTTGTATTCGTTGCCGCCGGCTGCTGCGTCCAGCTCGTTGTCGGACATTTCACATTTTGCGGTCAGCTTCTGCATTTCCTCTTCGGTCAGGGAAATGCCGTACTTTTTCAAAACGGACAAACCCTCCTCAAGGCTGGCAACGCCTTTGAGGTCTTCAACAAATGCTTCCTTTTTGTCTTCCGGTACTTTGGTCAGCAGGTAGTCAACACGTTCTTTCCCGTTCTTTTTTTTCTCCTCCTAATTTCCAATCAGTTTTGCTACTTTCAGCATGCCCGGAGTTTTGCAGGTGTTTTATTCCGTGCAATTTGGTTCTTCTGTTATGATAAGTCTTTTCAAACCGATGTCAAATGGAATCTTTCACCGGATTGATTCAATATGCCTATTTTCAAGGGAGTGTTTCGGATTGTCAAGTCCGGGGAACCAGACATTCCGGGATCCCCCCTTTGCAATGACTCATAAATATGTTAAAATCTGAGCATACTCACGGGAAAAACTGAACCGGTCGGTCTGGACGTGATCGTCAAGGTTTGAGAGACTCCGAAGCCGGGAATGATCAATGCTGTTGGGTAACTTCCGTCCACGGATCCGGCGAGTCACTGATCCGGTGAGTGAGCAGGAGATCATTTGTAAAGAGGAATCGCTATGGAAAATGAACAGAAAACCAGTCATGAAGCTAAACGGCTGCGTTCGCCGGATGATCTGGAACGATATGTGAAGATCACCAACCCGAGTGTGTTACTTGTGCTGGGAGCCTGTGCCGCGCTGCTCATCGGTGTGCTTGTGTGGGGCTTTTTCGGATCGGTCTCTGTACGCGTGCAAACCGTCGGCGTTTACAGGGACGGCCAGACCTTCAGTTTCCTTTCCACGGAGGACTTCAGCAAGGTTCACACAGGCGACAGCGCCATGGTTGACGGAATTGAGATGAAGGTTTCCGAGGTGGCCGGGATTCCGAATTCCCGGGAAGAAGCGAAGGAAATGACCGGCAGTGATTACCTGACCGACACCCTGATGCCGCAAAACTGGGGATATCGTTGTTCCTTTGAATCGGTGTCAGGCAAAACTCCCCCGGAAACGGTGCCGCTGAACATTCAGATCACGACGAACGCGGTTCGGCCGATTTCGCTGTTATTCAAATAAATGTCGGGCTTCAGGGGTACGGGGATCGGGGCAGCCTATGAACCGATCTCCTGAGCTTGCAATCAGGTTTTGCGAGGAAAAAGCCAATGTCAGATCGTGCCATCAAAAAAGTTCCTCTGATCATGCAGGTGGAGGAGTCCGTTGATTGCGGGGCTGCCAGCCTGGGGATGATCCTGGCCTATTACGGAAGATGGGTTCACCTGGAGCAGCTGCGCAAGGACTGCGGCGTCAGCTGGGACGGGGCAAAGGCATCGAATATCCTCAAGGCTGCCCGCAGATACGGTCTGGAGGCCAAGGGCTTCCGTCTGAACGCGGAGGAGTTCATGAGGGAAGCAACCTTTCCCTGTATTGCATACTGGAATGCCCACCATTGGGTGGTGGTCAGGGGCGTTCAGGGGGATTATGTCTATCTGAATGATCCCGCGCAAGGCCAGATACCCGTCGCACGGGAAGAATTTGAACAGAAATATTCAGGGATCACCCTGGAGTTTACAAAAACCGAGCAGTTTCAACCCGGCGGCAGCAAACCGGACGTCATGGCATCCATCCGCAAGCGCCTGAAAGGGATGGAAAAGCCGATCCTGTTTATGATGATTACCGCAGCGATCGCGGTGCTGGCTTCGGCCCTTTACACGTCCCTGGGCAAGGTGTTTCTCGACGATGTGATCAGCGGAAGGAATCCGGACTGGCTGGAACCGGTGGTCACGGCGATGATCGTGCTGGCCCTTGTCAACGGGCTTGTTTCCATTCAGAATGCGGTTTATCTGGCAAAAATACAGGGGAAAACGGCGATGGTTTCCTCCTCAAAATTCATGCGGCATATGCTGCATCTGCCGGTTGACTATTATTCCCAACGCTCGATCGGCGAACTCCAGATGCGGATTGCGAACAATGAGGCTACGGCCTATGCGCTGATCGGGAAGTTGGCGCCCATCCTGATCAGCACCGTGATGCTCTTCCTGTATCTCATCATCATGCTGAAATACAGTGTTCTGCTCACGGCCATCGGCGTTTTTACGGTGATCCTGAACGCGCTTGCCGCAAAATATGCTTCATACCTGCGTAAAAACGTCACGCGGCAGCTTTCCGCCTATAACGGCAAGCTCGGCGCAGCCACGATGGGCGGGATCAGCATGATCGAGTCGATTAAGGCAGCCGGCGCGGAAAACGGATTTTTCAACAGATGGGCGGGCTATCAGGCCCTTGCCAACAACAGCAATGCGCAAAAGACCCGGATCAACGAATATCTTGGCATGATCCCGCTGGCGCTGACTGAACTGGCAGATATTGCGGTTCTGGCTCTTGGGATCCGGCTGATCCTTCAGGGTTCTTTCACTGCCGGTTCCCTGCTGGCCTTTACCGGCTTCCTGACCGCATTTATGGAACCGGTTAAAAAATTCATCGATCTTGGGGAAACCATCCAGGAAATGGGAATCCGGCTGGAACAGACGGAGGATGTGATGAACTGCCCGGCAGATGTTCCCGAAGAACATCTGCCGGCGGATGAAATCGCTCAGAGGGGATATCAAAAACTCCGCGGGCAGTTGGACCTGGAGCATGTGACCTTCGGTTATTCCACCATGGAACCGCCCGTCATCGATGATTTTTCCCTTCATCTCGAACCCGGAAAGTGGGTGGCCCTGGTGGGGCAGAGCGGCTGCGGAAAAACAACCGTTGCCAGGCTGATCGCCGGGCTTTATCCGGCATGGTCCGGGGAAATACGCATTGACGGAATTCCTTTGAAGGAGATCCCGCCGGAAGTCCTCCGAAGTACCCTGTCCATGGTGAACCAGGATATCGTGGCCTTTCACGATACGGTCGCCGATAATATCAAATTATGGGATGCCTCGATTGAAGATTATGAGATGATCCTGGCCTGCCGGGACGCGGATATCCAGGACGACATTGCCAAACGTCAGGGCGGCTTTTACACGATGGTTCAGCCGGGCGGAAAGAATTTTTCCGGCGGACAGCTGCAGCGGTTTGAAATTGCGCACGTGCTGGCGGAAGAGCCTTCCATTCTGATCCTGGATGAAGCGACTTCCGCCCTGGACGCGCAGGCAGAAGCCCGCATCATTCAGCGTATCCGGGAACGCGGTATGACCTGCATTGTGATCGCGCATCGCCTGAGCACGATACGGGACTGCGACGAGATCATCGTTCTGGATCATGGAAAGGTGCAGGAACGCGGAACCCATCAGGAACTGATGGCGATGAACGGGGCTTACGCAGACCTTGTAAGAAGGAATTAAGTGATATGAGCTTTGGAGAATCTCAAATCAATCTTCGCGCACGGCTGAACGAGAAGATGGCCGAAAAGGCCTACGCAAAGCTGGCATCCTCTGTCAGCGATCCGGAGGACCGCATCATTTTCCGTACCGATGACGCAGAAATGCTTGACATCGCAGTGAAAACCTGCCTGCAATACTACGGAACGGAAGCAGGGCCTGTCCCGGAAGGTACGGAACAGACGGAGGAGCGTATTGATTATCTGTGCCGTCCGGCGGGGATCATGCATCGGCCTGTCCGCCTGGAAGGAACCTGGTATGAAGACGGGTTCGGCGCCATGCTGGCAAAGCTGGAGGACGGTACCCCGGTGGCGCTGGCGCCGCACGGCCTGAGGGGATTTGATTATATTGAGCCCGGAACCGGAAAAAGGGTTCACGTGACCAAAGCGAACGCGGGGCGCTTTGCGCCCGAAGCCGTGTTCTTCTACCGTGCGCTGCCGGCCAAATCGCTTACCGTCTCCGACCTGATTCTCTGGAGCATGAACATTTTCAACAGAGGGGATGCTTTTCTGATTCTTTTTTCAGCACTCCTTGCCGCGCTGATGGGTCTGCTGCCCGCGTGGGCAAACCATCTTGCTTTGGATACTGTCATTCCCTCCGGGCAGAGAAATCTGATCCTTCCGCTGGCCGGTTTGCTTCTCGGCGCCGCCGCGGCACGGCTGCTGATCAACAGTTACAGAAACCTGATCATCAACAGAGCCACGGCAAAGATTGAGACCTTCTCTGTTGCGGCAACCTATGCCCGGGTTCTCATGCTCCCGATGGGCTTTTTCAGGAAATATGACGCAGGGAATATTTCCACCCGCGTTAACCAGATGAACAATCTGTTCAGGCAGATTACGCGTCTCCTGCTGGGCGGCGGTCTGACAGCCCTTCTTTCGCTGATTTACCTGTTTCAGATTAAAGCTTATGCGGCCGATCTTGCCGTTCCGGCGCTGATCATCGTGCTGCTGCAGGCAGCATTCACGGTTGCGGCCGCAAAACTGGGACAAAGATTCGAACAGCGAAGCATGAATGCAAACGCGAATCTTTCGGGAACGACAGCCTCCCTTCTGGGCGGCGTACAAAAAATCAAGCTCTCCGGTGCGGAAGACCGTGCTTTCTCAAAATGGGCGGACGCCTATTCGGAATATGCGAAAGCTTCCTATCACCGGCCGGAGCTGCTCAGAGTCTTACCGGTGCTGGTTTCCCTGATCGGCGCCATCGGGACCGCCTGGCTCTGTTATATCTCGGGTTCTTCGAAAATCAGTGCCGCAGGATTCATGGCCTTTAGTGTGGCATACGGCCAGATGAGCGCGGCCATGATCGAGGTTACAAACCTGATCGCGGAGGCCGTCAAGACCGTTCCCATGCTGAAGATGGTTGAGCCGATCATGAAGACCGTCCCCGAAACGACTTCCGATAAAGCTATCGTCACAGAATTGAACGGCCAGATCGATGTATCCAGCCTTTCCTTCCGCTATGAAGAAAACACCCCGATGATCCTGGATGACATCTCCCTGAATATTCATCCGGGGGAGTATATCGGGATCGTCGGCAAATCCGGCTGCGGAAAAACGACCCTGGTCCGCCTCCTGCTGGGATTTGAAAAACCGCTTTCCGGCAGCATCCTCTACGGCTCAGTCCCCTATGATGTGGAAAACGCGGACCTGCGTTCCCTGCGTCAGCATATCGGAACGGTCTTGCAGGATGGACGTCTTTTCCATGCTGACATTTATAACAATATCGTTCTTTCCACACCGGAAGCAACGCTGGATGATGCCTGGCGTGCGGCGGAGCTGGCAGGCATTGCAGAGGACATCCGCAGGATGCCCATGGGCATGAACACGATCATCTCGGAAGGCAGCGGATGCATCTCCGGCGGCCAGCGGCAGCGTCTGCTGATTGCACGCGCGATCTGCGGAAAAAGAAAAATCCTGATCCTTGATGAAGCAACCAGTGCGCTGGACAACATCACCCAGAAGCGTGTTACGGAGTCCCTGGCTTCGCTCCAATGCACCCGTATTGTGATCGCCCACCGCCTTTCCACCGTGCAGGACTGCGACCGCATCCTTGTTCTCGATCAGGGGCACATTATCGAAGAAGGAACCTACACCCAGCTGATTGAGAAAAACGGTTTTTTTGCGGAGCTGGTTTCCCGGCAGCGTCTGGATGAGAATACCTGATGACCCATATTTTACGAAAAGGAGAAAAAGGGAAAAACATTATGAAAAATGATCATGCTGAGCCCCGTACCGCGTCAGAAGCCGGCTGGCGCTTATCAAGATACAATATTTCCGCAAAGCATCCCGAAAACAAAGGGTTTATCATCGTCAATTTAATGAAGGGCACCTGTATTACGATGGACCCGATCGACATGCTCCCGCTGAGCGCGCTGGATACCCTGTCGGAAGACAGCCCGGTCCTCGAACGCTATAAGAAAGCCGGAATCATTGTCAATTTTGACGAACAGGCAATGCTGGAGTCGCTGGCCCGGGGCGCCTGCGCCTACCCGGTCAGTGTCGGCCTGACGGTCTGTCCGACGATGGGCTGTAATTTTGACTGTCCCTACTGCTTTGAAAACCATAAGGCGGAAAAAATGAATGCCGAGGTGCAGGATGATATTGTTGCCCTGGCAGAACGTATGCTGAATGCATCAGGGGCAAAGCATCTGCATGTCACCTGGTTCGGCGGAGAACCGCTGCTGGCGCCGGATGTGATCGAATCCCTTTCAGACCGGCTGATCAAACTGTCGGCGGATAAAGGCGCGGATTATCAGGCGACGATCATCACCAACGGATACCTGCTGGATCAGGAAAAGGCAGATATGCTTTCCCGGGTGAAAGTAAATTCTTACCAGATCACCCTGGACGGTATCGGCCCGGCACATGACGCTACCCGCCATCTGGCGGGCGGCGGTCCGACCTTTTTTAGGATCACGGAGAATCTGCGGACCGTCAAAATTTCCGGTAAAATCAATATCCGTCACAATGTTCACGCAGCGAACAAGGGAGAGATGGAACAGCTGAAAGCATTCGTTCAGACGCTTGCGGAAGAAAGCGGAAACGATCTCAGATACTACCCGGCTCCTGTTTCCGGGAATGATGCCTCCGATGAAAGGCAGAGCAATGTGAATCTGCTCTGCGGTACGGATTCCGCTGAAGTCGGCATCATGCAGGATTCCCACAGGTTCCATCGAGGCAGAGGTCACTACTGCATGGCTCACCACCTTTGGGGCGTTGGAATCGACGAAAAGGGCCGGCTGCAGAAATGCTGGGAGGATGTGGATAAGCCGGAGCATAGCTTTGGCAGCGCAAAACGCTGGGACCCGAAGGATCCCTTAGGTACGGCTGATGATCCGGATAAACTGACGGTTTATCTCAATACCGCTGGTGCTTTGCGGGACGCGGAATGCCGGGATTGTCTGTGGCTACCCGCCTGCTGCGGCGGCTGCCCGAACAAACGAATTTATATGGAACGCCAGTGCGTGCCGTACAAAAACGAACCGGAGGCTTACGCCCTGGCCGTCTGGCAGGCACGCCTTGAAAAAAAGAGATGAGACGAAAATGTGTTTTATTTTATCCGCGCTCATGCCGTGGAATGATTTGAAAGAGAAACTGAAGTGAAACGGACAGGGCCGGAAATCACATGTAGCGGACGCTGAGGTGTTCCCCGTCGCTTGTCAGGACGACGGGGTTTTTCCGGGTCAGGAACACTTCCGCTCCCGCGTCCTCCAGCGATTTTCGGGTGCTCTTTTTCTCCGGCATTAGCGTGGAAGAGGTAATAATGGCATAATCGGGCTGGACCGTCTTCAGAAGCCGGTCCAGCTCCTTCTCTTTTTTTCCGTGATGGGGCACCTTGAGGAAATCGCAGCGCTCCGGCTGGGTTTCAAGGTATTCCATGATCCGTTCCGACACGGCGTCTCCGGGGAAGAGAAAGCGGTTTTTCCCGTGGGTCACCGTGATAATCAGCGTTGAGTTGTTGCATTCGTCATCCTTGTAGTTCCCTTTGGGTGGAAGCACGGTGTAGGCAACATCGCCCACCCGGAAGTCCATGGTTTCACGCGGAGCCACGGCTTCGATTCCCTGGCGTTTCAGGGCCATCTGGTACATCACACATTCCAGGCTTTTGTGGGATAAGGAGGTCTGCAGTACATGATCCACCTGGATCCCCTTCAGCACCTTGGCTGCACCGCCGACATGGTCGCGGTGGAAATGCGTGATAATCAGCCAGTCAAGCTTTTGAATGTGCTGGCTTTTCAGAAAAGACATGATTTTGGAGCCCTCGGTGATCAATCCCGTATCGATCAGGACCGTCCCGCCGGCGGAGGAAAGCACAAAAGCATCCGCTTTTCCCACCTTCAGGCAGTAGATATTCAGATCATGATCCACAGTTTCCACCTGCCTTTACATTCTTCTATTATATTCTTTTTTGCGGGTTCAATGCAAGCGGGTTTCCGGAATTTGATATTTCCATTCCCTGATCTCACCCCCCTGATAAATGTTGACCGGGGTTGCAAAAAATGTTATCTTATTCGTATATATGATCGGATGTACAGGACATCCTGAGAAACAAAATATAAGGAGGAGAAGTTTGAACGACAAAGAACGGTATTGACTACCTGCTGACTAACGTATCGGAGAACATGGCAGGCACACCATGAAAAGAAGAAGTGAGACGAAAAAATGTTTTTTATTTTAAACAATGACATTCTGATCAAAAAATGGCGGGGCGGGGGCGGATATTATCTGTTCCGCGACCGTCTGAAACGTTATCCTCTGTCGGATGAAGAGTATGAAATCCTCAGACAATGCGACGGGAATAACGAACTTCAGAAATGTTTTATGACAAGTAAGCTGGAAGCAGCAAGGATGATCCATCCGGTCGAAAAGGGCGCTGAACAGCTTCTTCCGGATCAAATAAAGGAATATCCGAATTACTACGTCCAAAACATTGACTGGAATATCACTGATATCTGCAACTATAACTGTCTGCATTGTTTCCATGCGGCGGATGTGCACAGCTCCGGCAGGGCTTTTTTCACGCTGGAAGAAGCACAGAAGCTTCTGGACGGCATGGTGGAATGCGGCCTGACGGGCGTGCGTCTGACCGGCGGGGAACCGACCCTGCATCCGCAGTTCCGTGAGATCCTGCAGGAAATCCGGTCAAGGAGGCTGTGGCTGGCGACCCTGATTACCAACGGCTCCAACCTGACCGAAGAATTGCTGGATACCATCAACAGCCTCTTCCCGGGCACACAGATTATGATCTCCTTTGACGGCCTCGGTACGCACGACTGGCTTCGGCAGCACGAAGGTGCGGAAGAAAAGGCGCTGCGTGCCATTCGCCTCTGTGTAGAAGCGGGCTTCAATGTCGTAATAAATGCCAACCTCAACCGTAAAAACAGGGGCTGCATGTTTGACTCTGTTAAGCTGCTGGGTGAAATGGGCGTGGATGCGATCCGCATCATCCGCACCACTGAGGTTCCCCGCTGGGCGGAAAACGCCGAAGGGATGAGCTTACCGGTCGATGAATACTACCAGTTTTCCGCGGACTTTGCGAAGATGTACAAGGAAGGCGGGATCAAAACGCCGGTGGTCATCTGGCAGAGCATGTATCTGAATGGAAAGCGGAACACCTGGACCTGCTATCCTGTCAAGGCGGGGGCGGGCAAATATAACGAAAACGCCCCGATCTGCTCGGCGATGTTCCATAAACCCTCGGTGCTCGCAAACGGTGATATCATTCCCTGTGCCCCCCTCGCGGGGCTATACGGGAAAATGGGCATCAGAATGGACAATGTGAAGGAAGTCGGCCTGCAGAAGGCCATGACCGGCGGAGTCTTTGTGGACGCACTGACCCATACCTGCGGCGAAAAGCTGCAGAAGAACAGAAAATGCGGCAGCTGCAAATGGGGGAAAAACTGTCAGGGCGGCTGCCCGGCCATGTCCAGTCTGTATGACGGCAGCCTTCTCGGAACTGACCCGACAAAATGTGCCTTTTTCGAGAACGGCTGGTATGAAAAGTACGCCGCCATCATGGAAGGCTGGCGCAATGTGAACCCACTTGGAGGTTGAATTGTGACAGAAATGATAAACTGCGAAGGGTGCGGAAGCAGGCTGGGCCGGGACGAGATCGCGCTGAACCGAAAACTCAACGGCCTCGAAACAGAGGAGTTCCTTTGCCTGGAATGCATGGCCGAGGAATTCGGCGTGACTGTGCAGGACCTGGAGAACAAGATCGAGGATTTCAAAGAGAGCGGATGCACGCTGTTTGGGGATTAGACAGATGATATACGCAGACAACGCCGCCACGACAAGGCTTGACCCGGCGGCCCTGGAAGCCATGCTTCCTTATCTGAAAGAGGAATATGCCAATCCGTCCCAGCCCTATTCTTTCGCGCGGAAGGCGAAAAAGGCAATCGCCGGGGCGCGGGAGACTATCGCGGGCATTCTGGGGGCGGAACCGGAGGAAATTTTTTTTACGTCCGGCGGAACAGAGAGCGACAACTGGGCCATCAAAGGGACGAATCCCGTGGGGAGAAACCATATCGTGGCCGGTGCCTTGGAACACCACGCCGTTCTGCATGCCTGCGAAGCCATGAAAAGGCAGGGGCGGGAAGTCAGCTATGTTCCGCCGGAGCGTGACGGGACGATCCTGCCGGAGAAGCTGAAAAGCCTGCTGCGGGAGGACACCGCGCTCGTGACGGTTCAGCTGGCCAACAACGAGACCGGCGCGATTGAGCCGATCGCATCGCTTGCGGAGGCGGCGCATGAAAGAGGCGCGTTTTTTCACACCGATGCCGTGCAGGCAGCAGGACATATCCCGGTCAACGTAAAAGAACTCGGCGTCGATCTGCTGTCGGCGTCGGCGCACAAATTTAACGGGCCCAAGGGTATTGGCTTCCTCTACAGAAAAACCGGAATCCCGCTTCTGCCTTATCAGGATGGCGGGGCGCAGGAGCGGGGAAACCGTGCGGGAACCGAGAATGTGGCGGCCATTGCCGGCATGGCCAGGGCGCTGGAGATCAATGCCGGGGTCATGGAGGAAACGGCCGAAAGACTGCGGGCCTATGAGCGCATTCTGCTCGGGGCCCTGGAAGGGATGGAATTCCGGTACAACGGCGCGGAAAACCATGTGCCGGGCAATATGAGCCTGTCCTTCAGGGGACTGGACGGAGAGGCCATCCTGCACCGCATGGACCTGATGGGTGTCGCCATCTCGACAGGGTCGGCATGCACGAGCGGAAGAACAACGATTTCGCACGTGCTGAAGGCCATGGGAATGCCTGAAGAATGGGCCAGAGGCACCGTGAGGGTCTCTCTGGGGCGATTCAACACCGAAGAAGAAGTCAGGACCATCGCGGGACATCTGAGAAAGATCGCGGGAGAAGCGCAATGATATTTGAGGAAATGAAGCACCCGGAGTGGAAAGCCGCTTTTCTGCGCAAGCGCAGGGAAGCCGTCAACAGCGACCCGATGGAAGTGGAAAGCATAGAGGCCTATATTCTGACGGACCGATTTGACGCGGACCTTCAGCGGCTGATCGAAGGCGACTGGTATTTTGAGCCGCCGACCCTGATTCTGCTCCCGAAGGGGAAAAGCCAGAAAAAACGGAAGGTATACAGGTACACCGACGAAAACAAGATTCTGCTTCAGTATCTGTCCTTCATGCTGATGGATCGCTATGACGACCGGCTTCCGGACTCGCTGTACTCCTTCCGAAAGACCTATCCGTCCTGGAAACTGTTCCGGTCCATCCGTAACAATGACCCGCATCGCAGGAAGTATGTCATCCAGGCGGATATCAGCAAATTCGGAGAATCGATCGATCCCGAACTCCTGGACGGAAAGCTGAAGCAGATGCTTTCGGATGAACCGGAAGTGTATCGCTTTATCATGTGGTTGATTACCAGGAACATCTATTACCGAAAAGGGAAACTGGAAAAAGGCTTCACTTCCGTTCTTCCGGGCAACCCCACCACCGCCTTCCTGCAAAACATCTATCTGCTGGATATCGACCGGTTTATGGCAGAGAATGTACGTATCTGCAGCCGCTACTCCGACGACATCTGCATGATCTGTGATGACGCCGGGACGGCCGAACGGCTGATGCGGGAGCTGAGGGAGAGGATCGCGGGCTTCCGGCTCAGCCTGAACGAAGAGAAGAGCGGCATCGTTCCGCCCGGCGAAGCGTTTGACCTGCTCGGGATCAAGTTTGCGCCGGACACAATGGACATCGCTGACAATACCTACGCAAAGGTATGCGGCAGGATGAAGCACCGCGCCGACAACATCTGCCGCCAGGTGAAGAAGGGCTGCTTCACAAGAGAAGAAGGTCTGGAACTCATGGCGATGCACATCCACGACTATTTTTACGGCCCGGGGGAGGAAGACTGGGTCAGCTGGACAGACAGGTTCTTCCCCTATATCACCACGACGGAACGCCTGAAGCGCCTGGATCACTTATCCCAGGAATGCCTGCGGTACGTCGCCACCGGCAGGCGGACCAACGCCAAATACCGCTACCGCTATCCGGAAATCAGGGAAACCGGATATGTACCGCTTGTCCGTGCGTATTACAGCTACCTGGAGAAACGGAACGATCATCCGCGCAACAGCAGGATGTGACGAACGGGAAGATACGGCCCTGAAAGGAAAAAAAACTTGAAAAATCAACCCCAAAATGGGATAATCTTCCTGTCGAGGGTGCGCTTTTAAACCGGCGCGTCCGTAGAGAAACCGTCCCGGTTTCCATGAAAAGGCTTTACGGGCAGCCGAAACCGAGGACTGTTTTGAAAGGTGGTCCTTTTCGATTCCTTCCCTCGACACATGATGCCTTGTCGGGGTTTTCGCTCTGACAAGGTATTCGCTTATTATAGGAAAAAAACCGGAGGAATTCCTCATGAACATTCACTCAGCGCGCCATCCGAAAGTAAAAAAATGGAAAGAACTGTATGCGGGTGACGACAGAAACGGCGAATATTTTGTTACGGACAGTTTGCGCATGCTCAAAGGGGCAGTCGAACGCGGCCTTTTGACGGAATTTGTGATCCACGAGAAGGTACGCGAATACGGGCTGTTTGAAGATATGGACAGGACCTGGATCTCGGAAGAGGTTGCCGCGGAAATCGGCATGGACACCGGATACTGGTTTGCTGTCGTGAAAAAGCCGAAGCTGAGAATCGAAAAGTTCGAGAGGATTCTGGTGCTGGACAATTATCACGAAACGGGCGCGCTCGGCACCGTCATTCGCAGCGCCCGCAGCTTCGGCTTTGACGGCATCCTGCTGACCGGAAATTCGGCCAATCCCTGGTACAGGCCGGTGACCAGAAGCGGAATGGACAATCAGCTGGAGCTCCCCATCCTGAGCCTGCCCTTTACGGACGCGATCCGGATGCTTCGGGAACAGCATGTTTTGTTTGTGACGGTCGGAAAGAGAAAGGCCGTGCCCGTGGAGCAGATCCCTGCCGGTAAACGTGTAGCCCTTCTTCTCTCCGGATCGGACGCCTACTCCCCGTCCTTGCTGGCGGTCAGCGATATCGTCTGCGATCCGGGGCTGGACTGCAGCGATCCGACCGTCCTGGGGGAGGCTGCTTCGATTATCATGTACGCATGCAGAAACCTGAAAGGAGAACAGTGATGCTTCGATCAGTCAACAGTTCAAGGGTACGAAAACTGCATCGGGCCTTTATATATAAAGACTGGGAGAAAAAGGACGTCTTCAGCGTGGTCGGGGAGAGCAACATACGGCAGGCGGTGAACGCCGGTATCGTGACGGAAATTCTGTACGTATCCGACTGCCCGATCGCCTTCGGGAAGAAAACACAGGTGACCACCGAGGTCATGGAGTATATCTCCCGGGGAAAGGAAGACGCCCTTGTCGCTATCTGTAAAAAGACGGAGATTCCGATTCCCGACGGAGAACTGCACCGAATTCTGGTGCTGGATAAGGTCGTTTACCGGGCAAACATCGGGCGGATTATGAACCTGGCATTCTCCTTCGGAGTCGATCTGGTCTATTACAGCGAAGGGGACGGCACCAACTACCATGCGCGTTCGATCGTGAAAACATCGCAGGGCGCTTCTCTCTTCCTGCCGGCGATTCAGGCCAATCTGCCGGAAAAGCTGCGGGAGCTCAGAACGCAGGGCTGGTACATTGTGGGGACAAGCCTTCAGGATGCCGTGCCGCTGTCCGAAATTCCAGCACACGACAAAATGGCCTTTGTGGTCGGCAACGAACATTTCGGGGTCTCGGAGGAAGTACTGCAGGAGACAGATGTGAACTGCCGGATCGAGATGGAGAACAATGACTCGCTGAATGTCGCAATCGCGACCGGGATTTTGCTCCATCGCTTCCGCGTATAAGAGAGACGGAGGGATCGCCTTGTATAAAATCGATTGGGATACAGAGAACAATCTGCTGATTCTGAAAAATGAAAACGTCTTCCTCAGCAACGAGTATCGTCCGGTTTTCCCGGAAGAGCTGAAGAGCCTCGGCTTCGACGCGTATTGCTCCTTTGACGAAAACAGCGCCGCCCCGGTGCTTTGGGCCTACCACAGCCGCTATTACTACCGGGGCCGACAGATTGCCGAGCTGGTTGACAACGGCTGCCTCACCCTTCCGTCGGTCCGGATTTTGGACGACAGCATTCCGGGCTGCTATCTTGAGCCGATCGATATGGATCTCTGGTTCCGAAAAAACCGGCAGCTGATGGACCAGCTGGTTCAGGATACGCTGCTCCGGATTTACGGTGTCTATACGGAATGGAAGGACCGGGTAGATTATATCAACGTCGCCTACAGCGGCGGCAAGGACAGCATGGTGCTGCTGGACCTGGTCAAGCGAATCATTCCGCACGACCGCTTTTTTGTCACCTGGGGAGACACCGGCATGGAGCTGCAGGTGACCACTGAGACCGTTGAAAAAGAACGCGCACGCTGCGAGACGGAAAGAATACGGTTTTTTGTTACGCGGTCGTCCCTCGACACCGTTCAAACCTGGGAGCGGATCGGCCCGCCCTCCTTTGACAACCGCTGGTGTTGCTCGGTGCACAAATCCACGCCCCAGATTCTCCAGATGAAGGAATACCTGGGCAGAGCGGACGCCAAAAACCTGGCCTTCGTCGGGAACCGGGCGGATGAAGGCTACCGCCGCAAGAACAACACGCTGGTAGAAGTGGGCATCAAGCAAAAAAACCAGGTGAATGTCAATGGGATCATCAACTGGAACAGTCTCGAGGTGTTCCTGTATCTGATGATGAACGGCATCGAGCTCAATCCGGCCTACAGGGAGGGATGGATGCGGATCGGGTGCAAACTATGCCCCCTCGCGAACGCGCTCAGCCTGGGCCGTGCCTACGCGCTGAAGCGTGAAGAACTGGAACCGTATTTCAATGTGATCCGGGACGCCTACCGCGGCAGCTTTGACAGTGAGGCTGCGCTGGAAAGGTTTGTCAACGGAGGCGAATGGAGATTCCGAAAGGGTTCAGGCCATACGAAATATCACGTGGAGTACAGGGAATATGTACAGGACGGCAGCCTGCATCTGGAGATCAGGAATCCTGCCACCGACTGGAAAGAATGGTTCCGGACGCTGGGCAGTCTCCGATCCGCAGAAAGAGCGCAGGATTGCCCGGATTCGACCCGCTATGTTCTCGAACGCGGCGGGAAGGAGTACGCCTTTACGGTGCGGGAAGACGGCGGGATGATGGATATCTTCCTGCCGGAAACCTGGGAAGAGAGCTTCACGGCCCTGATTAAAAAGGTGTTCCGAAAAACGGCGGCCTGCGTGGGCTGCCGCGCCTGCGAGGCGGGCTGCCCGCACGGCCATCTGCATTTTTCGGACGGACAGCCGGTGATCGACGACAACTGCCTGCACTGTGCGGAGTGCCATAACCATATCCGCAGCTGCTATGCGTTCGATTCATGGTACTGCCCGGACCAGGTACTCTAAGGAGGAAAAGCAGAATGGATACAGAGAATCAGGAATTACTGCGACTGGCGGCGATGGAGCTTTCCAATCTGACGGCCAATTCCATCGGATCCGATTTCCGGTTTCCCAAGCTGATGCACATCGACGAGCGGATTGTTTCAAGATACAATTTCTTCTATGCGGGCGCCAGACAGAAGGAAATCGAAAGGACACAGCGCGGACTGCAGAAAAAACTGAGGAACCAGAAAGACTATCAGTCCTTTGTGTTTGCCTTTGCCTACCCTGGCCAGGAGCCGGGCATCGACGAAACCCTGATCAGCATGGCGCACGGCGGGATCACCTTGATCGACGCGACGGGCACCGCCATGATTCAGGAATGCAACGAACAATACGCCATCAACATGGCAGCCAGCAATCCGGCGGGCGGCCCAAAGAGCCCGGCCGGCTCGGCATATATCGACCGGGCGTACGAGGAACTCCGGCCATGGACGGACCGGCTGCTTTCCTCTCCGGTGACGATTTATGACGGGGAACACCCGGAGGGCGAAACCTTCGACACGCTCCAGCGCTTTTTTGACAGGGCGCTCCGGGACATCTGCGAAAAGTATTCGGTTTCGCCGGATACGATGGGCCTGGACCCGTTTTTCTACGGGCTCCATTCGGCCAGATATTACGTCAGGGACGGTTATTACGGGCAGAGGAACACGCGGTGGGACAGCGTTACCGATCCGGAACGGACGCCGGACCGGCTCTTTGCCTTCGCCTGGAACGACGACAGCGCCTGGGACGATCCCCGATACGCCGACGAGAAGATCGTCATTCTGAAGAAGGCTTTTGACGCTTGCTTTGAGGACCGGCTGGCACAGGAGGGGAAAGTTTCATTCGCTGAGATTTTCGAGGTGCTGCGGAAGCCGCCGTACGGACTGATTCCGAACATCATCGGGGCCATCCTGATGGGAATGTTCTTCCGGACCTTGCGGAACCGGAACCTGATCTGGACCAATGGCTTCCAGCAGGACGTACTGGACGACGCGCACCTGCTGACCATGGTGGAGAACGGCATCCACAGCCAGCGCAGCTTTTACCCGAATGCCTTGGAGGACTATATCATGCTGCCGGATCAGGGAACGGCCGTGTTTCCGGAGGCAGCATGCGAAATTTTCAGCCTGGACAGAGAGAAAACGCGCTTCCTGCCCGATCTGAGGGCCGAAATACGCCATGCCATGGAAGGACTGCCTTATCCCATCGTATCGGCGCTTTATGCGGATATCGGCGAAGCGGACCGGGAGACCGTCGACAGACTGATCCGGTTTGTGAGAAGGACTTCAGATCACGCGGACGGGGAGGACGGGAGCGGACTTGAGGACAGCCTCTGCGCGGCATTTGCGGCGGACGGCAGCCTGCCCGAGCGAATCAGGGCCTGCCTGTACGGAGAGCCGCTGCGGGAAGGCTTTCTCCGCATGCTGGAGAAGAACGGGATGAACAGCGCGGATCTCAGGCCGGAGACACTTGAAAAACTGTGCTGCGGGCATCGTGAATGGAAGTGGATCTGGCAGGAAGAGAGTATTATCCACGGCATTCAGGGAGTATGAACCAAAACTCACATTGATTATGTCGGATGATGTATGGTATACTGTAAACAACCTTTGGTATCCATACTGAGGAAGCAGGATGAAATATATAACAGGAGGAAAACGATCATGGCTGACAACGAAGAAAGAAAACCGGAAGAACAAAACGAAGCTGGTTATTGCCCTGATACGTGGAATGAAAAATGCATAAAAGGCTATAAGCATGGATGGAGGCCATCGAAAGAATGCAGATACTGCAAGGGGACCAATGAAGAGCCGTGGCCGCCTGAGGATTAACGCCCAAAGAGACAAAAGTGCCCCGGAAGCTTTGTGAATCAAGGCGACCGGGGCTTAGTTGGTTAATCCCGGATTTTTTACAGAAAAGATTGAATAATTGACATCAAAATGCTGCGTATATATATTTTCGGCCGGATCGTAACAGGAAAGTGTAACCAGGCCAAGGGGAATCTAATAGACGCAATCGTCAGAGCTATGCCAGTGGTTATTCCCCAATGACCACAATCCGTGTAAACTTAAGTGTGCTGAGTTCATAATCATGGGAAGAAGCATACTCTTGCAGCCTTCCCGACACATATTTTTTCGTCCGCTGAATAGTAATGACGTCCTTTTCTGGCGTCGCTTCATAGCAGAAGCTGCCGTTCTCCGCCAGCTGATATTCACCTTCGCTGAAAAGAACGACGTTGTCGTCCACAATCGCGAACTGGGCAAACGTCCCGTCGGAGAAATAAATCCACCAGGTATCCAGCATTTCCTGATCGCCGTTTTCCTCCGTGTAGGGCTGCTGGTTGATTCCGTAGAAAACGGCTGCCACCTGCCTGTCCGGATCTTCCGGCGTATAGATCTGGGTAAAGCCGAGCACTCCCAGTTCGTAGTTATGTTCCGAATCATAATCGATTAGGCCCTGAGGCGTAAGCTTTTTGTTCCGGCTGATCGTGATCTGTCCGTTTCCGGCCTGACCGGGGTACTCGAAGATAAAACCCGCACCGTCCGACAGCAGATAGGACCCCTTGCTGAACAGGAGCACTTTATCGTCTACTTCCGCGAACTGCTCAAAGGAGCCGTCCGAATAGAAAACCCAGATACTGTCCAGCTCTTCGCGGTCTCCGTCCTCCTCGGTCCAGGGCTGGATGTCGGGAGCAGCAAATATCGCCGTCACCTGAACACCAGTCCGCACAGGGTACAGGTACTCCTGATCCGTCCCGCTGTCCGCTAAGGCGCAGCAGACAGTTAACGCCATCAGGCAGGCCAGCACAAAAGCAATACATTTGTTCATTTCCGGTTCCTCCTCTACGTTTTGTTTGTTTCCACAAATATCCGCTCATCGGAATGATTCGTCCTACGGCCTTACCGAAACCATTATAGCAAAATACAAGTTTCCAATCAATCGTGCTTGCACTATTAACTTTGTAAGACAAGCTTTACGCGGTCGCCGACGCGGAAACGAAATAATTCGATACCCACACGGCTTTGACTGATTACATCAGCAGCCTTTGCCGGAGAAAACAACCGGCCAGACTGAAACCAACCATCTGCTCCCGGCGATCAACTTCGCCGTGAGCTTCACTATTCATACAAGAGAAACGGGAACCGAACCCCGGTAAACCTGAAAAAAAAGAAAAAATCTGCAATTTTTCCAATTGTTGTGGTTTTGCGTTACGCTTTTGCAACAGTCGATGTGTTATGATGTTATCAAGACGATGAGAGCCGGGTTTTCCGGGCGGCAGGAGCTGCAGGAACCGACCCGGCAAAACAACCGTTTCGCTGTTTACGAACAGGTGGCAGGAAAAAGAAAGGAAGGACACAATGAAAAAATGGATTTCCATGACTTTGGCACTGGCTCTGGTTCTGAGTATCGCTACATGCGGCAGCGCTTTTGGTGAAAGCGCGCCGGCAGGAGGAAAATTCCCCGTTCGATTCGATCTTCGGGACAACGGCGTTGTGACATCTGTAAAAAAACAAGATCCCTGGAATACATGTTGGGCGTTCAGCAGCATTGCAGCCGCGGAAATCAGCATCCTGTCGATGCTGAAAGAAAGGGGCGAACCCGTTGACGCGAAGAGCTTTGATCTCTCCGAAAAACACCTGGCCTGGTTTGCTTCCAATCCAATCACCGAAGCATTTGATTCGGCGCAGGCGGGCGAAGGAATGTATATGACCAATAAGGAAGATGTGCCGAACATCACCTGGACCAACGGCGGTTATGGCATCAATGTCGCGAGCCTGTTCGCATCCGGCATCGGTCCGGTGTCGGAAAAGTATTTCCCGTATCAGGGGGATGAAACACTCACGGAAAAACAGTACCTGACAAAATATCCGGAAAAGGGTAAGGCGAAGGCCCATGAAACCTTCGAAGAACAAACCGGCATGACGATTGAGAAATTCGTGGCAAATCCGGACGCAGAGAACGCGCAGGGCTTTCTCGGCTACCTTCGCAGAAACGCGTATCTGACAGAAGCCGATAACAGCCAAGTGTCGGCTGAAATGCTGGAAACCGCATTGATAAAGCAATATATTGAAGTGTCGGCAACTGAAAACTGCTATGCAGAGGAGGCTGATTGGTCCATCCCGGAATACACGGCCATCAACGGAAAGGAAGAATTGAGCCGCAACATCCATTCCGGTTTTTCCCTGGTGGATGGCAACAAGCTCCCCGATCTGTTCAACAGGGACGCAGACGGAAAATGGGAGAGCATTAACTGGGACGGTATCAACACTGTCAAATCCGAACTGTATGCCGGACATGGCGTAACCGCCGGGTTTAAGGCAGATACCTCTACGCCGGGCGAGGTTTCGGAAGACCCCCTGATGAACAACGAAACCTGGGCGCACTATACCAATGAGGATCTGAAGACGAACCACATGATCTGCATCGTCGGCTGGGACGATGAATATCCCGCCGCCAACTTTTTGGAAGGCAAGCAGCCGCCTGCGGACGGCGCCTGGCTGGTGAAAAACTCCTGGGTTCTGAAGTTGATTATATTGAGCTTGAGAATGGCGGAACAATCGGATACTACGCATTTGGTTTTGAAGAAAACGGGAAACACAGCGGCTATTTCTGGATTTCCTACTATGACAAGTCCCTGGGCTTCGCTGAAAGCATGACCTTTGATAACGATCTTGCCAAAGCGGACGGGAACCTGGCCGTTCTGATGTACGATTATATGCCCTCCCTTGTCGGCGTCCGCACAGGCCAGGATACCAGCGAGGAAAGCGCCGACGTCCTCAAAACAGCGAATGTATTCACGAATGACACCGGGCTCGATGCACATTTGTATTCCGTTTCCACCAAGACAGCCCATCCGGATGCCACGGTGACCTATTCCGTTTATCGGCTCAACGCGGGATTCCGGAATCCGGGGAGGACGGCGAGCTTCTGGTCACAAAGACGGCTTCCTATCAGTATGCCGGTTTCCACCGCGAGAAGTTGGATGGCTCCATCGTGATTGGCGCGGGAGAAAAATTTGCCATCGTGGCGGAAGAAACGGCCGTTGAAAACGGAAAGAAGCAGTACGAGTACGCTGTGAATACGTCGTACTCGAAAACGCACGCGGAAGCGGTAAAGGCTGCGGAAGCTGAAAACGGCATTTCTTCCAATGACAGAGACAGAAACGCGGACGAATACGGCGTCGCCGTGGTGAACAAGGGCGAAAGTTTTATTTACGAGAACGGCGCGTGGACGGACTGGACGGAATATGGACCCCGAACAAGGCTTCTTAATGATTACGCCATCGACAATTTCAGCATCAAGGCGTATATGACTGTCAGGATGGACGAAGCCCAAAACTAAAAAGCAGAATCATGCTGGTATCGCTTTTGCGACAGTTGATATGATACAATGCTCTCATAAGCATTGTGTATCGAAATTGCCCTGCGGCAGGAGCCGCAGGGAGCTGCACAGCAAAAACAACCGCTATGCTGCTTCCGAACGGGCGGCGGAAAAAGAAAGGAAGGACACCATGAAAAAACTGTTTTCTGTAACGATAGCCTTTGCTATGCTCCTGAGCATTTTCACCTGCGAACCACCGCGTTCGGTGAAAGCGCGTCCTCCGACGTTCATGAACCTTCCGCCATTCATCGAAAAGAGATGACCTTCTATCTCTGCGATGTGAATAATACCCGTGTCCAATCCGTGTATTTCATCGGAGATTCAGACGTGCCCTATATTTCTCTTGAGGATTGGGGAGAACTGTACCCTTATCTGATGAAAACCCACATCGAACCGGACGGGCATCTTGAATACGGGCTTGCTTTCTCTATGGATGGAGCAATTGCTGCCCTGACACGCACAGACGGCGCTCCTTATTCCATGACGGTCGACAGTGCTGCCGATACGATCACATTCTATGACTACGATGCTTTTATCCGGCATGAGGCGGACAGAGTTCTGATCGATATATTGGATGCAGACGAGGCGCATTCAGAAGAAGAGAAAAGCATTTTCCGCCGTACCCCAGACTCATACGAGCGTTATGGAGATCAACTGGTTCTCAACCTCGGCGCTTACGGGATCGACGTGGTGGCTGACGGCAATGCCTGCTATGTTCCGCTTCAGACGCTCAGTGATTTCCTTCTGGCCATCAATTATGTAAATCTGTTTTACAACGGTAAAGTGATCTTTTTCGCAGACATGGATGGCCTTCAGGATGAGGAAACCGGCAGCTACTCAGCGCTCGGTGAACTGTTCTATTCCGTGGAGCCAAGGGAACGCAGCGAAGCTATGGGCGCATTCAGCTATGCGGAGCTCTGCCTGGCCATGAATATGGAATACGGTTTAAAGGATATTCACGGAATCAGCAGTTTTGACAGCTTTGATACCGTTCCGGAAGACGTGGATTATTATAAGAACGCGCCTACGGCGGACGCCAGGGATACGATTGGCATCCTGGCCTATGCCTATTCCCGGATTATGCGAGAGGGCAGCCCTGTTGAAAATGTGGTGCTGGACCTTTCCTGCAATGGCGGCGGCGAGGCAGACGCGGCGGTCTATACGCTCTCGGATTTCTGGGCGAAGGCTATGCCAGCGTAAAGAACACCATGTCCGGTGCGCTGGCAATGGGGGTTTATGAGGTTGACTTAAATTTTGACGGAAAATTTGACGAAAACGACAAGGGCCTGACGGGCAAGAAACTGTTCTGTCTGATCTCTCCCACCAGCTTCTCCTGCGGCAATCTGGTACCTTGCGTATTAAAAAATTCCAATGATGTGACACTGATCGGCCGAACATCCGCCGGCGGCAGCTGTGTTATTCTGCCGCTGACCACCGCAGACGGCACATTCTTCATGATCTCCGGTCCCAAACGCCTGGCTTTCATGAAAAACGGTTCCTTCTACGACATTGACCAGGGAGCTGACCTGGATTTTGTCATTCCTACTCCCGAACTGCAGTTTGACAGACAGTACATGACAAAATATATCAATTCTCTTTTGGGAAAGTAAGGCAAAAGAAACGAATTCCGGCAAACCTGAAAAAATGGACAAAGCAATACCCTGCGGCAAAGGGGCAGTGCGGACTGAGGAGAATGACGATGAGTGAGCACATGGAACTCTGGGATGTTTATGATGTCAACCGGGTGAGGACCGGCAAAATCATATCCCGGCCGGCGGCCTGGGGAGAGGAAACCTATCATCTGATTGTCCATGTATGCATCTTCGACAGCAACGGGCGGATGCTGATCCAGAAAAGATGCCATCAGAAGCGCGCATGGCCGGACCTGTGGGATGTCAGCGCCGGGGGCAGCGCACTGGCCGGAGAAGAGAGCTGGCAGGCTGCGGAGCGGGAAACCCGGGAAGAACTGGGGCTGGTTCTTCACCTGAAGGATGTGAGGCCGCATTTTTCCATCAATTATACCCGCGGATTCGACGATTTCTATGCCGTAATCGCGGATGTTGATCTGAAGTCGCTCACGCTTCAGGAATCGGAGGTTGCGGAAGTCCGCTGGGCAGCGCCGGAAGAGATTTGGAAAATGGAGGCGGAGCATACCTTTGTTCCGTACTTTCCCGGGGTGATCGACCTGATCCGGCAGACGCGGAACAATTATGATGGGGCGATCTGCCAGTCAGGCTGGCCGGCTATTTGCGGCAGAAGGTTCTCCGGTGATGCCGGCTGAGGATAAAACTATGCCTTTTCGACAGCAGGGCTTTTTTCGGTTTTGACGAATATTCAGATGTGGACGAAGCAGTTTTCGGAATATCTTCTATTTGCTCAAAAAAACGATGATGAAACGGAAAGGAGATTATTACATGAAAATCATCTTATCACTCATTGCTTTTCTCGTCTTAACTTTCTGCTGTCCGCTGACTGTATCTGCGGAAACTCCCCAGATCCCTGCCGGGGCTATGCCCAGTCTGCCGCCGGACAACATGAACTGGTATGACAAATATGAGGCGGCAATCAAGGAAGTACACGCCGAAGAAAAACAGGTAACGCTTCCTTCTGGAAGGGTCATCAACTACGGAGAGGTGAAGAACGACAAGCCCGCGCTGCTGCTGATCCATGGCCAGATGAGCATATGGCAGGACTACGCGCTGGTGCTTCCCGCGCTCAGTGAAAACTGGCATATCTATGCGGTCGACGTCTACGGCCACGGGAAATCAGCACATGAGGAAAGCCTGTATTATCTCGACGTCAACGGGGACGACCTGATCTGGTTTATCGATCAGGTGATCGGGGAGGCCACCGTCGTGGCGGGCCATTCCAACGGCGCAATCACAGCGGCGTATATCGCGGCTTACGGCGGTGCGAATGTTATCGGCGCAGTCCTGGAGGATCCGCCCGTATACTCGACGGAAGGAGAAAACTGGGAAAAGCATTTTTCCTATCTGGATACCTTCAAACCTCTGCATGAATACAACGAATCGGACAAAACCGAATGCTGGGAAGCCTGGTATCTCAGACATTGCTACTGGGGGCAGCTTTATATGAAGGACCTGATGCCGCTGATTGCGAACGATGCCCAGAAGTATCATGACGAGCATCCCGGGGAGCCTGTCAAGATTGCAACGCTTCCTTCCGATGTATGGTATGTTTTCCAGTATGAGATGGAGTATGATTTTGCCTACGGTGAGCATTTTTATGACCTGAGCTGGAACCACGGGCTGAAGCATGAGAACATTCTCTCCTCGATCCATATTCCCTGTGTGTATATTCATGCCAAGGAAGTTCTGGACCAGAACGGGATTAATCAGGCTGCCGCAACCCGTGAGCAGGCTGAACGCGCTGTAGCAAACATTGGGGATAACTGCTGTCTGATAGAAACGGATACAAACGATCACGTCATCCATACCAAGCACAGCGAAGTCTATATAGACGCTGTAAATTCACTCCTTCGTTCCGGAACGTGATGAAACCATAGGTTCAAATCAAATTTGCCAAAAAAGAACAATAACAAGAACAATAACAAGAAAAAGAACGAAAACAAAAACGAAAAAGAGAGAGAGGCGTGCGCGCGCGAGGGAGCGAGGGACTTGACGGGCTTGCCATTCCATGATAACTTGGCTGCAGAACAAAACGAAAAACAGTTCTGGCCTGTTCCCGGAACGCAGAGGAGGAGCGCACATGAAGGGGAAAATGGTTTTCTGTCTGATTCACCATGCCCATACGGACGTGGGGTATACGGACCGGCAGGAGAAAATCGGGTGGAACCACGCCCGGTATCTGGAGAACGTGGTGGAGATTCTGCGGGATGCCGAAACCAATCCGCGGTGGCGGGGATTCTGCTGGAACGTGGAGTCCCTGTGGATGCTGGAGCAGTTCCTGAAGCTCAGCAGCCCGGCCTATATCCAGGACTTCTGGCGCTTCGTCCGGGAGGGGAAAATCGGCCTTTCCGGGAGCTATCTGAACTGCACCGACCTGATGGATGACATGATTCTGCGGGAAACGCTGGAGAAATGCCGGGAGACCGTGGGTGAGCAGGGCATCCGGATCAGGAGCGCCATGACGGCTGACATCAACGGATATCCGTGGGGATATGTTTCTGCCATGGCTGACGCGGGCGTGGAGCATCTTCTTTCCGCCGTTCACACCCATCACGGGTATCATGCCGCGGGGCGAAAGCAGCAGCCTTTCTTCTGGGAAGGGCCGGACGGGAAAAAGCTGCTGGTGTGGCAGAGCGAACACTATCACCTTGGGAACGAAATCAACATTCACCAGCTTTCCGGCCAGTACGGATACATGATTCAGGACGGGCTGGCCAACACCGGGATGAGCAATTGGGAGCTGGCCGCGCACCGCCTGCTGGGATACGCGGAGAAGCTGCAGCAGGAAGGGTATCCCTTTGATTTCTGCCCCATTCTGGTTTCCGGCCTGACCACGGACAACTCCCCGCCCGGACCCGGGGTAATCGAATTTGTCCATCGGTGGAACGAGCAGTACGGGGATCGGGTCTGGCTGGAAATGGACACGCTGGACGGGTTCTTTGACAGGGTGGAAAACGCCGCGGAACAGACGCCGGGATATACGATACCGACCTATCGGGGAGACTGGACAGACTGGTGGTCAGACGGCACCTGCTCCACGCCGGGGACTGTGAGCCACTATCGGGATGCTGTACGGAAATACCACATCTGCCGCGGGATGGATCCGGAATACACGGTTGTGCCCCGGGACCTGATGGAGGACGCGCGATACCACCTGATGCTGTATTCGGAGCATACCTGGGGATTTTCCTCCAGCATTTCCGAGCCGGCCCATCCGATGGTTAACGTGCTGGACCTGCGGAAAACCCTGTATGCTTCGCGGGCCCATGAATCCGTCAGCTCTTGCCTGGACAGGCTTTGCGCACAGTATGGGGAGACGCCGATGGTGCTGTGGAAGGACTACAGGCTGCACGCGGTGAATCCGAACTCCATTCCGGTGGTCGCCATTGCCCGGACGGACCTGGAAATCCTCTTCAGCCACAAGCATTTCAGGCTGGTCAACGAGCGCACCGGCGAGGAGGTTCCCTGCCAGATTTCCCAGGTGGCCCGCGGAAAGGAATTCAACCTGGCGGTGCGCCTGGCGCCCGGGGAACACGCGTCCTACCGCGTGGAGGAACTGCCGCTGCCCGATGCGCCGATAATCGGCATGACCTGTGCATACGGGGCGGACGGAGTGAAGGACTTTGCCGCGTACCGCCTGGCCGATCCGGACTGGGCCTGCACGCCTTTCGAAATGAAAACGCCGTATTTGTGGATCCGGTGGGAGCTGGGGCGGGGGATTACCTCGATCTATGACCGGAAAAAGGACAGCGAACTCATCAGCCGGGAGGACGAAACCGCTTTTGAGCCGATCTACGAGGAGACGCCCATCCGGACGGATGCATGCACGGAACGCAGAATCATGGGGAGAAACCGCAAGGCCATGCATACCTTGCGGGACTTTGGGCGGCTGGCCGATGTGCGGGTGACGGATTTCGGTCCGGTTATGAGCCGCGTGATTCTGACCTATCAGGTTCGGGGATGCCGGAGCGCGGAACTGATCCTGACGACCTACCACGACCTGGCTCGGCTGGATGTGGAATTCCGGGTACACAAAGAAAGCCGGCTGGAGCCGGAGAACCTGTACCTGGCGCTTCCCTTTGAACGGCCGGAGGCCATGCTTTATGCGGACAAAACCGGATGCGTATTCCGCCCGCGCGTCGACCAGATTCCCGGGACATGCACGGACTACTACGAGACCCAGAACGCCGTGGCCTGGATCCGGGACGAAAGTTCCCTGGTGGTGGAGCTTCCCGACGCGCCGATGATCAGCATGGGCAGCCTGCTGCCCCACGATATTCGCCTGGCGGGGGATCCGATGCAGAAGAATACGGACCGGGTATACTCCTGGGTGATGAACAATTTCTGGGAGACCAATTTCAAGGCTTCCCTGGGCGGGTTTTATCAGTTCCGATACAGCCTGCGGCTGATGGACAGCGGCGATCCGGAGGCATGCTTTGCCGAAGCCCGGGCGGACAATGCCGGGGTCCTGTGCTATACATCCTTCGATGTTGAATGATGCTTCCGCGGCTTTATTCAGAATCTGCTGCTGAAACGGAACAGGCATTGAACCGGGCGAGACGCTGCACGGAACGGTCGATCCGGCCGGAGAGCTGCTTTGTGCGGCGGACGCCGGGTTCGAGCCAGAGGTTATTGACGGTGAGGGTTTGCGAGCCGCGGTCGGCCTTCGGTTCGATGCGGCCAACCAGGCGGTCGCCCCAGAGCATCGGGAGTACATAATACCCATATTTCCGTTTCACGACGGGCGTATAGATCTCCCAGGAATACTGATAATTCCAGACAGCCTCGACCAGTTTCCGGTCCCAGAGCATCGGATCCAGCGGGGCAAGGAACTCCAGCCGGGGACGGAGATCCGCCTGACCGGCCATGACCGCTTCCAGCAGGGGAAGGCCATCGCTGAGGAGATAGAGCGGGAAGCGGATTCCCTCCACAAGGACGGGTGTGATTTCGCCGCTTTTTTCCAGCCGGTCAAAAGCGGCGTTTCGCTGTTCCCCGGACATGGCAATCCCCAGGAAAGCGGTTGAGTTGCGGTTCCAGAGCATGCCGACAGCGCCGATCCGGCGTTTAACGCGCCAGGCGATCCAGGCATCCCCTTCCTCCCCGCAGGGGTTCGGGGCGTTCAGCAGATCGGCGGGGAGGTATTTTTCGGCCAGGTCATAGTATTTCCGGGAACCGGTTTTATGGTGAATCAGCAGGGTTCCGTCCGTATACAGCTGCTCCAGGACGGACCGCGCAGCAAGCGAATCCTTGCTCCAGTGGCCGGACCAGTGCATCGAGGAGTGCCAGTAGATGGTTCCCTCGATGGGGAGGGTGTCGCTGCTGACTGGGCCGTGCTTCCGGATATAGGCGAGGGCTTCCTGCTCCAGCTCCGGGATGCCGGCAAACCGCAGGGCGTGGGCCTTGCTCCTTTCCCTGTAGCCGGAAAAATACGGCCAGTCCTCACTGGGCCAGATGGACAGCTCCTTGTCCGAATAGTCCACCAGCAGGCGATCCCGGTAGAGCAGGTCCTCCAGCATCTTTTTCCGAAAACCCTTCACCCGGGACTGGAGCGTCAGCTCCGCGTTCTTTCCGCAGACATCCACCGGATCATACTGAATACAGCCGGCCTGGCGAACATACTGATACGCACCCGGTTTGCCGACAAAGCGGTGGTTTCCGAGCAGGCCCTGGTTCAGCAGGATGAACTGCCGTGCATGATCCAATGAGACAGTCAGCATAGGTTTCGTTCCTTTTTCGGTTTCTTTTTTGATTTCACGGGGGAATCCGCTGCTCTCCGGAGAAATGATCCCCCGGCATACCGGTGAGGGCCGGGCAAAACGGCTGAATGTATTATAACATTCCGGGAATACACGGGGCAACAGGCAGGCGAAGCTTTCGGAACGCGGAAACACTTGACGGGCCTGACATTCCATGATAATTTGGCTGAAGAACAAAGCAGAACACGGATGGATTGATGCGCGGCCTGACACGGCCGGAGATATCACCCGGAAAGGAAGAACGGATGAACAGACAGTATGACTTCAGTACTATGCCGGACAGGCGGGGAAAAGACGCCATTGCGTGGGATTTTATCGGTATGCCCGGCACTTTCGGTCCGGCCGGACCGAAGGAGGGGTTTGACGCGATTCCCATGTGGGTGGCGGATATGAATTTTGCAACCTGTCCCGCCATCCAGGAGGCGGTGATCCAACGGGCCCGGCATCCCGCTTTCGGGTATTTCAGCATTTCTCCGGAATACTACCATGCGATCCTTTGGTGGCAACGGGAACGGAACGGTGTGGATGGGCTGGAGCGGAAGCATATCGGATATGAAAACGGCGTGCTGGGTGGGATTGTCTCTACCCTGAACGTGCTCTGCTCCCGGGGCAGCAGCGTGCTGATCCAGAGCCCGGCCTATATCGGCTTTACGCATACGCTGGAAAACAACGGCTACCGAATTATTCACAATCCCCTGAAGCAGGACGAAGCCGGGATCTGGCGGATGGATTATGAGGACATGGAGAAAAAGATTGTGGAGAACCACGTTCATGCCACGATCTTCTGCAACCCGCACAATCCCTGCGGGCGGGTTTGGACGGCGGAGGAGATCTGGAAAGCCATGGAGATCTTCGAAAAGCACAGCGTATGGGTCATCTCCGATGAAATCTGGTCCGATATTCTGCTGAACGGGAACAGGCACACGCCGACGCAGTCCGTATGCACTTATGCGCGGGAACACACGGCGGCTTTCTATGCGCCATCGAAAACCTTCAACCTGGCCGGGCTGGTCGGCAGCTATCATATTATTTATAACGACTGGCTGCGGGAGCGGCAGAGAAAGGAAGCCTCCCTGTCCGCCTATAATGCCATGAACGTTTTGTCCATGCACGCTTTGATCGGAGCGTATTCACCGGAAGGGGAAGCCTGGGTCGACCAGCTCTGCGCGGCGCTGTCGGAGAATATCAACTATGCCACAGAGATGATTCAGAGCCGATGGCCTGGCATCACCCTGCAGAGGCCGGAGGGCACTTATATGCTCTTTCTGCACTGCGAGGAGTGGTGCAGGGCGCACGGAAAGACGATCGAAGAACTGCAGAAAATGGGTACGGACGTCGGGGTGGCGTGGCAGGACGGGCGGCCTTTCGGGGATCCCTGGGGAATCCGGGTAAATCTGGCGCTGCCGATTTCCAAGGTTCAGGAGGCTTTCGGGCGGCTGGAACGGTATGTGTTTGCATGAGGCCGAAGGGTGAACCCATTTTTTGTTACTTGCTTTCTGCGGGATTGCTTTGAATGGCTTGCTTTGTCCATTTTTCCAGGGTGGCGGTCAGGGGCGGAACGATGACGGCTTTGCGGGAGGCTTTGGGCGTGAAGGTCAGGAAACCGCTGCCGTCATAGCCGGGAAAGCTTTCCGCCACGGCTTTTTCCGCGTCCTCGCCGTACCAGATGAGGCGCGTTATTTCATCCGTGGAGACCATGCAGAACAGCATATCCAGGTTGTTGGTCGCATAAAGGGACGGGAACGCCTCTTCGACCATCTTCACCAGTTCCATGAGGTGTTCTTCCGTATTCGTATATACATCGCCGATGCCGAAAGTGTATTCGCCGGCCAGATATTCCTTATAGTCAAGATAGTAAATCTGGGATGGCGACATGCCTTCATAAGATGTCTTGGCGTCCTTCATTCCGGCGTACAGGGCGGCGATATCATCGATTTCGGCGACGGAGAGCAGACAGTCATAGGCCCGCCGGTCCAGAGCGGTGACGTTGCTGGTCATTCCCTTGGTATCGGAAAGAATGCTCATGAGCATGACCCGGGCCATGTCCTTAGGGATACCGACATTGCAATCCAGATACAACTGATAAACGATGGTGGCTGTGGCGCCGACAGGGAGGGAGATGACCGCGATGCGCTCGGTATTCCGGATGTCGCCGATGCCGTGATGGTCCACAATGCCGACGACGCGCGCATCCTTCATTCCGTCCAGCGCCTGGGAATACTCACTGTGGTCCACCAGGACAAACTGCTTTCCTTCGGCGCCGGAGATGACTTCCGGCGGCTCCAGGCCATAGAAATCCAGCGCGTATCTGGTTTCCTGGTTGACTTCGGCAGTGGCGACCGCTTTGGCGTTGATGCCCAGCTGCCGCAGCAGGTGGGCGTAGGCCATGGCGGTTCCGATGGTGTCCGCGTCCGGGCTCTTATGGCCAATCACATAGGTGACGGCATCTCCATAATCAATGGAGCGAAGGACATCCGCAAACCCATTGGGATCAGCACCGGCGGACAGGCAGGAAAACACCAGAACCAGTGCCAGCAGGATGGCAGACAGCCTCTTTTTCATGATGGCCCCTCCTTCAATTCTATCTGTCAGCATCAGATGATGAACCAGGGTCAGATTCTGACCAGTTCATAATTCCGGGTGCCGAGGCCGATTTTTTCACCGTGCTCCAGCGTTTCCTTCCAATGGACATTGGGGTTGCTGTCCAGGAAATGGTCATGGTGATGATGCCAGCCTTCCTGGGCAAGATGGTCTCCCAGCTGGCTGTTGCGGACCGGCTCAGCGGCCAGGCAGAGATCGGCGCAGGCCTGGTCCAGGGCGACCGGGTCAAAGGAAGCCAGCATGCCGATGTTCGGGAGAATGGGGGCATCGTTTTCGCCGTGGCAGTCACAGTTCGGGGAGACATCCATAATCAGGGTGATATGGAAGGCGGGTTTGTTATTCACAATAGCTGCGGTATATTCCGCCATTTTGCAGCAGAGCCTTTCGGCGGCGGAATCGAAGGCGGTGCCGATGGCATCAAACCCGCAGGCGCCGATGCACCGGCCGCAGCCTTTGCACAGGTCCTGGTCAATATACGCCTTGCCGCTTTCGTAGGAGATGGCATTGGAGCCGCACTCCCGGGCGCACCTTTTACAGCTGCGGCACAGGGAGGGATCCACGACAGGCTTGCCCTCGTTATGCTGGACCATTTTGCCGGCACGGCTGCCGCCGCCCATGCCGATATTCTTGATGGCGCCGCCGAAGCCGGTCATTTCATGGCCCTTGAAATGGGAGAGGGAAACGATGACATCCGCATCATACAGTGCGCGGCCGACCAGGGCTGTTTTGCAAAATTCTCCGTTGGGGACGGGGATTTCCGCTTCATCCAGCCCTTTCAGGCCGTCGGCGATGATGACATAGCAGCCTGTGGTGACGCTGTTGAAGCCATTGACTTCCGCATTATACAGATGGTCCACCGCGTTCTTGCGGCTGCCGGGATAGAGCGTGTTGCAATCCGTCAGGAAAGGCTTGCCGCCCAGCTCCTTGATCAGGTCAGCCACAGCCTTCACATAATTCGGGCGCAGATAGGAATAATTGCCCAGTTCGCCGAAATGCATCTTAATGGCGACGAATTTCCCCTCGAAATCAATCTGCGCGATGCCGGCCCGGCGGCAGAGACGCTGCAGCTTGACACCCTGGCTGACATCCAGCTGGGTCCTGAAATCGGTGAAGAATACTTTTGCTTTATCCATGATTCACCCTCCGTATAAAAAATCAAAACAAACCGTTACTGGAATCATACCATGTTTGCATATCTGGTGCAACATAAGATGAGTCGGTTGACACAGGGCGGGAAACTTTATAAAATAAACGGGAAACAGGGCATTCGCCTGTCCTTGCCGGACAGGTGAATAACACCAATCCGGAGGTGTACTGCATGGACAACAAAAAGATTTACCAACTGACGCTCGGGTTTTCCCTCCGCAGGCTTGGGTGGGACATGATCTGCTTTCTGATGCTGGCCGCAGTTACCGCGGCGGGATTCTACGGAGCGGAAAAAGTATGGAACAAAGGCCTGATCGGACTGGGCGTCGGTTTCACAGTCGGCCTGATTCTGCTGGCTATCGTGACCCGATTCATTTCCTATACCTATAAGGCGGGGCAGATTGCCATGATGACCAAGGGTGTGACCGAAGGGGAACTGCCGGAGGACGTGATCGGCGAAGGAAAGAAGATTGTGAAGGAACGGTTTGCCACCGTCGCAGGCTTCTTTGCCGTGACCGGCCTGATCAAGGGCATTTTCAACCAGATCGGAAGAGCCATTTCCAAGCTGGGGGAGAACATCGGGGGAGACACAGGGAATGCGGTCGGCTCCGCTGTATCCGGCGTGATCAACACGATTATCTCCTACCTGTGCGACTGCTGCCTCGGATGGGTTTTCTACCGAAAGGAAGAGAAGGCTACGAAGGCCACCCTGCAGGGCGCAGGCATCTTCTTCAAACACGGGAAGACCTTCTTCAAGAACATGGGGCGGATTTTCGGAATCGGCCTGGCTTCCCTGATTGTGATCGGCGGCGCGTTCTTCGGGATTGCGTATCTGATTCTGAAGAATTTCCCGCAGTTGTTTGAGAGGCTGGCGAAGGAAATCACCGAGTCCATCGCACGCGGCGATACCACCACGACCAGCAACGCCGTACGCGACATCATCACCAACCCGAACAGCCTGATGATTGCGGCGGCCGTGCTCTGCGGGCTGATCATCTGGTCCTTCCTCCACAGCACGTTCATCCGGCCCTTTGTGCTGGTTGGGGTTCTGCGGAACTACATGGCCTCCGGTATGCAGGACCTGCCGACGGAAGAGACCTACGCCTCCATCGCCCGGATTTCCCCGAAATTTGCGAAGCTACAAACAGAAGTCTGAATTTACCCTCTCAAGGCAGGAATGAAATATGCCCTATATACCGGAAGAGCAACAGCGGAAAGCTGAACAGGAAGCAGGGCGGCAGCGCGAGCAGCGCAGCCGCCTGCTTCGTGTTATCCTGCTCGTTGTGTTTTCCGGCATGGTGATCTACAGCCTGATCCGCCTGGGCGGGTATGGGCTGGATCTGCTGAATTCCCGGAAGACATCCCAGGAGCTCAGGGACGCCTGGGAGGCTACAGACATTCCCGAGGCCACAGCTGAGGCGGAAGGCGGGACGCAGAATCCGACCGGCACGCCGGAACCGGCGGAAACCGCAACGCAGGCACCCGCGAACACGGCTGCCCCGACGGAGGCGCCTACGCCCGAAACGGACGAAAAGGCCGCCCAGGCCTTCGGAAACCGGTATCCCGACAATCCGAAGCTGAAGGTTTCCTCCCGATTCCAGAATCTGCGGAAAAAGAGCGGATACATCATGGGATGGCTGAAGCTGGACGGGGTGGATGAGGCTGTCGTGCAGAAGGACAACACCTTTTTCCTGAACCACGACGCCATGGGGAACCGAAACGTCAACGGCGCGATTTTCCTGGACGAAGGGATCTCCCTGCTGGACCGGCCGCCGTGCCTGCTGCTGTACGGGCACAACATGAAGACCGGGGCCATGTTCGGCAACCTGAAAAAATTCGAACAGTCCGGATACGCTTACAAACACCGGATCATTACATGCGATACCCTGTACGAGGAAGGGACATTTGTGGTGTTCGCCGTCGGACAGATCAGCATCGTTCGCGGAACCGCCCGGTTTGCGGACCTGTATGCCCTGACCTCCCTGGACGAAGGTGTGCGCCAGGAGGCGCTGAACAGCCTGATTGCCTGCGACATGACCGGATCGGTGACGGATGTTTCCGCGAAGGACCAGCTGCTGCTGCTGATTACCTGCACATCCGACGACGACCAGCGGCTGGTGGTGGCAGCCCGGCGGCTGCGGGAAGGCGAGGCCGAAGACAACATCCAGATGAAAACCCTGTCTCGGTTGACAACACCATAAGAGGAAAACCTGCGGGAGGAACAGCGGACCCATGCCGGTACTGACAATTCACAGGGACGGACAAACGGAGACGGTGGCATTTGAGGGAACGCCGACCGTGCGGGAAGTGCTCGCGGCCGGGGGCGTTCCTTTTGAGCACCCATGCGGTGGGCGGGGAACATGCGGACAATGCGGCATTGCGATCACAGGCCGCCTTTCCGACATGACGCCGCGGGAGAAAGAAGCCGGGCAGCGGCTGTCCTGCCTGACCCGGCTGAACGGCGATGCCGAACTGAAGCTGGAAAGCAAACCGGACATCATCATTCTGAAGGACCGGACGGCATCATCTCATCCTTTAACAAGCCCTGCGGATGTATTCGCTGCCGCGGACCTCGGAACCACCACCATCGTTCTGAGCCTGTACCGGGGAAACGACCCGCTTCCTTTTTTTTCCGCCGGGGCGGAGAATCCGCAGAGAAGCGTCGCCGACGACGTGCTGGGGAGAATCAGTTACGCGCTGGAGCACGGCGGCGAACGCCTGCAGCGGGACGCGCAGGACACCCTGGCAAAGCTGGCCCGGAGCAGCGGCGAAGCGGAACGGATTACGCAATGGGCCATTACCGGAAACACCACGATGCTCTATCTGCTGACCGGCAGGAACCCGGAAGCGATGGGTAAGGCGCCGTTTGAACCGGACCACCGGTTTGACGAGACGATTCCCTTCCTGGGAAGGGCAGCCTATCTGCCGCCCTGCATCCACGGGTTTATCGGGGCGGATCTGGCCTGCGCCGTGCTGGCTTCCGGCATGTGCGACCGGGCGGAGACGGCCCTGCTTTGCGACCTGGGCACCAACGGGGAGCTGGCGCTGTGGAAAAACGGCGTCCTGTATGCCACCTCCGTTGCGATGGGGCCGGCGCTGGAGGGTGTCGGCATCCGGAACGGGTGCGGGGCCCGGCCGGGCGCCATTGACCGGGTTTCGGCGGGCGGAAACGGTATTACCGTCCGGACCATCGGCGGGGAAAAGGCAACGGGACTGTGCGGATCCGGCGTGATCGACGCGGTGGCCTGCGGCCTCGGCCTGAAGCTGATCGGGACGGACGGCCGTATGGAGGAGCCGATGTCGCTGGCGGAAGGCGTCCGCCTGTACCAGGAGGACGTGCAGAGCGTGCTGCTGGCCAAGGCCGCGCTGAACGCGGGCATGGAGATGCTGATGAACGCCTCGGGAACGGCGTGGAAGGAGATCCGGAAAGCCTATCTGTGCGGCGGGTTCGGGAGCCGGATGAACCTGGTAAACGCGGCGGGTATCGGGCTGATTCCAGCGGCCTTTCCCGCCATCGCCGAAGAAATCGGGAACGCGGCGATCCGGGGCGCCGCCATGCTGCGGGACGAAAACAGCAAAAAAAGAATCCGGGAAATCGCTTCCCGGGCAAAGCCTGTGCTGCTGGGCGGGGATCCCGCATTCAACCGCCTGTTTACGGAACACCTGCATTTTTAAAATCAGAAGGAATCGCGGACAAGGTCGTACATCATAATTCCCGCGGCCACCGCGGCATTCAGGGATTCGGCGCCGCCGGCCATCGGCAGGCGAAGATGATGGGTAGCGGCGTCTTTGACCGGGCCAGAAATACCGTTTCCCTCATTGCCGACAATCAGGACAAAGGAAGGCGAAACCTGCTTTCTTTCAAAGAAAGGCTCTCCGTCCAGCTGGGAGGAAAGAATGGAAAAGCCTTTCTTTTTTAATTCCTCCAGCGCATCCGGCAGGGAGGAAGGGAAGGAAAAGCCCAGGCGGAACACGCTGCCCATGGTGGAACGCAGCACTTTCGGGGAGAAGAGGTCGGCACAGTCCGGGCTGAAGAGCACGCCGCTGAAGCCGGCGGCATCCGCCGTGCGGACCATGGTACCCACATTACCGGGGTCCTGGACCCCGTCGAGGGCCAGCAGCCGAGGGCCTTCAGCGGGCCGGGCGCACAGGGAGAGCACGGCGGCGATACCCTGGGGCGTACGGGTATCGCAGACGGACTGAAACACATGATCCGACAGGCGGAACACCCTGCAGCCGGAGGGGATGCCGTCCGGCTGCGGATAGTCCTCCCGGAGGAGGAGGGATTTCACCTCAAAGGAAGAGGCCAGCGCCTCCTGAACCATGCGGGCGCCTTCGACCAGAAAAGCGGATTCCTCCAGGCGGCCCTTGCGGTCCTTCAGGGATCGCCAGGCGAGGACCCTGGGATTTTTCACAGACGTTATGGTTTCCATTGCTCATCCACCTCCCGGAGCATCAGCGGTTCTCCTGAACCAGGTCCAGCAAAATCCCGATCCAGGAGGACAGGGCACTGTAGGGGCGCGGCGTTTCCCGCAGCGAGAAGGCCTGGGAAATCGCGGAGGAGATGATCGCTTCCCCCCGCGGCGTAAAGGGATGATAAAAATCATTCGAGAAGAAATCCCTGAACAGCAGGGCGGCGGAGGCCGGGAACTCCCGGAGGAACCGCAGCAGGAATTCCGGCAGCAGCTCTTCAGGACGGACGGCCAAGGACGCGGGCACCATCGCGGCCGGCGGGAGGCCGTCGGTGACCTCCGAAAGCACCGACAGGCCGACGGGGATTTCCATTTTCTTTTCGGCGGAGAACAGGAGAGCGAGGGAAGCGATCCGCGGATTCCGGAACATGGAGAGAAAACGCCAGAGGCCGGCCTTGACCGGATCGGGCAGGGACTGAATCCAGAGGGCGCCACGGCCGGAAAGGCAGACGCTCATCTGGTCCGGAAGGAAATCATTGCGGCTCGGGTCCGCGGCCATCTGCAGCAGGATCAGGCCGGCCATCATCATCAGGCAGGAAAAATGAAGCAGCAGGAGGGAGGCCAGACGTCCGGGAGCCCCCGCCATGACCGACTGGCCGACGGCGGAAACCAGCAGGCCGGCATGATCCGCAATAAACGTGTCCAGGGCCAGCCGGGCGTGGCGGAGGGCCGCCGGGTCTGACTGCGCCTTCACCAGGATATTCCGGAGCAGAGCGCAGTCATTCATAAACCGCTCGTCCTGGACAAAGCCGAAATCGGCGAACAGGAGATCCGGGTCACGAAGCAGGGAAGGAAGCACCATATAATGGATGCCGAGGGGCACCTGGCAGGTGCGGACGGGCGTTTCCCTGTTCCGGAGGAAGAGGGAGATATCCGCCGTGGAGGACCCCAGGTCCAGCACCATGAACCCGCCGCGGGCATCCTCGGGAGCACAGAGCCGGAAATACGCGCCCAGGGCCTGGGACTCGGAGGCAAAAAGCAGGGGAACCGTGCCGGCGGAAAGCGGGAAGCCGCTTTCCGCCATGACGGAAGCTGCGGCAGCACGGAGGGCATTGGCCCATTTTTCCCGTCCTTCGCTGGCCATTTCATCGGGCACCGCGAAACGCCACTGCAGGGAGGAGGCGCCGGAAAGGCGGGCCTGAAGAGCGGAGAGCAGCATGACCTGATGCATGCAAAGGGACATGGCTGCGCCATCGGGGTCTTCCCATTTCATGCAGGACCAGAGGGAGACGGACGGCAGGGACATGACATCCTGAAGGCCGGAAGCCATCAGCATCAGGCCGCTGAGAAAAGGCACAGGTTCCCCATCGGCCCCATCCCGCAGGCGGACCGCGGAGGGCAGCAGGGCAGACACCGGCACCGCCGGAAGGAACTCCCGGCGAAGCAGGTCCCGGGCAGAGGCCGGATTGGACAGGAGCGTGCGGACGGAGGAAGCGCCGTGCATCGGCGAGCTTCCGCCGGGGCCGGAAAAAATGACGGAGGAGGCGGAAGAGCCGAAATCAATGCAGACGGTGACAGGGCCGCCTTCCGGCAGCTGTGGCTTCGGAAGCAGATTCGGAACAGCAGCGACAGCGTCCCCGTCCCGGCGCACAAAAAGGCAGACGGGGCAGGCGGACAGGCGGGTGACGGAGGATCCGGCTTCCCGTCCGAGGGGAGACTCTGACCCATCCGGAAGGAGGACCGACAGGCGCATGGATTCGGCCGTATGGCTGAAGACAAAATAGGAACGCCACAGCTCCGGATCAAAGGGAAGATCCGGCCAGACAGCCGCCGTCGGCATAGTATGGGAATAGAGGGTCAGGAATTCTTCGGGACCATAGGTGCGGGAGAGGCAGAGCGGGAAATTGCCCTGCAGATTCAGAGAAACACGAATGGAACCTGTTTCCAGGCGCCTGAACTCCAGAAAACCCGGCTTCAACAGCGTGCGGCCTTCCGCCGTGAGGCAGAGAGCGGAGGCAAAGCCAGGGGACAGGGGCGGCAGCAGGGCATCCTCCGCAATGGCAGGGGCGGAGGGGGCAGGCTGCGCCGGCTCCGCGGGGGAATCAGATGATTCCGAACCGGATTCCGGGCCGGTTTCCGCTTCCGCGGGCGGAACCAGCGGCGGGAGGGAACAGCACTCGGACAGAATTGTATCCCCCAGGATTTCGCCTCCCCGGGTGGGGCAGATGGCCAACAGGTCCGAGAAGGGCTGCAGGGACGGCCCGGAGAGGGAATCTCCGAGGCATTCGGAAAAGAGGGTTATGACAGATGGGGACTTCGGATCCCAGGGCCAGGACAGCTTCGTCACTTTTTCCTCAATCGGCTTGCCGGATTCCTCCAGCAGCCGGTTCAGGATGGAGAGACAATCCGGATCGGCATCCGGGCATTTTTCCCGGAGCAGGAGCAAGTTGCGCACCAGGGCATCCCGATAATCATCCGAGAAAAGATCCAGCGTATCACACTCCTGGGCAAGGGTCTTCAGGACGAAATCCTCCTCCGGGAAAGGAACGGAGGACAACAGCGCGACCGGGTTTTCCCGGGCGAAGATGATTCCCCGCCATGAATAGAGGACATCCACAGCGTCCGGGGAAACGGAGAGGGCGGGGCAGTCCGCGCCGGACAGGCAGGAAGCGACCGCATCCAGAGAAAGGCCATGCTCATAACGGCATTCGATACGGCAGAGGCTTTCGCGATAGGACGGCAGGTCCGGCAGGCCGCATACCGCCCGGAGGCGGACCGACAGATGATCCGTGTCCAAAGAAGGCGAGGCTGCCTGAAGCGCATCATGAAAGGACGAGACAAAACCGCGCAGAGGAGACGAGGCATCCTCCTCCGGGAGCGCCTTCAGCACGGCGGAAAGATGGCGGAGAAGGAGATCCCGGTCGGTTTCGCACAGGAGGGAGCAGGGATCCAGGAAACGCCCGTCCTCCCGGCTGAACCAGGACACGAAGGGGGGAACCAGACGCTGATGCGCTTCGGTCCATTTGGCAGGACGGAAGGCACGGCCGGGGAGAAGCAGGGCAAAAGGCTGGGAATCCTCTCCTTTTTTCAGGGAAAGAATTTGGACTTCCTCCGCATCAGCGGACGAGAGCCAGGCTGCAACCAGCGGAGACTGGCCCGCGGACAGGCGGCTGACCGACAGGACCGGATCCCCCGCGGAAGGGCGGCGATACTGAAGAAGAGCCAGCAGGGCATAGAGCCCGCGAAGGGAAGAAGCGTCCGCTTCCGCGGCCGGCGCCGGAAGCAGGGAAACCAGCGCAGATAAGGACACGGGCGCGGGATCGGCATAACAATCCGGAAGGAGCGGCAGATCCGGACAGGAGCCGGCCAGGGACCAGCGGACCGCATCCGCCTCCTCCCGAACCACCCGGTTCATGGCGGCGAAAACGTCTGCCGGGGAGGAGGATTCCGAAAGGAGTTTCGATTTCATCAGCTTTTTCAGAAGCTGTTTTTCATCCGAAAGGGGATGGCCGGGAAGAAAATCGGCCAGATGCTCCCGCAGGCTTTTTTCGGAGGCATCATTTTCCCGCAGCACCTGCTCCAGGAGGCTGAGAACCTCCGGATGCAGCAGGCGGTCCGGAAGGTCGGCGGGCATGCCCGCGGCCGGGCGGGCAAAGAGCTCCTCCCGGAAGAAGGTTTCCCAGTCCTCATCGCAGCGGGCGATCGCGGCATCCAGGAGGCGGATTCTTCTTTCCGTCGAGGCAATGGCCAGATGCTCGGTCCCCGGGGCATCCATCAGCTCCCTGAACAGGGTGCGGGCTTTCTTCCCAGCGGAGACACAGCGGGCACGGCAGTCCAGCAGGACCTGGGCGGAGCGGGCGCCGCCGAGCCGGGTGAACGCCTGATCCCTTTTGGCAAGATCCTGGGCAAGCTGATCTTCCATTTCGTCCAGGCGGCGAAGAAGGCGCTCCTCCTCCGTGTCCTCCAGGGAAACCCGGTGAACGGGCATCACCCGGTCCAGACCGGATTCTTCCGCTTCCGCCCGGGAGACATCCAACTCCGAAGCGGTGGTCACGGCCCGGCCGCAGGCGGAGACGGCGGAGGCCCAGCGGGCATCATTTGTTTCCGGATCCCGCAGCTCGGCCGGCAGGAAGCGTAAAAGCGCGACCAGTTCGGAAAGGATCAGGCGAAGGCTGCGATCCAGGGAGGAGAAGCAGCCGCGAACGCCTGGATGGGCAGAAATGGTTTTCTGCAGGAGGCGGGAGAAACTGTTTCTGGGAACCACGGTACGGTTTGCCGTCGGGCAGAACAAGGGAGACACATCCGCCAGAAACCAGACCGAAGTCCGGATAAACGAAAAAACAGGGGTTGCTTCCGGGCCGAGCGCCTTCCAGGCCAGCGTGCCGGGCAGAAAACGGGTATGGAGGCCGCAGGGCGGGACTTTATCAGGAGAAGAGAGGACGCCAAGAACGCGGCAGGCGGACAAGCCCAGCAACGGGCCGGGATCCGCCTGAAGGGAAGCCGGGAGGGAAAGTAGCCAGAAGGCGTCCGCACCGCGCGTGGGTTCGGTTTCCAAACGGCGAAGCAGGCGGCGGTCCCGGACTGCTGAAAGAAAGGACGAACAATTCCCGCGGGCATCCTGGCCGGCAGAATCCGGCGCGCAGACAGCCAGGGCAGAAAGGAAAACCGTGCTTTCGCTGAACCGGGCCCGGAGGAAAGGAAGCAGGGCGAGAGCCGCGCCAGCGGCAAAGGCATCCGAAGGATTAAAAAGCAGGGTCAGGCGCAGATCCCGGTCCTGGTCCGCAATACTCTGGAGCTGATGAACCCAGGAGAGGAACGGCGCAAGGGACGGGTGGTTTTCCGACAGCATGGCGCTGAACACCCAGGAAACGGCATCCCAGTCCGTATGAAAGGAGAGCGGAAGGCCCCTGCCCCGGAGCGCCGAAAGAAGCTCCGCATCCTCCGGACGGCCGGAAAGCTCCCGGATATCCGGCAGCGAGACCGCACAGGAGGCATACGAAAAGGCCGCCGGAAAAAACGGTTCACCGGCGGCATCGAAGGCCGCGTGGCAGGCATTCAAATCCTCCGCGATCCGCGGATAGGGGGAGGATTCCTCCCGGGAAGAAAGATGAAAGATGCCCAGGGAGGGAAGGGCGCCGGCCATCCCTGCCGATATGCCGCACAGCATGGGCAGCAGGGCGCCGGCGCCGTCTCCAATCATCAGAACATAAGACTTCAAGGCTTTTTCCTCAGATTATTTCTGGTATCCCTTCGGATTGTTATGCTGGAAACGATAGGTATCCCGGCACATGTCCTCCAGGTTTTTTTCCGCGGTCCATCCGAGCAGCTGTTTCGCCTTGGAAGGATCGGCATAGTTTTCGGCGATATCGCCGGGGCGGCGGGGCGCGATGACATACGGAATTTTAATGCCGTTGACCCGCTCAAAGGTATTGACCAGATCCAGGACGGAATAACCATGGCCGGTGCCGAGATTGATGATTTCACAGCCCTGATGGGCCGCGGAATAATCGCAGGCTTTGACATGGCCCTTCGCCAGGTCCACCACATGGATATAATCCCGGACGCCGGTTCCGTCCGGCGTGGGATAATCATTGCCGAAAACGGAGAGCTTTTCCAGCTCGCCGACCGCGACCTTGGCAATGAAGGGCATGAGATTATTCGGGATGCCGGAGGGATCCTCGCCGATCAGGCCGGAGGCATGGGCCCCGATGGGGTTGAAATAGCGCAGGAGGACGACGCTCCAGGACGGATCCGCCGTGCACTGGCCCTCGAGGATTTTTTCGATCATGAACTTGGTCCAGCCGTAGGGATTGGTGCAGCCGACGGAGGGCATATCCTCCCGGTAGGGAACCTGGGGCTGATTGCCGTAAACCGTGGCAGAAGAGGAGAAAACGAACCGTTTGACCCCGTGCTTCTGCATGGTTTCGCAGAGGGTGAGGGTCGAGTCCAGATTGTTCCGGTAATACCGAAGCGGCTGGGAAACGCTTTCCCCGACGGCTTTGAGACCGGCGAAATGAATGACGCAGTCAAAGGCGTTTTCGGAAAAGATCCGGTCCATCGCGGCAGCGTCGGTGACATCTGCTTCATAGCAGAGCACCGAACGGCCGACGATCTGCTCAATGCGGCGGACCGCCTCGGGGCAGCTGTTGATATAATTATCCACGATCACCGGGTCATGGCCCGCCTCGCACAGCTCCACACAGGTATGGGAACCGATAAAGCCGGCGCCGCCTGTCAGCAGTATTTTCATATGATCAGCCCTCCTAAAGATCATGCCCGGCCCTTACAGCGCGGGGGGATAGGCGCCGCTGTCATGGAGCTTTTTGAGCTCGGACGCGACATATTCCTTATCTTCCTTATAGGTGACGCCAAACCAGACAGCCTTCGTGGAGAGAACTTCCACCTGGAGGCCGGCGGTATGCATGAGCGTGTCCACCAGGGCAGGAAGAAGGCACTCCTTCTTCAGCGGGTCGCCGCTTTCATCCTTCAGGAAATCGGACAGGTACTTTTCTCCCTGGGCGAAGAAGGAGGGGGCGAATCCCCAGAGGTTCATCGAAACCAGGGCATCCGGATCCAGAATGACGCCTTCGGGATTATCGTTGATATCCCGGATGGTGCCGTCCGGGAAGGGCAGGATGCTGTAGGTCTCCGTGACCTTGACGAGATGGCCTTCCGCATCGGTGGAGCAGATGCCGCGGGTCACATGGCCATTCTTGGAAATCGTGTTCTTCAGATAATAGGCCACCATGGAGGCCTGGTTTTCCGCGGTGCGGAGGCGGTTCAGGGACGCGGCCATGGCCACGAAGGCATCTTTGCCGTAATAATCATCCGCATTGATGACGGCAAAGGGCTCCTGAATGACCGACTTGGCACAGACGACGGCATGCACGGTGCCGTAGGGCTTTTTCCGGTCGGCCGGGGGCACGAAGCCGTCGGGCAGGGTATCATATTCCTGGAAGGCATAATGCACTTCCACCTTTTTCGCGATCTTATCGCCGATCATCTCTTTAAAGGTATCGGCCATGCTTTTGCGGATCACAAAGACAACCTTGTTGAACCCGGCTTCCACGGCATCGTGAATGGAATACTCCATCAGGATTTCCCCGTTGGGGCCGATTCGGTCAATCTGCTTGTTTCCGCCGTAACGGGAACCCAGTCCTGCAGCCATAATCAGTAAGGTGGTTTTCATGATTTTGATTTCTCCTTATCCAAAAGTATTTTTCGATCCGGGGCTGAGTTAAAGCCCTGGGTTGAATCGGTTTTTGCCAGCACCGTGAAGGTCCTGAGCAGGAGCTTGACATCCAGCCAGATGGAGAAGCTCTCGATATACATCATGTCCAGCATGAGCTTATCCTCGGCCGAGGTGTTGTAACGGCCCTCAATCTGGGCATAGCCCGTGAGGCCGGCTTTCATCTTTTCCCGGTACACGAAGGCGGGAAGCTCAATCTTATACCGGAGCACGTTGGCCATCATTTCCGGCCGGGGGCCGACCAGGGACATATCCCCGATCAGAATATTGAAAAACTGGGGGATTTCATCCAGGCGGAACCGGCGCAGGAAGGCACCGACCTTCGTGATCCGCGGATCATCCACCGTACTGGAACGCTGGAGGTCCGGGCTGTCCGCATGGGGAATCATGGTCCTGAACTTGCGGATGGTGAAGGTGCGGCCGTCGGCCGTCAGCCGGGACTGACGGAAGATGACCGGCCCGCCGTCCTCCGCGCGGATCAGGATCGAGAACAGCACCACGAAGGGGGAGAACAGCAACAGGGCCAGCAGGGAGATCAGGACATCGCCGGCGCGCTTGGCCGTCCGCTGGTAGGGAGTGATCTTATTATACTCCATGGCCAGGAAAGCGGCGTCATCCACAATGGCAGGATTCGCGTTGCAGAGCATGATATCCTGCAGCTGCGCCTTGCACATGACATCCTTCCGGTCATCATAGCACATCTTGAGCAGGGCAAACTTGGCGCCCTCCGGCAGCTGGCCGAGAAAGACCACATCCGCCTTTTCAATATGGCTTTCCAGATCCGGCACATTGTAAAGCACCACATCATCCACCCGCCACTGAAGCTGGTAGCGGCCGATTTTCTCCCGTAGCGGCTTTTCCTGCGAGGGGGAGCCGAGCACCACCAGGCAGCTGCGGGGAGGATGCACCCGGAAATAAAGCTGATTGCCGATGCGGACAAAAATGATAATCAGCAGGCACTGGATCACGATACAGAGCAGGAGGAGCAGGGTATCCGGCCCGAAGAGAACCAGATGGTCATTATAATGCTCATTGACGTTCATGATCTGCAGCTGAAGGAAGGTGACCAGGTCAGTAATCACCGTGCCGGCAATCATCGCGGAGATCACGGGCTTCGGCTTTCTGCGGCCCACATCGTACCCGCCGTAGACCGCGTGCATGGCGATGGACATGGCAAAGAAGGTCAGCAGCGTGGTGGCCAGGGTACGGTTGATGACACGGAGAAAGATATTATTAATGGAAAGACAAAAAAAGAAGGAAAGCCCGAGGAGAAGATAGAGCAGGAGGGACAGCAAACCGATGCCAAGATCCGACTTGGTCTGACGGCCTGAGCGGGCCCGGGAAGCCATCGGAATCACTCCCATCCTTTCCATAATTAAAGAAATCATAGCACAGGAAAAACAAAACTGTCAATGAGAAAAGGGGATTTACAATAACCGGCACAAATGGTAAAATCGTATACTGAATTGCTTTGCAATCCGGGAAGCAATTCACACGATTCCGAATCCGAAACGGACTGCTTTTTTGAAAGGAAACGGACATGAATCAGGATCAGCCTTCGAATTTCTACCCGGGACAGAACCCGCAGCAGGGTTCGCCGAACGGGTATCCATATCCAACCCCCGGTTATCCCTATGCGCCAAGCGGCACAGCCCAGTACGGCTATCCCGGGCAGGGCAGTTACCAACAGCCCGGACAGGGCGGGTACGCAGCGCCGCAGCAGGGCGGGTATGCCTCACCGCAGCCGACAGGATATCCGCAGAATCCTTACTACAGTTCCGTACCGCAGGGAGGATACAACCCGGCCGGGGATCCCGCCGGCACCCAGCAGCAGGGATACACCCCCTATCCGGGCACTGCCGCCCCGGGATACGATCCCGGACAGGGATATCCGGGCGGTGCATACGCGAACCCGCAGGCGGGAGGATATATTCCTCAGGCACCGAACTACACCCAGGGATACAACAACACGGGATATGCCCCCTATCCCGGATACCAGACCGCACAGAACAACCCCTACGGGCAGATGGGGCGCGAGCCCGAAAACCCCCCGAAAACGGTTCCCCAGGTACCGCTGAACGGCGGGGGATACATTCCGCCGCCTGTGCCGGTACGGAAACGGCCCTTCGTGATGAAGGACCTGTACCTGATCATCGGAAGCGGGGTTCTGCTGCTGCTGTTTGCCGCGGGAATGTTCATTCCTGGGATGGGCACGATGAAGTGGGTTTTCCTTGTGCTGGCAGCCGCGTGCATTGCGCTGCTGTGGGTCCGCCCGCTGACAGAGGCGAACAAGAAAATCTGTTTCACCGTTGTATTCGGCGCGCTGTGTGCCGTATCGGTAATCAGTATGTTGGGGATCGGTCAGGGGACGCCTGATGCACAGAACACCGGCAAGGGCGGGACGGGCGGCCAGAACCCGCCGGTTGTGACCACGAACCCGGCTTCCGGGGCCGGCAGCGCACCCGGCGTGACCGCCGCCGTCGCCACCAGTACACCGGAACCGGACAACAACTCGGCCGTGATCAACCGGCTGTACCAGTTCTTCCAGTACTGGAGCGCGAACCAGACGGACGAGATGCTGACCCTGTGCTCGCCCACCTGGCAGAGCCGGACCGACAACGCCAAAGCGGACCTGTTCGGCCTGCTGGCAAACCGGACGCCGCTGGATTACAATTTCGAGAACATCTCCGGCACTGCCAACGACCAGAGCCGGACGGTGACCCTGAACTCCCTGATGGACAGGAACAACGGGAAGGATCCCTCCAGGTACCGGCTGAACGTAATCATGGTGAAGGAAAACGACGATCAATGGTTTGTGGATCCACAGAGCCTGCAGACCTATGAGGCTGCGGATACACCGGACCCGAACGTGACGGCCACCCCGAGCCCGACGCCGGAGATGAAGGCGGAGCCGAACACTGTGCTGTACTACAACCCGGACGGCGGCACCAAATACCACCTGGACCAGAACTGCAAGAGCACACACAAGAAGTATCTGCCGATGAAGGGGCACTTCACCTATTCCGAGATCAACAAGGACCCCTATGTGAAGCTTTCGCCCTGCAACGTGTGCGGCGCGCCGCTGCGGTGATGGGCGTACGGGACCTGATGCGGAAGCTTGAACCGCTTCCGGAAGGGCCGCTGGCCATCGGCCTGAGCGGCGGGGCGGACAGCGTGGCACTGCTGACGATGCTCCGGATGCAGGGCAGACAGGAGCTGTACGCCGTGCACGTGAACCACGGGCTGCGGGGGCGGGAATCCGACGGGGACGAAGCCTTCGTCCGGGCCCTGTGCCGGGAAAATGGTATTCCCCTGACGGTTTACCGGGCAGAGCTCGGAGATCGCCGGGACGAAAACACCGCCCGGGAGGCGCGGTTTGCCTTCTTTCGGCAGGCCATGAAAGAAACCGGGGCAGCCGCCCTGGCACTGGCCCACCACCGGGACGACCTGGCGGAAACTTTCTTGATGCGCCTGCTTCGCGGCAGCGGCCCGGACGGGCTTGGCTGCATGAGCGCGGACGACAGCCGGATGGGCATCCGTATTGTGCGGCCGATGCTGGGCATGACCCGGGAAGAGATCCGGGAGGCGCTCCGGGAGGACGGCATTCCCTGGCGGGAAGACGAAAGCAACAACGATACCCGCTTCCTGCGCAACGCTATTCGAAACCGGGTGGTTCCGCTGCTGGAGGAACTCAGCCCGGGCGCTTCAGGGCGAATTGCCCGCACCGCCCGGTTGGCCGCTGCGGACAACGCCGTGCTGGAAGCCCTTGCCCGGGAGGCAGCCGAAGGAAATACCGAGCGGCCGTGGCTGGACAGCGAGGTGCTGCAGGAACAGCCGGAGGCGGTGCAGGCCCGCATCCTGCGGGCCTGGTGGAAGGCAAACGGGCCGAAGCTGGACGAACACACGCTGAACGAACCCACCACGAAGGCCCTGATGCAGCTGGCCCGGACGGAAACAGGAAGCGTGAACCTGCCCGGCGGCTTCCGATGCCTGAAACGGAACGGCACACTTTTTCTGACAGGCGGCAGTGAGGAAAGAAAGGAACCGGTCCTCTGGCGGGCACCGGAGACCGCATTCGGAGACATCCGGCTGCGGCAGGCGCCCGGGCAGGGCGATCCCGGAGACGGGAAAACCTGCCAGGAGGTTCCGGAAGGATTTGCGGAGGGCTGCGTGATCCGGACGCGGCAGGACGGGGACTGCATTCGCCCCTTCGGGAGCAGCGGGAGCCGGAAACTGCAGGATTACCTGACCGACCGGAAAATCAGCCTGCCGTGGCGGGACCGGATTCCGCTGCTGTGCAGGGAAAAGGAAGTCCTGCTGGTATGCGGGGTCGGGGCCGGGAACGTTCCGGCCTGGCAGCCGGACGGACGGAATATCCGGCTGCAATGGATCGGCGAGATGCCATGGATGAAAGAAACGGAGAGAAAAACATGAACGGCGAATCGAAAATGTATCAGGATCTGGACCGCATTCTGGTCAACCGGGACGAAATCCGGGAGAAAGTGAAGGAACTCGGGAAACGGATCACGGAGGATTACAAAGGGAAAAGCCCCGTGATGGTCTGCATCCTGAAGGGCGCGTGCATGTTCTTTACCGACCTGATCCGGGAAGTGGACCTGCCCCTGTCCATCGACTTCATGGCAATTTCCAGCTACGGGAAAGCCACAAAAACCAGCGGCGTCGTCCGGGTGCTGAAGGATCTGGACCAGGACGTGCTCGGGAAGGACGTCATCATCGTCGAGGACATCGTCGATACCGGCGTTACGCTGAGCTATCTGATGGAAATGCTCGTGCACCGGGGAGCGGCTTCGCTGAAGGTGGCGGCGCTGCTGGACAAGACCGCCCGCAGAAAAGTGCCGGACCTGAAAGTGGATTATGTGTGCTTTGACATTCCGGACGCATTTGTGGTAGGCTACGGTCTGGATTTCGATCAGAAGTACCGGAATCTGCCGGATATCGGCGTTCTTTCCCCGAAAGTATACGGTGATGCGTAAATCGGATGTTCCGCCCGGAAGAATACGGAGGAGCTGACGAAAAAGGAGATAAACCATTATGAAGAAGAAACCCTCGAAGGGATATATCGGATATATTATTCTGCTGGGCACGCTGCTGCTGATTGCCATTCTGCTGAACGGCGGGCTCAGCCAGACCGTGAGCAAGCGGATCGAATACCCCGAGCTGCTGGCACGAATTGAAAAAGGGGAAGTGGCCCGGGTCGCGATCCGGAACACGTCCCTGGTCGGGCTGACCAAAACAACCAACGTAGCTTCCGCTGACTTTCCGGAAAAGAGCTACGACTTCGAAACCACGATCGGGAGCGACTTCATCGACACCGTGCGGACGATGATCGCCAACCGGGACGGCAAGCCCGTGGACCAGGTTTCCGTGAAGGATTTCAACTTCGACCTGGAATACCGGGCGCCGGTGGTCATTCCCTGGTGGTACGACTTCCTGCCTTACATCATCATGCTCGCCATTATGGGCGTGATCTGGTTCGTCATGTTCCGGGCCCAGGGCGGCGGAAGCGGGCGCGTGATGACCTTCGGCAAAAGCAGGGCCCGGATGCAGGATCCCACCAAGAACAAGGTGACCTTCGCGGACGTAGCCGGTGCGGAGGAGGAAAAAGAAGAACTGCAGGAAATGGTCGATTTCCTGAAAAACCCGAAAAACTATACCGAAGCGGGCGCACGCATTCCCAAGGGCGTGCTGCTGGTCGGACCTCCCGGAACCGGTAAAACCCTGCTGGCGAAAGCGGTTGCCGGAGAGGCGGGTGTGCCCTTCTTCTCCATCAGCGGCAGCGACTTCGTCGAAATGTTTGTCGGCGTCGGCGCGAGCCGCGTCCGCGACCTGTTTGACCAGGCGAAGAAAGTCGCCCCCGCGATTGTATTCATCGATGAAATTGACGCGGTAGGCCGCCACCGCGGCGCCGGCCTCGGCGGCGGGCACGACGAACGCGAGCAGACGCTGAACCAGCTGCTGGGGGAGATGGACGGCTTCGCCGTGAATGAAGGCATCATCGTGATGGCCGCTACCAACCGCCGGGACATCCTGGATCCGGCCCTGATGCGCCCCGGGCGCTTCGACCGCCAGGTGACCGTCAATTATCCGGACCAGGAAGGCCGTGTTGCGATCCTGAAGGTACACAGCAAGGGCAAGACACTGGCCCCGGACGTGGACCTGGAGAACATCGCCAAACGGACGCCCTATTCCACCGGTGCGGACCTGGAGAACGTGATGAACGAAGCCGCCATCCTGGCGGCCAGGGCCGGGAAAAAAGTGATCGACCAGCAGCTGCTGATCGACGCTATCGCCCGGGTGCAGATGGGCCCCGAAAAGAAGAGCCACAAGGTTTCCGACAGCGACAAGCGGATGGTGGCCTACCATGAAGGCGGACACGCGATCGTCGGCCACCTGCTGAAGGGCTGCGACGATGTACACCTGATCACGATTGTTCCCAGAGGACAGGCGGCCGGACATACGCTGGCACTGCCGTCCGAGGAACATGACAACATCAGCCGGAGCCAGCTGCTGGACCAGATTGCCATGATGCTCGGCGGCCACGCGGCCGAGGAAATCGCCCTGGGCGAGATCTATACCGGATCGTCCAGCGACCTGAAACGGGCGACCGAGATCTGCCGGAAGATGGTGACCCAGTTCGGCATGAGCGACAACATCGGAACGATCTATCTGGGGAGCGACCAGGAAGTGTTCGTCGGCATGGAATTCGGACAGAGCCGGGAATACAGCGAGGAAATCGCCGCGAAGATCGACCGGGAAGTGGCTTCCATTCTGGAAAACTGCTTCGAGACCGCGAAGCGGATCATCCGCGACAACAAGGACAAGCTGGACGCCCTGGCGGACGCCCTGCTGACCAACGAGACGCTGAACCGGGCAGAGTTCCTCTCCGTGATGGAGACCGGAAAAGTGGCGGAAGGACTCGGGGACGACAAGCCCCGGATCACCGAGCAGGCGCTGCGGGAAGAAAAAGCGAAAGCGCCGGAAGCGCCTGCGAATGCTCCCGCAGATGCGCCTGAAGCAAACGGGGAAGCGAAAACGGACGAAGAGACGATTCAGCTGAACTGAAACAGAACCCATGAACAATAAACGGAAAGGAGGGGTACGCCATGGCCAATGAAAGCAGGAATCGCCGGAGAAGCGCAAAATACGACAAAGCTCCGGAACGCGTCGAGAACGCGGCACAGGCCATGCAGTACACCTCCTCTGTCGGTGTCCAGCGGGGATACCGCCCGCCGGACGGCGCCACTGGGCGGCAGACACCCGTGCAGCAGGGATACCCCGCAGGCCAAGGATATACCGGCGCCATGCCGCCGGTGAACCAGCCCTACGGATATACCGGCGCGATGCCGCCCGTTAACGGAATGCCGGCCGGAACCCCACAGGGATACACCGGCATGCAGCAGGCGATTCCGCTGCAGCAGGCGCAGCAGACACAGCAAATGCAGGCACAGCAGATGCAGCGGACGCAGCAGATGCAAGCGCAGCAGATGCAGGCGCAGCGGATGCAGCAGACAGACCGAATCGGGCGGGAGAACATGGCCTCCACCGGTGCCTACCGCGGCTTTGTGATGCCTCAGCAGCCGGCACCGAAAAAACCGCCGAAAGAGAAAAGCAAGGCCGGGCTGGTCATCGGGATCCTGATGGTTGTGCTCCTGCTGGGCACCGGTGCGGCTTTCGCCGGGAAAACCATCCTGGACAACAAACGAATCAGTGACAAAGTGGATCCATACGAAAACCTGTTCTGTCCCGGCGTCTTCGTGGACGGAATCGACCTGGGGGGCATGACCCCGGAGCAGGGAATGAACTCCGTGCAGAGCCAGATCCAGCGGAGAAACGACGCGTGGTCCGTGACGCTGACCTACCAGGGGCAGACACTGGATACCATTACCGCCCCCATGCTCCGGATGAGCGTCGACATCGGGGACGTGTTGAACCACGCCTGGATGCAGGGGCACACGGGGACCAAGAAGGAACGCTACGAGCAGATGCTGGCTCTGGAACAGACCCCCTACGAGGCATATACCGCGACACCGAGCGGAGACAACAGCGTCATCGACAGCGTGCTGGAACGGATTCGGCAGAGCATTGAAAAGGCGCCCGAGAATGCGGAGATGACCGCCTTCGACACGACGCAGGACTATCCGTTCATTTTCAAGGACGAGGTATACGGCAAATCCCTAGACATTCAGCCGGTGATCCAGGAAATCTACCGGAAAGTAGCCATCATGGAAAGCGGCACCATCGAGCTGCAGCCGCAAACCATCGAGCCTGCGGTCAAGAAGGCCGACCTGATCAAGCACTATATGCTGCGGTCCTCTGTATACACACCGATTGACAAGCACTCCACAGATGAGCGGAACGACAACATCCGCCGGGCCTTCGAGAAAATCAACGGATATGTGCTCAAGGCAGGGGACAAATTCAGCTTCAACAGCGTGGTCGGGGAGCGGACGGAAGCCAACGGATTCAAGCCCGCCATTGAATATGCCTACGGAGAGCACGTGATGGGCATCGGCGGGGGCGTATGCCAGGCCAGCACCACCCTGTACCAGGCGGCGGTCTGCGCCGGGCTGACCATCCTGAATCGGGTTCCCCATTCCGACTCCGTCAGCTATACCGAATACGGGAAGGACGCGACCGTGTACTGGGGAAGCCGGAAGAAGATTGACTTTTCCTTCCGGAACAGCACCAACGAGCCTGTATACATCGTTGCCGCGGTGGAACAGGACCCGACAAACCGGAAACGCCTGATTGCCAAGGTATCCATTTACGGCGCGGACATGGGCGACGTGCGATACGAGATTGAAGCAAAGGAAATCTCCACGATTGACCCGCCGACGGAGCCGAAATATATCAAGGATACAGAAGGCACCTACGTCAAGTATACAGACCAGCAGAAGAGCGTATCGAAAGCGCGGGAAGGCCACATTGTGCAGAGCTGGCGGCTGGAATACACCGGGAACGTGCTGACTGAACAGAAAGAGCTCTATACCGACACTTACGAAGCGATTCCCGAAAAAATCTACGTCGGGGTCCAAACCCGATAAAAACAAAAGCCATATAAAAATCCCGGTTCCAGAGCGGAACCGGGACCTTTTTAACAGATTAATCGGAAGCTTCTCAGGCTTTGCCGTTGCAGCCGAGCACATCCACGATCTTATGGGCCACCATGTCCTTGACAGCCTGACGGGCGGGCTTCAGGTACTGGCGGGGATCGAAGTGATCCGGATGCTCCGCGAAATACTTACGGATGCAGGCAGTCATGGCCAAGCGGATATCGGAGTCAATATTGATCTTGCAGACAGCGCTGCGGGCGGCCTGGCGGAGCTGATCCTCCGGGATGCCGATGGCGCCGGGCATGTTTCCGCCGTACTCATTGATGATCTTCACGAATTCCTGCGGAACGGAAGAAGCGCCGTGGAGCACGATCGGGAAGCCGGGCAGCTGCTTGGAGCAGGCTTCCAGCACGTCAAACCGGAGCTGGGGCTTGGTGCCGGGCTTGAACTTGTAGGCGCCATGGCTGGTGCCGATGGCGATGGCCAGAGAGTCGCACCCGGTGCGAGTGGCGAAATCGACTACTTCTTCAGGATGGGTGTACATCGCTTTGTCCGCGTCGACGGAGACTTCGTCTTCCACGCCGGCCAGGGTTCCCAGCTCAGCTTCCACAACAACGCCATGGTCATGGGCGTATTCAACGACCTTCCGTGTCAGGGCGATGTTCTCTTCATAGGGCTTGGAGGAGGCATCAATCATGACGGAGGTGAACCCGCCGTCAATACAGCTCTTGCACAGCTCGAAGGAATCACCATGGTCCAGATGCAGCGCGATCGGGATCTCCGGATTCTCAATCACAGCGGCCTCGACCAGCTTTACCAGATAGGTGTGGTTGGCATAGGCACGGGCGCCCTTGGAAACCTGAAGAATGACGGGAGCTTTCAGTTCGCCGGCAGCCTCAGTAATACCCTGAATAATTTCCATGTTATTGACGTTGAAAGCGCCAACAGCATAGCCGCCGTCATAGGCCTTTTTAAACATTTCTTTTGTAGTAACCAGTGGCATAGGAATCACCCTCCTTCTTTGAATACCTGAATTATAGCACAGGTTCTGAACAATGAAAAGAGAAAAAACGACGCAGAAGAACGGGAAGAATCCAGACAGGAAGAATGACAGGAAAAAACCCAAAAGAAAGCAGGAAACAAGTTGAATCCTGCCGGAGTTTACGATACAATAAGCATTGATTTTTTGCAAACGGAGGAGTCAGCATGTATCCCATTGTCCGGAAACGGGTCCTGAACGAGACGGTTACCCTGATGGAAATATCGGCCCCCCTGGTGGCCCGCAAAGCAAAACCGGGACAATTCATTATTTTCCGCATCGACGAGGAGGGGGAACGCGTTCCCCTGACCATTGCCGGTTATGACCGTGAAAAGGGCACGGTGACCATCATCTTCCAGAAGGTCGGGTACACGACCGAGAAGCTGGACACCCTGGAGGAAGGGGACAGCCTGCTGGACTTTGTGGGCCCGCTGGGCGAGCCGAGCAACACGGAGGGAATCCGCCGGGCGGCCGTGATCGGCGGCGGGCTGGGCGTCGCCATCGCCTATCCCCAGGCCAAGGCACTGCATGACGCGGGGGCGGAAGTGGACCTGATTGTCGGCTTCCGGAACGAGCACCTGATCATTCTGGAGGATGAACTCCGGGATGCCTGCACCAACCTGATCATCATGACGGACGACGGGAGCAACGGGCACAAGGGCTTTGTGACCCAGGCGCTGCAGGAACGGCTTGAGAAGCAGCGGGACTACGACACCGTGATCGCCATCGGGCCGCTGCCCATGATGAAGGCGGTCAGCGAGATGACCCGCCCGCTGAAGATCAAAACCATCGTGAGCATGAACCCCATCATGATCGACGGCACGGGGATGTGCGGCGGCTGCCGGCTGACTGTTGGCGGGGAAACGAAGTTTGCCTGCGTTGACGGGCCGGACTTCGACGGCCATCTGGTTGATTTCGACGAAGCGATGGCCCGGGGGCGGATGTTCCGCCCGGAGGAAGCCAAAGCCAGGGAAAAGCATGCATGCCGCTTAACAGGGGAGGCGAGATAAACATGGCAAACATGAGCCTGAACAAGCACCCGATGCCCGAACAGGACCCGCAGGTACGGGCCACCAACTTCAAAGAGGTCGCGCTGGGCTATACCCCGGACATTGCCAGAGAAGAGGCGGAACGCTGCCTGCACTGCAAGAATGCCCCCTGCGTGACCGGATGCCCGGTCAACGTGCCGATTCCGGATTTCATTGACAGGCTGAAGGCCGGAGACGCGGAAGGCGCCTACCGGACCATCAAATCCCAGAATGCCCTGCCCGCCATCTGCGGACGGGTATGCCCCCAGGAAACCCAGTGCGAAAGCAAATGCGTACGGGGCATCAAGGGCGAGCCTGTTGCCATCGGCCGGCTGGAGCGGTTCGCGGCGGACACTGCCATGGCCGCCGGAGCAGCCAGGGCGGAGACCGCCCCGCACACCGGAAAGAAAGCGGCCGTTATTGGAAGCGGCCCCGCGGGGCTGACCTGCGCAGGGGAGCTGGCCAAGGCCGGCTGGGACGTGACGATTTACGAAGCGCTGCATACCGCGGGAGGCGTGCTGGTATACGGGATTCCCGAATTCCGCCTTCCCAAGGAGCTGGTCCGCCGGGAGATTCATTTCCTGGAAGAGATGGGCGTGAAAATCATCACCAACGCCGTGGCGGGGAAAGCCTTCACCGTAGACGAACTGCTGGAAGACGGATATGACGCGGTCTTCATCGGCAGCGGCGCGGGACTGCCCAACTTCCAGAAGATTCCGGGAGAAAGCCTCTGCGGCGTATACAGCGCCAACGAATTCCTGACCCGGTTGAACCTGATGAAAGCCTACACCTTCCCGGAACACGACACGCCGATCAAAGTCGGGAGCAGAGTGGCCGTCATCGGCGGCGGCAACGTGGCGATGGACGCGGCCCGCTGTGCCAAGCGGCTCGGCGCCGAAGTCAGCATCGTATACCGCAGGAGCGAGGCGGAAATGCCCGCTCGAAAGGAAGAAGTGCACCATGCCAGGGAGGAGGGCATCGATTTCCGTATGCTGACCGCGCCGACGGAAATCCTCGGGGACGAAAACGGATTCGTAAACGGCATGAACTGCATCCGGATGGAACTGGGCGAGCCGGACGAAAGAGGGCGGCGCAGGCCCGTTCCGGTTGCCGGCAGTGAATACTGCCTGCCGGTGGAGACCGTGATCGTCGCCATTGGGAACAGCCCGAACCCGCTGATCAAGAAAACCACGCCGGACCTGCCGACCGAGAAATGGGGCGGCATCCAGGCAGACGAAAACGGCCGGACCGGCAAGAAGAACGTATATGCCGGCGGAGACGCCGTGACCGGCGCGGCCACGGTGATTCTGGCCATGGGCGCCGGGAAGAAGGCGGCAGCCGCCATTCTGGCAGACCATCCATGACCGTGCACCATCGGGGAGGAACGAAAAGGTGACCTTTGGATTTGACGAACGATCGGCGATGTTCGGCGTGACCCCGGTGGAAAACCAGTTTATTCTCGAGCTGCTTCCGGAAGCAAAGGCTGAATATGTCAAGATCTACCTGTACGGCCTGATGAAATGCTACTATCCGGGAGGGGATACCGATCCCGACCAGATGGCCCGCGAGCTGAACACCACGCCGGAGGAAATCCTGAGCGCCTACCGATACTGGGAACGGCGCGGCGCTGTACGCCGAATCAGCGACAAGCCGCCGCAATGGCAGTATCTGAACCTGATCCAGCGGGCGATCAACGGGGGAGAAAACAACCCCGATCCGGAATACGAAAACTTCAGCAATGCGATCTACGACGTGTTTGACAACACAAGAAGGCTGCACGGAAACGAGCTGGTGACCTGCTTCGAGTGGCACGAAGACCTTGGGCTGCCGACGGAGGTCGTGATCATGCTGCTGAAACATATGGCAGCCGTCAAGGGAAAGCAGTTCAAGATCCGGGACGCGGAGAAGGTTGCCCTCGAGATGGCAAACGAGAACATCCGCACGATTGAGGACGCGGAGGAGTTCCTGTCCCGGGATAGAAAGGTATACGATAACCTGAGGCAGCTGCTGCGCAAAATGGGGAAGCGGTACCTGCCCTCCGAGGTTCAGATTGCCATGTACCGGAAATGGATCCGGGAATGGCACTTTACCCCGGAAGCCATCGAGGCCGCCTTTGAACAAACGGGCGGCGGAGACCCGAACATGGCGTACCTGGAATCCATTCTGAAAAACATCATGGAACAGAATGCCGGGGGCGGCGAGCTGCAGGCCCGCCAAGTGCAGCAGTCCGCGGAACGGGCAGACGGCCTGCGAAAGGTGATCCGGAAGCTCGGACAGGGCAGCGTGAACCCCCGTTCCCTGCAGATGTATGACGAAATGAAAGCGCTGTATCCGGAGGAGATCATTCTGACCGCCGCCGGGGAATGCCGGGACGCCAGGAGAAGCCTGCCTGACCTGCTGGAACTGCTGCAATCCTGGAAAAAACGGGGGCTGGAAACCCCGGAGGAGATCCGGGCCCATCTGGACGCTTTCCACGAACAGACGATGCTGCTGAAGGAACTGCAAAACCTCTGGGGAACCGGAGACACCTCCCGGTCCAAGGTTCGGCGCGACATGCTGACCCGATGGACGGCGGAATGGGGCATGAGCAGGGCGCTGATTCTGAAAGCGGCTGAATACGCCGCGACGGCCAAGGATCCCATGGGATATCTGAACAGTATTCTGGCATCCTACCGGGAAAAGGGCATCCGGACGCCGGAAGACGCCGAAAAAGACCACGCCGGCGGCAAGACGACTTCCGGGAAAGAAGGCGGAAGCGGGAATAGGGGCGTCAACGCACAGCGGTACAGCCAAAGAGACTACAGTGCCAAGGACGAAGAAGTGATGAAACGCTTCCTGGAGCAGAACCTTGGACAGAACCTTGCGCAGGACATGACTGAAAACAATGAGCAGAACGGAGGAGAAAGCGATGCGTGAAGCGATTCTCGCCGGGCTGGAACAGGAATACGCGCAGAAACGCGCGGCCAATGAACGGGAAGAAGCGAAAAGGCGGCAGCTGATCGCGGAACGATATCCGGACATCCGGGAACTGACGCAACAGCGGGAACAGATGATTTTCGGGTCTCTGAGGCAGATTCTGGACCACAACGCGGGCAAAACGGACCTGCCGGGACAGATGGCGGCGCTTTCGGAGAAGATCCGGAAGGCGCTGCGGGACCACGGACTGCCGGAAAACTACCTGGAACCGATCTACAGCTGCAAAAAATGCCGGGATACCGGATGGTACGGCGAACCGGTTCGGAAAATGTGCACCTGCATGGAGGAAGCCTACCGGAACAAACTACATGAAGAGATCGGCCTCGCGGGAACCGGCCGGGAGACTTTTGAAGCGTTCGATCCCTCCCTGTTCGACGACACCATCCCTCTGGAAGGATACGGCATGTCTCAACGGAGCCTGATGAACCTCGTGCGGAAACTTTGTGAGCAATGGGCTGACTCCTATCCCGAAGCCCGCAGCCAGGACGTGCTGATCAACGGGATGTCCGGCCTGGGGAAGACCTTTCTGCTGCGGGCTATGGCCCAGCGGCTGTACGAGAGAGGGAAGGACGTGCTGCTGACAGATGCCTACCGGATGCTTTCCATGATGCGGAAAAGCTATTTCGAGGACGGCGAGGAGGAGCCGGAGGAACTGGTGAAGGCGGACATCCTGATGATTGATGACGTCGGAAGCGAACCGCTGTTTCAGAACGTGACGGTGGAACAGCTGCTGCACATGATCAACCTGCGGCGGGACAGTGGAAAGTCCACGATCATGAGCACCAACCTGTCCATGAAAGAGTTCCGGGAACGGTATACCGAACGGATTGCCTCCAGAATGACGGACCCGACATTATGTATGGTCATTACCCTGAAAGGAAAAGACCTGAGGGAAAAGGTCAGAAAGCCATGAACATACAGATCTACTGCGGAAAGAAAAACTTTGACGTGCAGAAGGCGGAGCGCTGGTTCAAGGAACGGCGGATTCCGTTTCAGACGCTGGACCTGAAGAAGCACAAGCTGGGCGAACGGGAGATCCGGCTGATGCTGTCTGCCGTCGGCCGGGAACAGCTGATTGACAGGGAAGACAAAAAAACCAGGGAGCATCCGGCCTGCTACTATGACAGGGACGAACTGCTGATTCCCGCCATCCAGGAAAGCCCGTGGCTGCTGAAAACCCCCGTTGTGCGCAACGGGAACCACATCACCATCGGCTACCAGCCGGACGTCTGGGAAACATGGGAATGACGCCGCCGGAAAAATGAATCACGCAAAAAACAGGCCGCCTTCGGAAAAAAGCGGCCTGTTTTGATTATTCCGGTCAGTCGCCGAAGCTGATGCCGATCCGGCGGGCGGTCTGCACCATATGATGATCCGGCGGAACGGGCTTCGGAATCCCGGCTACATCCCTGAGGGGGTTATGGGAGATATCATTTCCCTTCAGGGCGACGGAGACACCGAAAATGCCATCGCGGATCAGCTCGGCGGCATGGACGCCGAACTCCGTCGACAGCACCCGGTCATAAGCGCTGGGCGTACCGCCGCGCTGGATATGGCCGGGAACAACGTTCCGGGCTTCCACCCCGACTTCGCTGGCGAGCAGCTGGGCAACGTAGGCGCTGGAGGAGAACCGGGTTTCGGCCCGCTTCGTCTCCCGGTCCTTTTTCTTCAAGCGGGATTCTTCCTTATCCATGGCGCCCTCGGCGCAGGCGATAATCGTAAAGCCCTTATTGCTTTCGGCACGGCGCTTGACGACCTCCGCCACCTTTTCGATGCTGTAAGGGATTTCCGGGATCAGGATGACATCGGCACCGCCGGCCACGCCGGAATACAGCGTGAGCCAGCCGGCTTTATTGCCCATGATTTCAACCACCATGACGCGACCGTGGCTGGCGGCAGTGGTATGAATCCGGTCGATGACTTCGGTGGCAATATCGTTGGCGGTATGGAAACCGAAGGTGAAGTCCGTTCCATACAGGTCGTTATCAATGGTTTTGGGGAGGCCGATGACGTTCAGCCCTTCCTCGCTGAGCATATTGGCGGTTTTATGGGTTCCGTTCCCGCCCAGGGTTACCAGGCAGTCCAGCTTCAGGGACTTATAGGTTTTTTTCATGGCGGCGACTTTATCCACATTGTCCTCGCCGATTTTCCGCATATCCCGGAAAGGCGTCCGGTTTGTTCCCAGGATGGTTCCTCCCAGAGTCAGGATTCCGGAGAACTGGCTCCGGCTCATCTCAGAATAATCACCCTCAATCAGGCCGCGATACCCGTCGTGAATACCGACGATTTCCGCGTCCATCATTTCGTATGCCGCCCTGGCTACGCCGCGGATGGCAGCGTTCAGGCCCGGGCAGTCGCCCCCGCTGGTCAGGATGCCGATTCTTCTTTTCATAAACAATACTCCTTTCCGGATTATGAAGTGACGGTGCGCAACACCTTGTGATTATATTCGGATTATACCATGAAGTGCGGACAATGAAAAGATGAAAGAAAAGGGTTTTTTTGGGAAAAGAACCGGGGAGGTCGTTGCGTTTTCAGGGAGCGGATGGTATAATCCGTTTATCTCTACAGGGGGCTGAAACATTATGCGAAGCATGACTGGCTGCGGGACCGGCGCAGCAAAACAGAACGGCTGGGAAGTGACCGTGGAGGTTAAATCGGTGAACCACCGTTTTCTGGATATCGGCCTTCGCCTGCCGAGAACCCTTTCCTTTCTGGAACCGGTGATCCGTTCCGGCATTTCGGCGAAGATCAAACGCGGCCATATTGAAACCTACGTTACCGTGAAAAACGCGGACGAATCCTCCACCACCGTATCCACCGACGTGGAACTGGCCAGGACCTATTACGACGCGGCGCGGAGAATTGCCGAGGCGACCGGCGCGGAAAACAACCTGACGACGGCGGAACTGATGAAGCTGGAAGGCGTCAACGTGTTGTCGGAGCGGGAGATGGACCAGGAACTGATTTCCGGCCTTTGCGCGGAAGCACTGGAACACGCGATGGACCAGCTGGTGGACATGCGTACCCGGGAAGGAGCGCACCTGCAGGAGGACCTGAAAATCCACCTGGAGGAGATCGCGGGGCTGCGGAACCAGGTTTCGGAGCGGGCGCCGATGGTTGTGACCGAATATCGGGACAAGCTGAACGCTCGGATCAAAGCGCTGAACGCGGAAGGGATTGATCCCCAGCGGCTGGCCCAGGAGGTGGCCCTGATGGCCGACCGTTGCGCGATTGACGAGGAGCTGGCCCGGCTGGAAAGCCACCTGCGGCAAATGGATGCATACATCCACGAGAAAGATGAAAACGGCAAGAAAATGGATTTCCTGATCCAGGAAATGAACCGGGAGACCAATACCATCGGATCCAAGGCTTCGGACCTGTTCATTACTCAACGGGTCGTTTCCATGAAGAGCGAAATTGAAAAAATGCGGGAGCAAATACAGAACGTGGAGTAAGGAAAAATGCGGCTGGTCAATGTCGGGTACGGAAATATGGTGGCTATCCAGCGCGTGGTTGCGGTAGTTTCCCCGGATGCGGCGCCGATACGCAGGATGATCCAGGATGCCAGAGACACGGGCAGAGTCATCGACGCCACCTGCGGGCACAAAACCCGCGCGGTGCTGGTGACCGATTCGGAACACATCGTGCTGTCCCCGCTGCTACCGGAAACGGTGACCGCCCGGATAGATGAAAGAAGAGAACCGGAGGGGGCAGAAGCATGAAAGAAACCAGAAAGGGCATGCTGCTCGTGATATCCGGCCCATCCGGCGCCGGAAAGGGTACGCTGGTCAGCAAACTGCTGGACCATGACCCCAGTTTTTCCTTTTCCGTCAGCGTAACCACCCGCGGAAAAAGAGAAAATGAGATCGAAGATGTCCATTACCACTTTATTTCCGAGAGCGAATATGATAAACTCTTGGAAGCGGACGCCTTCATTGAGCACGCGACGGTTCACGGCCACCGGTACGGTACGCTGAAAAGCGAAGTGTACGAGCGGATGGAAAAAGGCCAGAACGTACTGCTCGATATCGATCCGCAGGGGGCGCGCGCCGTGATGGAGAAGGAGAAAGAATGCGTCAGCATCTTTATCCTGCCGCCCAGCTATCATGACCTGAAGGTCAGGCTCCATACCCGGAATACGGAAAAGGAAGAGGAAATCGCCCGTCGCCTGGGTAACGCCCGCGGCGAAATCGCACAAATGGGCCGCTACCGCTATCTGATTGTCAACGACGATCTGGAGCTGGCGTTTGACCAGTTGATGGCCATTGTACGGGCTGAAAAGCAGAATTCCGTCCGCTATTTCCCGGTGATTGAGGAATAAGAAGGGAGATCAAAAACATGTCCATTGTTGACCCAAACGTCCTGGAACTGCTTGAACACGCAGAAAGCCGCTATACCCTGGTGGTGGAAGCCAGCAAGCGGGGCCGTGAAATTGTGAACGGTGCATTGCCGATGATTGACGCGGAGGGGATGAAACCCCTGAAAACCGCCGTTGAGGAAATCAACAGAGGGCTTCTGACCTATGAGAACCCTGCGGAGGAAGAGGAGCGGGAATAAGATGAATCTCCAGGGAAAAGAGATCGTCATCGGCATAACGGGAGGCATCGCGGCATACAAAAGCGCGGAAATTGTCTCCCGTTTGCGCCGTCTTGGGGCAAACGTTCACGTCATCATGACCAGGAACGCTACCGAGTTCATCACGCCGCTGACCTTTCAGACGCTGTCGGCAAATCAGGTGGTGACGGATACCTTCCAGGCGCCGGAATACTGGCAGGTGGAGCATGTTGCGCTGGCGAAGCTGGCGGATCTGTTTTTGGTTGCTCCGGCTACCGCTAATATTCTGGCCAAGATGGCCTGCGGAATCGCGGACGACATGCTGTCGACCACACTGCTGGCGACCAAGGCGCCGATTTTCGCTGCTCCGGCCATGAATACCGGCATGTGGACCGCGGAGGCGACGCAGCAGAATGTTGCCATACTCAAAGCCCGCGGCGTCCATATGATCGGGCCGGACAGCGGAAGGCTGGCCTGCGGGGATGATGGGGCGGGAAGAATGAGCGAACCCGCCGACATTGTGAAAGAGATTGTGCTTTTTTTCGACAAAGCTGAAGATATGAAAGGCATGAAGGTGCTGGTAACGGCCGGGGCAACCCGGGAACGGCTGGATCCGGTTCGCTTCATGACAAACGACTCCAGCGGAAAAATGGGCATTGCGATTGCCGAAGCCGCGCTGCGGCGGGGAGCTGAGGTGACGCTGGTGCATGGCGCGGTGACCAAAGCGATTCCGGGCGGCATTCGCACGGTGCCGGTGGAAAGCACACAGGATCTGTACGATGCCATGATTCGGGAAGCGCCGGAACAGGATGTGGTGATCCAGGCAGCGGCGCCGGCGGATTACCGATTCCGCGACCGGCAGAACAGCAAGATGAAAAAGACCGCGGAGAAAGAAATCACGCTCGTGCTGACAGAGAACCCGGATGTGGCTGCGGCGGTGGGCGAAAGAAAAAAACCGGGCCAGACCCTGGTCGGCTTTGCGGCGGAAACGGATGACCTGGAAGCCAACGCGGAAAAGAAACTGAAAAAAAAGCACTTGGACCTGATCGTGGCGAACGACGTAACAAAACCGGGCGCGGGCTTCAACACCGAGACCAACATCGCCACACTGATCTGGGAAAACGGACGGGAAGAGCAGCCGCTTCAGCAGAAATCAGAGCTGGCGGAAAAGATCCTGGATAAGGTTATGGAACTGCGCGGATGAGCGTCCGTACGGGTAAGACATAAAAACAAGGGGCAGAAAAGCCCCTTGTTTTTATGCAAACAGGATCCTGCTTTTTACAAGCGGGATCAGTCTTCCGGGGATGACTGGTCAAAGGAAAAGGAGAGACGGTTCTGGCCATCGGTCCAGAGGCGCTCCAGGCCATAGAATGCCCGCTCGTCCCGATGGAAGAGATGGACGATGATATGGCCGTAATCCAGAATCGCCCATCGGCACTCGCGGGTTCCTTCCGAACGGCGGAGCTGAACCGAATTGGCGGCCATAACTTCATCCACGGCATCGCAAAGGGACGAAATCTGCGCGGCAGAACGGCCGGAAGCAATGACCATATAGTCACAGAGAACCGTGAGATGGGAAACTTTCAGCGCGACGATATCATCGGCTTTCCGGTCGTAGAGTTTCTCGGCAAGGGCCTGCACCAGTTCCAGATCATTCATCCGTTTTTTCTCCTTACTATTTTTTTATTCATATTATTCCTGTGTTTCATGCACAGCAGGCAGCGTTTTCAGCCATTCGACGGTTGCCTGCGTGCGGGGATGGAGTGATTTTCCCCGGGACCGGACATAAGCAGAGGCAGCATCCAGGGACATCAGAAGCGCCTTTTCCAGGGAACACTCCGCGACAGAGCGGGTTTCCATCAGCCCGGGATAAGGTTCCCGGCGGGCTTCGATCGAATCCGCCAGGCAGACACACATCGCCAGCCGGGACATACCGGGCGATCCAGTGGTATGGAACGCGATGGCTTCCAGTACTTCCGGGTCCTCCATTCCGTATTTTTCTTGAGCGACCGGAACCCCGACCAGCGCATGCAGGAGCCCGCCGCTGGAAAGAATCATCGGATCATCGGTCAGACGATGCTCCCGGGCAATCCGCTGCATTTCCCGAAGCGGCAGGCATTTTGCACAATCGTGCAGGAGTCCCGCCTGCTCCGCTTTGAGCATGCTGAGCCCGTGAATTTCCGCCAGGTGGCGGGCCATCCGCGCAACGGAGAGGGAATGGGCGAAACGGTGCGGATTCAGCGTATCAAAGAGGCGATCCAGCCATGGACCGGCCTGCTCCACCCGGCAGGGCTTCCCATACAGGCCTTTCGCTTCGATATATTCCAGCGTGGAGACATCCAAAACAGACTCGGAAAGGCTGACGAGAAAAGGAAGGGATCCCGACACACCGGAGCAGGGAATCTCCACATAGATTGGGTCAGGATCCGTTTTCCGAAGCAGGCGAAGGCAATCCCCGGATGACACGGAAACTTTCAAACACTGATCCATCCTGGGAAGAAGAATTCTTTTATCTCCTGACACGGCAGCCGCCGCCATTTTCCAGCGATCTTCAAAACGGGCGAAACAGGACGAAGCGCCGGCGGGAACCAGAAAAACAAGATCCGCTTTTCCCCCGTCCAGCACGGAAAGGGCTGCACTGACATGCCCCTTCTGAATCGGATCAAATGCTCCACAAAAAAAACCGATACGCTGCATGGCCAATATGGTTCATCCTCCATTTGTTCTTATTATAAACGAAAACAAAAAAAGAAGGAAGTGGTTTTCGACGGAAAAACAGCGGCAGAACCAAAGAATTTTTTCAAGAAAGGCTTGATTTCTCAATTGAAGCATGGTATTATACCCTTCGATGGTTTTTTCAGATCCTAAGGGGAGGTGAACCGGGTTGCCGAACATTCAGTCTGCCAAGAAGCGTGTGAAAGTCAGCGAGAAGAAGAATCTCCGCAATCGCATCGTGAAGAGCGGTATGCGTAGCGCTGTGAGAAAGCTCAATACAGCCATTGCCGAGGATCCGCAGAACGCGGGTTCCATGCTGTCCAAGACCAGCGCCGTGATTGATAAAGCAGCGTCCAAGGGTGTTATCCACAAGAACGCCGCCAATCGTAAAAAGGCGCGTCTGGCCAAGCAGCTCAACAAGGCTGCCGTGTAATGCTTTCGCGATAAAAAGCCCTTCCGTCTTTACCGGGAGGGCTTTTGTCGTCCGGTTTGTTTTTTCGGCCGGGCGGGAAGGAAACGGACGGCTCGATCGTTTTGATCATTGAATGCCCTGATGAAGGAGGAAGAAACATGATCAGAAAAGGGATGAAACGGACAGCTGCTTGGACGACAGCTTTGATGATGGCTTTTTCTGCGCAGGCAGGCTTTGCGCAGGAGGCGGAGACGCAGCAGGGGGCGCAACCCACTCCGGTGACGGAAGAGGCCGGATATTCCGAGATTGAGTCGCTGCTGGAGATGAATGAACTGGGCGACCTGAGCGGCATGAACCTGGAGGAGATTACCGACGCATTCGCCAACGGCGCCATGAAGGAATACCTGAACGAGAAGGCCGGCTTTTCCATGCTGTACCCGTCTGTGCTCGAATGGGACGAAAGCGGGCTGTTTGCTGTCAGCCCGGACGGAAAGGCGACCCTGCAAATTGAGAGCATCCCCAACGGCGGAGAGAAAAACCTGGCGATTATCTCCGAAATGACGAAAAAAAGCGAACCAGACTGCCTGACTGAATACAATCAGAAGAGCAGCCAGCTGAAGCTCAAAAGGACGGACCGGGAAACAAAACTGACATCCGTGGACCTCTATCTGGAAACCGACACCTGGATCCACCATGCATACCTGGTGTTTCCGGAGGACCAGGAGGAGACCTACGGTCCCTACGTTGACTATATGCTGAATTCGATGACATCCAGCGAATCTGAGCAGGGATAAGGCACAAACACGGAGAAAAAAGACAGACGGAGGGACTTTTTCATGAAGAAGATTATTGCGCTGTGCCTGACCATCGCCGTGCTGGTTTCCATGTGGTCCATCAGCACGGCCGAGACTGAGCGGACCGGACGTGTTTTCGGCGGGTGGCTGATTTTGCGCAACGCGCCTTCCTACAGCGGAGGGATACTCTCCAGCTATCCCAGCGGGACGGTCGTGAAAATTACCGGGCAGAGCGGCTCCTGGTACCAGGTGATCGCTCCGGATGGGCTGACCGGATACATGCTCGGAAAATACCTGAAAGTCAGCGGTGGAAGCGTGCCGACCTATACGACGGGGTATGTTACCAGCGCAAACGGGCTGAACGTACGGCTGCGCAGCGGCCCCGGCACAGGATATTCGATTCTGGCCAGCTATGCCCCCGGAACGCAGCTCACCATTCTGGAGCCCGGCGTCAACTGGTGCAAAATCAAAATCGGAAGCTACACCGGATATATGATGACAAAATATATCACCAATACTGCGCCTTCGCCGCAGCCCCAACCCCAGCCCCAGCCGGAAACCAACGCATGGGTTACCAGCCGGAACGGGCGGGGGGTAAACCTGCGTTACGGCCCCGGCAAGCAGTATACCAGCATCGGTTTCTACAGCGTCGGGACCAGCGCTGTGATCCTGGCGACCGCCGGGCAGTGGAGCTACATCCGGATCGGCACACGCCATGGATACATGATGAGTGAATTCCTGACGACTGTCGAACCGACGCCTTCGCCCATACCGCCGATTGTGGGCGGTGCATACATCACCAGCCAAAACGGGAAAGCTGTCAACATGAGGACCGGCCCCGGAACCCAGTATACCATCATTAAAGCATTCCCTGTCGGGACGCCGGTTTCCATTATCGCCCGCGGGGAACTGTGGTACTTTGTGAAGGCGAATGATTATTTCGGATACATCAAGAAGGAATTCATTTATCAGGCCGTCACACCGACTGAAGGCGCATCGACCGGGACTTCCGGTTCCGGATCCGGGTCAACGTCTGATTCCGGTGCGACAAGCATCACCGTCAATGTGAATATCAGCGGGTCTGCATCCGGAAGCGGTTCCGGGAGCAGTGAAGGCGCTTCAGGTAGCAGTTCCGGGAGCAGCTCCGGCAGCAGTGTAGGAGCTTCAAGCGGAAGTTCCGGGAGCAGCTCCGGCGGCAGCGAGGGCTCTTCCGGCAGTGGCGGAAGCAGTTCGGGAAGCAGTGCGGGAGCTACAAGCGGCAGTTCCGGGACCAGCTCCGGTAGCAGTGAGGGCTCTTCGGGCAGCGCTTCCGGAAGTGGTTCCGGGAGCAGCGAAGGGACCAGCAGCGGCAGCACCATCGGAACCGGCAGCGAAGGTACCAGCAGCGGCAGCACTAGCGGAACCGGCAGCGAGGGGACCAGCAGCGGCAGCACCAACGGAACCGGCAGCGAGGGGACCAGCAGCGGCAGCACCAACGGAACCGGCAGCGAAGGGACCAGCAGCGGCAGCACCAGCGGAACCGGCAGCGAGGGGACCAGCAGTGGCAGCACCAGCGGAACCGGCAGCGAAGGGACCAGTAGCGGCAGCACCAGCGAAACCGGCAGCGAAGGAACCAGCAGCGGCAGCACCAGCGGAACCGGAAGCGGGGGAACCGGCGAGGGCGGCGGTACCTGAGCAGCCGCCAAAAGAAAACAGTTAAATTGCCAAAAAACGGCTCCTTCCGTCTTTCCATTTCCGGCTCCATCGTGTATAATCAATAAAAGGGAGAAGGAGGTGCCGGGCCGTGAACGATATCTGGATTACACTGCAGAATATGGGCTGGAACCTGACCCATCGGCTCGGCATCGTTGACGTCATTGACATCCTGATTGTCGCATTCATCCTGTACGAACTTCTTCTGTTAACAAGGCATACCAGGGGCAGCGCCCTGCTGAAGGGCCTGTTCGCGATCCTGATGATATCATTTCTCAGCAGCCTGCTCGGGTTTACCAGCCTGAACTGGCTGCTTACCTCTGTGTTGAAAAACGGAGCGCTTGTCCTGGTTGTGCTTTTTCAGCCTGAATTGCGCAAAGCGCTGGAAAAAATGGGGCGCAGCCGCATATTCGGCAAAAACGGGAGAAAGAACGTGGACGACGAACGGGAAAGGATCGTCTCCGAGATTGTTCAGACAGCAGTGGATTTAAGCAAACGCCGGGTCGGCGCCCTGATTGTATTTGAACAGAAGACCGGGCTTCAGGACTATATTGAAACAGGCACCATGCTGAACGCGGAGATTTCTGCACCTTTGCTGGAAAACATCTTTGAGCCGAACACCCCCCTGCATGACGGAGCGGTGATTATCCGGGACGACCAGATTGTCGCGGCCGCGTGCATTCTGCCGCTGGCTGAAGCAAGCGGTGTCAGCCGCGAGCTTGGGACACGGCACCGTGCGGCTGTTGGTATCAGCGAAAATACCGATGCCACCGTTCTGATTGTTTCGGAAGAAACCGGAATTGTCTCCATGGCCAGAGACGGCGTGCTTCATCGGCCGCTGACCGTGGATGGCCTGAAGGACATCCTCAATGATTTGTATACAGAGAAAAAGAACAGGCTTACCGCTTTCCTCCAGAATCTGAAAAAAGGAATGGGGGAAGCCGTACATGAGTGAAAAGAAAACAACCAACAGGATAAAGCTAATTTTCAATACGCTGATCAGAGCCCTGAAGCATGCATTTCTCCATAACGGATGGCTCAAACTGCTGGCTGTGCTGATTTCTGTTTTCATTTGGGCAGGGTTGATTTCACAGGACGAATCCCTGACCAGGGACAAGACCTTCAACAATGTGAATGTCAACATCAGCGGTTCGGACACTGCCAAAAGGAACGGGTATATCGTGACAAGCGATCTGGATGAATTGCTGGATAACGTTACCTGTGTTGCTGCTGTGCCGCAGAAACAGTACGAGAACGCCGATGCGAGCGTATACAATATCCGCCTGGATCTGAGCCGGATCAACTCACCCGGCACCCAGGAACTGAAAATCAGCAGCACGAATTCCGCGACATACGGGCGCATCACGAGTACCACTCCTTCTTCCGTGACCGTTAATGTGGAAGAATACATCATGCGCCAACGGATTCCGGTTTCCGTGTCAACCATCGGTGAAGTGCCTACCGGGTGGTATATGTCTTCTATTACTGTCGATCCGGCGTTGATTTCCGTCAGCGGACCTAAACTCCTGGTACAGGCAATATCCCGGGCCAAAGTAATCCTGGACCGGGACACCATTGAATGGAAGGAAGGGACGATGATTACATCCGCCGATATCATGCTGTATAACCGCAACGGCGAAGTGGTAAGCAGTTCCCTGCTGGATGTGACAACTGAATCCTTGACGATCGATACTGTTCTGCTGGAATTCAACATCCTGCCGACAAAATCCTTTGATGTGACAGAGTATATCAATACAACAGGTACCGTTGCAGAAAACTATACGGTAAAGGATATCCGGATCAGTCCGGAAAACATCACAGTAGCAGCCCGGTCCGAAGTGCTGGAACAGATGAACGAGCTGACCATGGAAGGGAATACGCTGAACTTGAAAAACCTGAGTGAAACAACCGTTTTCCAGCTGAAAATACAGAAACCTTCGGACGATGCCATTATTTCCAACGATACAGTAACCGTTACCGTGGAGATCGGCCCCAAGGACGAAGAATCGTAAAGGAGTTTGCTCATGGGCAGCTTTGCGAATTCTCTGTTTACAATTATGATCGGATGGCTCCAGAATGTTGTCTATTCCATCTGGAATGCTTTTTCGTCGGAACAAAACGGCTCCTTTCTGAAATGGATCGGTCGCCACTGGATCATTGTGGCGGCTATCCTGTGTGCAGCCGGACTGATCATTGATTTTACCGTATATATGGTTCGCTGGAAGCCTTTTAAAGTATGGCGTTCATTCTTCAGCAGAAGAAACGGGAAAGAACCGCAGGCACAGGATGAATACGACCCGCCTGCAGCAAATCAGCCTTTTCCGCAGGCAGACCCCGGATTCGATGCAGATGAGACAGTTGTGACACAGGAGTCGTACCGGAATGAGGCATATGCCAAAGAAAAGGAACGGAGAATTGAGACAGAGGAGATCGAGCAACGGATTGTCCAATCCGGAAAACGCAGAAGGAGCAACCGGATCCTGAACGAGATGAATGACGGACTGCAACAGTATCCTCAGGTTGACCGTCTGATCAATTCAAACGAGGCATATTACCGGCCTGTGTTTCCCCAGAACTGGCGGGAACAGGAGAACGATGATGACCAGTGAAATGATTTTTGACAAAAAGTATATTGTTCTGATCGGCAACTACGGGAGCGGAAAGACCGAAATAGCCATTCACCTGGCCAAGGCTTTTTCCGGGACGGGGAAAACCACGCTGGTGGACCTCGACATTGTGAATCCGTATTTCCGAAGCGGGGAAAAAGCGAATGAGCTGCAGGCGGCTGGAATCCGGGTACTGATGCCTACATTCGCCCTGACCACAGTGGATATACCGGCGCTGCCGGCGGAGATACAGAGCGTTTTTGAATCTGATGCTGAACGGGTGATTTTTGATGTTGGGGGAGACGATACCGGAGCGGCTGCCCTCGGACGATATTTCCCCTCTTTTGCAGCGAACCAGGATCAGTTGACAATCGCAATGGTCGTTAACTGCATGCGTCCGCTGACCGGGACGCCGGAGGACATTATCGATCTGGCACTGCGGATTCAGAACAGGGGAAGACTGCCAATCAATATGATCATCAACAATACCAACCTGGCAGACCGGACGACGCCCGAGATGCTGATAAACGGCGCGGAGACTGTACGGCAGTGCGCAGAGAAACTGGGTATAGAAAAACTGATTCATGCAGGGACGGAGAAAGTGATCGCTGAAGCCGCCCTGCCGGAACCTATGCTGAGGATCCGGAGGGAAATGGTTCCGGAATGGATGGTGGAGGAATGAGCAACTATCCGCCGGAAGTGTTCATGGACCGCATGAGAAACGAGCTGGGGGAGGAATGGCCCGCTTTCAGGCAGGCATACGATTTGCCGGCCGTGAGAGGAATACGGTTTCGCCCGGAAATACCGGATTTGCTGCAGAATGATCGAGCGAAAATGGAACGGATTCCCTGGGAATCAAACGGCTTCTATACTGACACGGAAGCGGAATGGGGAAAGACCATTCTTCATGAAGCCGGGGCTTTTTATCTGCAGGAACCGAGCGCCATGATTCCGGCGGCAGTTTTTAATGCACAGCCCGGAGAGACATTGCTGGACCTGTGTGCTGCCCCCGGAGGAAAATCCACCCAGGTCGGTGCGGCCATGACAGGGAAGGGTGTGCTGGTCTGCAACGAGATCGTTCCGAAGCGGGCCCAGATTCTGAGCCGGAACATTGAACGGATGGGGATCAGGAATGCCATTGTGACACAGGAATTCCCGGAACGCCTGGCGGGGAAATGGCCGGAGGGATTTGACGGCGTACTTGTGGATGCGCCATGTTCGGGAGAAGGCATGTTCCGCCGCGATCCCGAAACGATCGGAGAGTGGAGCACAGAAAAGGCCAGGGGGTGCGCCGAAAGGCAGCGGGAAATCCTGGAACAGGCGGCAAAACTCGTTCGGCCGGGCGGAAGGCTGGTTTATTCCACCTGCACTTTTCATCCGGATGAAAACGAAGGAAACGTACGCTGGTTCCTGGATCGTTTTCCTGAATTTGAGCCTGAACCGTTTGATTTCTGCGGGGAAACCATCCGGAAGGGATACAGGACCTTTTATCCTCACCGGATTCGGGGCGAGGGGCAGTTTGCAGCCCGATTCCGAAAGTGGGGAACAGGCACGGCTGAACTGGGCAGCGCTTCGCTGCCACCGGTGGGGAAGGAAGAAAGAAAGATGCTGCGCGAGCTGTTTTCCGACACCTTACCGGAAGAAAACATCCGGGCCTGGGGAACACGCCTGATTCAGATGGACGCCCTGCCGGATCTTTCAGGCATTCGAGTACTGCGTTGCGGGCTGCATATCGCGGAAAAACGGGAGAAATATCTGCTGCCGGACCATGCGCTGGCGCTGAGCGGGGCCGCGCACACGGAGGCAGAGGATCTGGATGCAGAGCTGGCGGCAAAATATATTGCGGGGGAAACGGTTCCATCCAACCAAAACGGATGGGTGGCGGCACGCTATCGGGGAATGAACCTGGGCTGGGGAAAAGCCGGACAGGGAACCATGAAAAACCATTATCCCAAAGGACTGCGGAAACTTCATCTTCTGCCATAAAAAAGCCGGTAAAAGGCCACAAAATGCCTGAATGTCAATAGTAAATGCGAAATTTTATAAAATTTTCTCAGGTAAGCGCCGAAACGTACTCATTAAAGAGCGTTTCGGCGTTTTTCCAGCCCAATAAGGCGCGGGGATAACGGTTTATCCAGTTTTCTAAATTCGCTATATCTTCATCTGTAAGGCCGGAAAAATCCGTGCCTTTGGGATAAGGGCGGCGGATAAAGCGGTTATTATTCTCATTACTGCCCCGCTCAAAACTGCTATACGGATGGCAGAAATATACCTTTGTGCGCTTTTCCTCCGCATTGGAGGCGGAGCGTTCCAGTCCTTCCACGTCGGAAAACTCAACGCCATTATCAAAGGTGATAGAGCGGAAAATCAACGGGAAAAGAGGGCCGAAACGGGCTTGTATTACATCAAGGGCGGCAACGCCACTCGCGGCGGTGCGATCCGGCATCTTTACAATAAGCTCGTTGCGGGTCAAACGCTCAGTATAGACAAAGAGGGTATCCGGCGCGGTTTTCTTTCCGCTATAAACGGTATCACCCTCCCAATGGCCGAAGGTTTCCCGGCTGTTTATTTCCTGCGGGCGTTTCTCTATGCTTTCCCCGCGAGGCGGTTTCTTGACGGTTGTAACCTTCCTGTATTTCTGCTTTTTATTTCTCTTTATGGGTAAATCTTTGTTTGTAAGATGGAGGAAAACGCCTTTATCTATATAGCTGTACAGGGTGACGCGGCAAATCTTGGTTTGAAATTTCTTTCCCTCAAGGGCTACGGAGGCCAGCGCCGCCGCCGGGGATAGTTTATCATCCATGATTTTATGTTCTATATAATCCGCAAAGCCGCGATCTTTATCAATTTTAAGCCCCGCCCCTTTTGCGGATAGGTTTTCACGATAAAGGCGCTCGGCTTCATCCGGGTTATAGCGTTCTTCCTCCGTCCAATCGCTATTACGAAATACCGTCCGGGCGCGTTTTATTTCCCGGTATATTGTGGAAACGTGAACATGGATTATTTCGGCTATTTCCTTCGCGGTATGTTTTGCCCTCAAAAGGGCCTCAATGGTATAACGATCCGTTTTTGATAGGTGGCTAAAGCAATGGCCCATGATAAAACCCTCCGAAATCAAAGCGGGGCGGTTTCCCGCCCCTGATGCTCATTTGCTCAAATACGCCTCTATTGCCCGCTTGATGATCTGCGCTTGTGCTTCTCCCTGCTCGGCGCATTTGGCCTTGAAAGCCTCCGCCATTTCCTTGGGTACCCGGATGGAAATAACATCATAGGTCTTTTCATTGTACCGGCTTTTTACGGCGGTCGAGGTCGTTGTTTTGCGTTTTTTCTTTTCTTCCATGCGTCCGGCCTCCCTTAGAATAAATCATCATTGGCGGCTATATAAGCCTCAAGCGCGGCGGCATCCGGGGCGAGGGCTTTATCAACGGTATATTTCACATCAACGCCGCCCAACGTGCGCTTTACCGTCCAGCTTTTCCCGGCATCCTCTACATGGTAAACCTTTTCGCCTTTCTTGATAATCACGGTATCAACCTCCCTTGATTTTCCCCGATCCTGCTGATATAATGAGAGGGAAGGGGCGGTTTCCCGCCCCCGCCCCGCCTATCCTTTAGGCTTGGGCTTTGCCTTGTCGGGCTTTGGTTTTGTAAGGGTTATAGTAACGGTGACTTTTGCAACGGTATCGCTACTTTTAACCGCCTTTTCCAAATCCTGCAAGGCTTTTTCTATCTCTCCCATTGGCTCCACCCCCTTTCCTTTTGATGTACTTATTATATCATACTGCTTGCAGTATGTCAACACTTTTTTTCGCATTTTTTCCAATAAAAAAAGCCGGGGTTTCCGGCTTAGAGGCTCAGGCAAAAGGCGGTTGCGGCCTTGATGGTGCGGAAGGTGTGAAACTCGCGCCATCCTTTGCCCTCGCGGACATTCACATGGTAGAAACCTCTGGTACCAACCATGCGGGTAATTTCGTAACCATTGACCACCTTAACCACTTCGTACATTCCTCATAACCTCCCTTAACTTTATGCCTTATTATAGCATACTGCTTGCAGTATGTCAAGAGGTTTTTTTGCATTTATTTTTCCGGCTCCCCGGTCAATAACCATTCCATAGAAACGCCCAATATCCGGGCCAGTATGAGCAATTCATAATCCGTAACAAAGCGGGTGCCGATCTCAATCCGCGAAATACAATCCCTTTCCAGCGTCACGCCCTCGCATTGTAGCCGGGCCGCGAGGTCTGCTTGCGTAAGCCTCAGGCGGCACCGTGCATCATGCACACGCTCCCCGCATAGGTTTTTCCGTCCTTTGTAATCATAGATTTTCAAGGAACGCCGCCCCCTTTCTTTTTGTGGTAATACTCTGAAATTTTCTTGACATTAACACTTTTATTCTGCATAATTGTGTTAAAGGTCAGAAAATGCGAAAGGGGCGGAAATTATGACGCAAAACGGGTACAGGCCGGACAATGGCAAACAGAAAAACGGCGGTAAAAAGCTGGACGGTTTCAAGGTCTTTTTGATTGCGTGGGCGGCGCTGGTATTGGTGGCCGCTTTTGCTATATCATCAGATGCAGGATTGTATATCCTGCTTGCCGGGGCCGCTGTGTGCGTGATTCGCTGGGCCTTAAGAAAGGATAAGCAGATAGCGGCAAAACGCAAGGCGAAGCAAGGAAGGGCGGAAAGCAAGCCGGTAACGGCAGAGCGGGCCGCGCCTCAGGCTCCGCAAACGCGGGTAAAGGTGGAATATGTAGGGCCTAAGCCGGTCGAAACCATCCAGCGAATGAACGTGCGGGTCGCGGGCGTAACCTATGCCAACGGACGGAGGCAAAGGCAAACAATCTTGCGCGAGATTTATTGGCATGATAAAGCCTATGCGGGAAAGGTTGTATTAACGCTTAAGGTTGGAGAATATGAAGGGAAACAAACGGTCGAGGTATGGGCCAATGAAGAAATGATCGGATATATACCCGCCGCGCAAAAGGATTATTTCCTTGAGCATTGGCACCAGTTGGCCGGGCTTTCCTCGCTGGATGTATCCGGCGGCGGAGAAACAAAAGGCGGGGAGCCTATACCGTTTGGCGCGTCCTTTGTGGCCGCGTTTGATCTGAGCAAATAAATTCCCAAACGTTTGGGATTTTGAGGCAAACAAAAAGAGCGCCAGCCCTTGCGGGTCGGCGCTCTTGCTGTTTATTGAATTATTCACCATCTGGCGGGTCGTTGTGGGATGGGATAGCACCATGCACCGTCTTTTCGGATTGTGCGGCGATAGCGTCCAGCGCTTGCCGGATAAAGCCGGGCAAAGGAATACCCATCAATGCGGCATTTTCAAGGATGGAAACGCCCTCATTAGCGATATAGAAAAGGGCGGCGGCGGTTTGGAAAATGGCGGTACCGTTGCCGACCGCCTTATCAAGCAGGGTAGCCAGCAGGACAACGAGCCATATAAACGCCTTTTTTGCAAGTCCCACAAAGCCAACTTTGGAAGAAACGCCGCCGCTTTCCGTCTTAGGCGATTTGCCAGCCCATGCGACCAGATAGCCGGAAAGGTAATCAACGGCGTTACAGATAACGAGGATAGTCAAAACCGCGCTCCATTCCCCAAAGAAGCCGAGGACGGCCCCCGCCGCCGCCGCAAGCCACTTTAGGATCGTATCAAAATGTTTTTCCATTGGTATAGCCTCCATTCATCATTATTATAGTAACCGGCCCTTTCCAACCGGTTAGCTATCCATAGAGTAAGCGCCGGGGTAGGTTTCAAGCAACACGGTCGCGGTGGCCGCGTCAAGGCCGGGAATAATAACGGTAAAGGTGGCGGGCTTATCCTCAGGGCCGGTAAGCCATCGTGCGCCGGTTTCCGTATCAAGGGCCATTGCATAGCCTGTTACGGTACCGCTCCGCACTTTCCACCAAACGGGGTCGGAATCGTCCAGCACTTCCACGATGGTATCCCGGTATAGCTTTTTCAAGCTGTCCGATGATTTGCTCTTTGAGCGGCGCAAATTGAGGTATGTTCCCGTGCTGGTAACTGTGGCGGTATATAGGGCCGTTTCCGGCTGGGACGGGGTTTCCGGGGCTGGATTGGTATCGCAATCAACATAGGTAACATTTACGCCCTCATTGATAGCGGCCAGCACTTCCGCCCGGTAATCATCCATTTTAAGGCCGTACATCTTAAGCCATTTGGTAATATCCGCGTGATTGCTTGCGATCCCCATCGCGTGCAATTCGCTGTGATCTCTTACCCGGTCAATGCCAACCCCGAAGAGGGTGCAAAGGTAAGCGGTCAGATTAACGGATACCTCCATAACGGCCTTGCGGAAATATGCCTCGTCTTTGAGATTGTCCTCGCAAATCTCAAAACCGGCATAGCCCAAACGGTTGGCGTTGCCCTTGTCCGCATTGCCGGAAAGCCAGCATCGATTATCCCATGGCAACGCCTGATAAACGGCCACGGTACCATCGGCCATCTTGCCAATATAGGCAGAGGCACAAACGGAAAGGCCGGGGCGGTTATGGGTATTGTTGTACTTATTGGGGCCTATCCTGCCATCATCCGGGCCGACGTAACGGTGCAAATATGGATTATTGGCCCCTGTGGAATGTACTTGTACGCCGGTATTTTTCTGCTTTGTGCCTTTGGTATAGCAATCCGCGTTATAGAATAACCGGCGGTAAATGGTTAATTCCCTCATAATGCCCCCTTTTTTATATGCTGTTTTCGATATCGGTAAGCAAACGGGTACGCTCCTGCTCAAGCGTACCCGTTTCCGTTTCTATGCCATGCTGGGCCAATAATTCCGCCTGTTGTCGTATCACGGATGCGGCCTCGTCCAGCATTGCGCAAAGCCGCTCTATGATCTGTAAATTACTCATTGGAGGTAGGCGCAGAGGGCCAAATCACATTGAAGGGAAAACCCTCTTGCGTGGTGAGGTCGCGGAGCGCTTGCCGGTATTTAGCCCAATCCCCGGAAAGCGCGTCCTTAAGCCCGGTAATAATATCCTTAAAGGCGGTCAGCAGGGTCGCGGCGGTTACGGTATCCGGCAATTTGAGATTAAGGCCCCGGTCGAGGGTCATGCGCTGATCGGAGGCCGCAAGCAGGGCATCGCGGGCGGCACGCACGGCGGCGGCGCACTCTTCGCGGGCGGCGGCAACGGCTTTTTCTTTCCATGCCTCCACGTTGGCATTTACGCGGCTTTCAAGGTCGTTTGCATTGCGGGTTTCCATGCTGAAAATGTTGCAGATATAACGGGCCTCGGTTTCCTCCGTTGCGGGGATGATTTCAACCACTTCATAGAAGGAAACGACCGCGTTTCCGTTAGGCAAAGGCGTAACAGTCGGGGCGGCGGGCCGGTGGGCGAATTCTGCCTTGATTTCGTAATGTTTCATTTCTAACCAATCCTTTCAATTTTGCTATGGATACGTTGTTATAAACGTAGTCACGCCGGAAATGGTAACTATTACAATGCTTGAGGATACCCAAAGAGGAAAGCAACCCGGCGGCTTTGTGGGCGGTCAAATCCCGCCGGGCATGAGAAAACCGCCTCGCAAGGCGGTAAAGCAATGGTTTCTTGAGGATGGTAAAACCGTGGAAAAAGCGGTAACTGAGGAAACGCACGCCTCGCGGCGCGATTTGGAATATCTGCCAATTTGGCTTTAGCTCCAGATTAAAACGGGATAAACCAAATTGAATAATATCGGCCACGCGGTGCATTTTCCGCTTGTTATTCCCCAATACGGAAATATCATCCATATACCGGGTAAAGTGGCAATCCGGGTAAACCTTTTTAATAAGGCGGTCAATATAGGATAAAACGAGGTTTGCATACCACGGGGATGGATAAAAGCCAATAGCAACGCCCACGGCCATACCGTTTTTAATTTTGTGCGGCATGGTCTTTAAGATTTTGGCATGAAGGGCTAAAAAGCGCTTATCCTTAAAGATACGCTCAAGGCATTTCATAACCCATTTATGCGGCAAATTCTCATAGAATTTTCTTACATCAAATTCGCCGCCGTACTTAATGATTTTGCGCTTTGCAAGCCATCTTTTGAGCGCCCGGCAAGCTCTTATCTGCCCCGCACCGGGAATACACCCGCAATTATAGTAATAATTACGGGCCATGAGGAAAGGCACGGTAACACGCATAACCGCATGATGCACGGCCTGAGCTTTTAGGGAGGGGACGCATATATGCCGCCATTTCCCGCGTAACGGGTCGAATAGCTCAAACTGCTTAACCGGCTCGTCCATCCATGTATTAGCGCCTTGAATATCACGGGAAAGCGAGGCCCCGTAGCCCTCAGGCGCTTTCAAAATCTTACGCGCAAGACGGTTACGGGGCTTTTGCTTTGCCATATCAAACTCGGCGCTAATACAGTTTGGAGCGGATACGGTACGTTCATATAGAAAGCCTATTCGATGCGGCATGATACACCTTCTTTCGCCGGACGGAATTTCTAAGCCATATCGGGAAGATACGGCCATACTCTCCCGTTTCCCTACCACGCCCGCAAGAGGCGCGGCGGCTTGATTTTTGCCATGAGGCAAGGCTAAATAGCGCCGTTGTTGCGTTTAGCGCATTTTGAACAACGAAAGAAGGGGAGCGCGGCGTAGTTCCAGTTGGCGTTGGACGCGGCGTTGTTCCAGTTGCCGTAGAAGCGGCCATCGTTGGCACCGTCATTCGCATTGCCGCCGACGCGGAGAACCCGACCGCCGTGCGCTATTTAGCCTATGAAATTTATGGTATATTCCCCTGCTTTGTAAGGGGGCGTGCGCGCCCCCTTACGATCCTCCTAAGGGGGTTTTTAAGAAGGGGAGCGCGGCGTAGTACCAGCTGGCGGTGGACGCGGCGTAGAACCAGTTGCCGAAGAAGCGGCCATCGGAGGCACCGCCATTCGCATAGCCGCCGACGCGGAGAACCGTTGTCGCGTTTTGCTGATAGTGATAATCCGCCACGGGGTTGGAAGAATTGCCGCCGATCTCCGTACAGCACGCAAATTGGCCTAAGCCCGGAATAAGGGCCAGCGCTTTGGCGTATCCGTTTGAGGTAGCAATAGCAACGCCGGTATCATTATGGTCGGCGGTGTTCAGCCCGTCATAATTATCGCAATCCGCGTACTGTTTTGCCGTCCAAACGTGCCGCGTATTCTGCTCATGGTAAGCGCCGAGGATATAACGCCACAAATTACCATGAGAAACACGGCCGCGGTAATAGGCGTTGCTTTGGTCATTTGCTCCCAAATAGCCGGATGCGGAGCCGAGGTCGCTGTCCAAATCCGCCGGGTTGGAAAGGCCGTGGATGCTCCACATATGGTCGGCGGTTACGGTCACGGGTGCGCCGTCAAAGGTAATTTCCTTTGTGGTGCCGTTGACGGTAACGGCGGTAATAATGCGGTGCGCGATCTGAGCGCCGCCGTTGCTGGTACCAATATCAAGGATAGCGCCAACAATAGCGGCGTTTGCATTTGCGGCGGTCACTTTAATTGTATTGGTATCCGTAGCGGCCTCAAGTACATGGTCGGAGGATTGACGGTAAAGCGAATCGACACCGTTGCCGAGGGCGGCTCGGCTGTTCATGTTGGCATATTCCACCAAATACAGCATATTTTCCGCGCTCAGGGTAAAAATATCATCCAGCGTTGCGCCGTAATTCTTGGCGTAGGTGTGCATGGTAGCGCCGGACAAACTCACCTGAGGCATACCGGGTTTTGGGAGGAAAATATTTTTTGCCGTACCGTCAATTTCTCGGTTTTCCGTTACGCCCCAAACGCGCCCGCCGATATTGGCGTGCTGGTAATTCCATCCAGCCACGGGGCCATCGGCCACGCCAAAGACGCGGTACCCGTCCGCCGTATCATAAACCGTATGGTAAAATTCCGGGGTATAAACCCAAACGCCGTTTTCATCATCAAAGGAAAAATCCGCGTCCCCTTCCCAATGGGTCACGCACGCGGTAATATCATCCCCGGCGGTAAGTGCCATATAGAGGGCAATATCAATGTTACAGAGCTTGCGCCCGCTCCACGGGTAAATATTATCAAAGGGGTTATCGTGGGCCGCGTCAATGCTTCCTTTGTGGGCGAAATGGGTGGTATCCATTGTAATACCGGCGGCATCCCAAAGGCGGGCAACCATTTGCGCGTTGGTCTTATCCCACATAGCGCCGTAACGGTGTACCGCGCCATCGATGCGGAGCGTCATTTCGTCAAGCTGGGTCTGCACGGGGCGGGTTACGCCGTGCATATAGCCCAATTCGTCAGCGGTTACATTGGATGCGACAACCTTGCCCGAAGCGTCAGACACAAGCGCCCGCTCCGCCGTAAGATTATCATCGGTGATCGTGGACGCGCCGCCGTTAATTTTCGGTTGCGCTCCCATCTGCGCCAACGTAATGGGCGCGGAGCCGTCAAAATCGGCCTCGCCAATCTTGCGGGCGGTTTTGAGCTTGTCCGCCGTGGAGGCATTACCGGTAAGCGCGGCCTTAATGGTGGCGGGCAGTTTCAAAACAATATTGCCGGAGCCGTCAAAGGAAACGGCGGCGGCGCTGTTGGTGCCGTCCGCGTCCTGCACGGTGATCGTGCGGGCGGTTTTGAGCTTGTCAGCGGTG
>JAFRBK010000046.1 GCA_017404985.1 Clostridia bacterium | reverse complement strand
ATCCAGCAGTATTCCAGCGACTATCACCTGATTATGGCGGCATCTCTGTGCTCGCTGGTGCCGGTATCAGTGGTGTTCCTGTGCCTGCAGCGGTATTTCATCGAGGGTATAGCGACCTCAGGACTGAAGGGCTGAGCCGGGGAACGGATCCTGCGGACACGGAATACTGGGGAACATTCGGGATTCCGACCAGCGGATGGTGGAAATGGCCGTCATCGGCTGCGGCCTTTCCTGTGCGCCGGACGCGTTCCTGGCGCCGCTAAACGGAGACCGGCGGGAGAATCTGTTCCGCTGGCTGAATCAGATCAACCGCTATGATATGCCGAAGAACAACTGGCGCTTCTTCCGCATCATACCGAGCCCAATACGAACCTTATGGAGCCCCGGTGCGTGCTGCCTATGCTGCACAGCCGGCTGGAGCCGGGCATGCATGAACTGCTCTGCGCGGTATATACAGACGCGGGCGACCAATTACCGGAAACCATTCCCGAGGAGGTGCGGAAGCTTGCCGGATCGTTATGAGGAAGCGCTGAACAGGATTGCCGGGAAATTCAGGAAAACCGCGGAGGCGGCGTCTGAAGCCGGGATTATTCCCTACAAAAGCGACGCGGGGAAATGGATCGCCAGCCCCTATGACGGAAACAGCTGGTGGACCGGCGGATTCTGGCCCGGGCTGATGTGGCAGCTGCGGCAGCTGACGGGCGACGAATTCTTCCGGGAGGAAGCGCGTCGCGTGGAAAAGCTGCTGACGGATGAGTTCCGCAGTTTTCGCAGGCTGAACCACGACGTAGGATTCATGTACCTGCTCTCCTGCGGAGCGGACGCCAAACTGACCGGAGATGAACAGGCGGAAACAGATACACTGCACGCCGCTTCGCTGCTGATGGGCCGGTTCAATCCGTCGGGATTTATCCGGGCCTGGAACGAGCCGGAGCGGACGGGATATGCGATTATCGACTGTATGATGAACCTTGCGCTGCTGTATCGGGCCAGCCGGGATACCGGGGATCCGCGGTTCCGGCAGGTGGCGAAGATCCACTCGGATACAACGCTGCGGGAATTCCTTCGGGCGGACGGTTCGGTAAGCCATATTATTGAGCTTGATCCGGAAAGCGGAAAACGGGTGCGGGAGCATCCGGGACAGGGGTACGCGCTGGGAACCCAATGGAGCCGCGGCCAGGCCTGGGGCCTCTACGGGTTCGCCCTGGCCTACCGTCATATGCAGGACGAAAAATACCTGGAAGCGGCGGAAAAGATTGCGCGGAATTTCACGGCGCACATCCGGGAGGACGGACTGACGGACTGCGATTTCTGCCAGCCCGCGGATGAGGAACGCCTGGACAATATTGCCGGCGCCATTGCGGCCTGCGGCCTGCAGGAACTGGCAGCGCTGACAGGCGAGGCATCCTGGAAACAGGCTGCGGAAAAGCTGGTGACCGGACTGCTGGAACACTGCGCGGACCTGGGCGGAGAACACTGCGGGATCCTGACGCACTGCACAGCCAGCTATCATGACGACGGCGCCGGGCGGCATACGAATATCACTTACGGGGATTACTTCCTGGTGGAAGCACTGATGAAGCTTTGCGGCAGGGATCCGGCGCTGTGGAGCTGAAAGGCGGAAACGGAGAAAAAACGATGAGCACACTGTATCCACAGAACAACAGATCCCGGATGGTGACTGACCTCAGCGGTTACTGGGACTTCCGGTTTCCGGGAGACGAAAAATGGCAACCGGTCGCCGTGCCGGCCTCCTACAATGACCAAAGCCCGGATCCGCGCTTCCGGAATCATGCCGGTATCACGGAATACCGCAGGAGGATCACGGTTCCTGCTGCCTGGAAGGGCATGCGCGTATGCCTCCGGTTTGACGCGGTCGCCCACAGCGCGAGGATTCTGCTGAACGGGAAGGAGATCGCGACGCATCGGGGCGGCTTCCTGCCTTTTGAGGTGGAACTGAACGGCGTGATGGAACCGGGAGAGACAGCGGAGCTGACGGTGGAGACAGACAACCGGATCAGCCATCATACGCTGCCGATCGGGACGGAGGGCCAGACCGCGTTCTTTGGCTCCGACAACCCCGGCATACCGTCGGTGGAAGCCGGGAAGCGGTTCCAGCAGGAGCGCGGTATCAACCGGCCTGCCTTTGACTTCTTCAATTATACCGGTATCCAGCGGCCGGTCCGGCTGGTAGCCATGCCCCGGGACTATATCCGGGATATTACGCTGGTCCCTTCCCTGAACGGGGAAGTACGCTATCATGTGGAAACGGAAGGGACTGCGGAAACAGTCCGGGTGGAGATCCTGGACGCGGACGGAGTGCCGGCGGCTTCCTCGGACGGACACGAGGGCGTTCTGCAGATCCGGCAGCCCTGCCTGTGGGAACCGTGGCCGGGGACGCCCTATCTGTATACTGCCCGGATCACATATGGGGAAGACCTGTATGAGCAGCCTTTCGGAATCCGGGAGGTCAGGGTGGACGGCACGCGCTTCCTGATCAACGGACGACCTTTCCGGTTCCATGGGCCATGCAAGCATGAAGACAGTCCCTTTCACGGAAGGGGGGCGGATCCATGCCTGAATGTTACGGATATCAATCTTTATCACTGGCTGAACGCAAACTGTTTCCGTACAAGCCATTATCCCTATGCGGAAGAGATGTATCAGCTGTGTGACCGGGAAGGCATTGTGATCGTGGATGAAACCCCGGCAGTCGGTATGTGGGCGGATGAGCATTACGGATGGGACCTGGGGGGATATCACCTGCAGGTGCTGAAAGAGATGATCGACCGGGACAGGAACCATCCCTGCGTGGTGATGTGGAGCCTGGGAAATGAGCCGGATACCGATACGCTGCCGGACAAGGCATATGAATACTGGCATCCTCTGTATGAGGCAGCCCATCGCCTGGATCCGCAGAACAGGCCGGTTACGGTCGTGGGCTGCCAGAACCGCTATGAACGGGATAAAGTCATCCGCTCCATGGATGTTGTTCTGATCAACCGGTATTACGGCTGGTATAACCTTTCCGGAGACCTGGAAGCAGCAAAATACGCGTTCCGGCAGGAGCTGGACTGGTGGGAAAAACAGAAAAAACCGGTCATCCTCTCAGAATACGGCGCGGACACGGTCGCCGGATTGCACGGTGCGGTGGCGGAAATGTTCACGGAAGAGTACCAGGTGGCTTTTTATGAGGCCATGAGTGAATGCCTGGATGAACGGGATTTTGTTATCGGAGAGATGCCGTGGAACTTTGCTGACTTTGATACATGCCAGGGCCCGATGCGTGTCGGCGGTAACAGGAAAGGATTGTTTACCCGGGAACGCAGGCCCAAGATGGCAGCTCACTGGTTCAGGCAGAGATGGAAAGATTTGAAAGATAAAAACGGAAACAGCCGGAACGCTTGATCCGCAGCAGACGGGTACAGCAGAGATCATGACCAAACAGGCGGAAAAAACCGGATCAAAACCTGGCCGCAGGACAAAACAGAAGCAGGGAGCCTTTGATCAACAGGCTCCCTGCTTTTATTCCGATCACTCGAACTCGATAATGGCAAAGTGTTTTCTACTATATATAGTGGTAGTGCTTACTTTATGAGTACCACATTTATACATATTCCACATATTCTACTCCGTTTTCGAACTTTTTTTGCCCAATTTCTGCCCAATGATACAGCGGAAAAGCGCTTGTGTTTTGCATGGGATCCAATACTATTTCATATTCTCTATTCCGGGAATCGAATCCTGCTTCCGAAGACAATGGTTCTCATCCCTTTTTGGGCTGCGCTTTGGCCATTCTGTAGACACGGTATTGGTTTTCCAGGCTTTCAACGAGGTTCGGATTATGATATTCTGTGCTGAATACTTTTTTTGTTATTTTAAGTTCAGATCGGCAACAAAGGGTACAAGAGGGTGTTCCAGATTGTCAAACCGGAATTGTCCCTTTCCCATTGCTTTTTTCCCGAAGCGGATTATTATAATCATAAATAACGGTTCATTCGCCAAAGATTCTTCTGCCATTGGCTTCAGAATGACACGTTTTGGCAGTGTTAGGGGCTGAATTGTGTGAACGCAAAATTTACGGAAACGCTGCGGAAGCTTAGAGAAGAAAAAGGACTTTCGCAGAAACAGCTTGGAAAACAGATGTTTGTCAACCATTCCACCATTGCCCGATGGGAAAACGGCACCCGCCTGCCGGATGCCGTGATGATCTCCCGCCTGGCCAAATGCCTCGGGGTGGATACCAACACGCTGTTCCTGCTTGCAGCTGAGAGTGAAGAATCCCCCAACGTCATCATGGTGGAGGACAGTAAGGTCATCCTTACCGAGGGGCTGACTATCCTGGGGGATGTCATGCCGAATGCCACGATCACAGGCTTTATCTGGCCGCTGGAAGCGATCGAGTACGCGAAATCAAACCGGATCGCGCTGGCTGTCCTGGATATCGAACTGGGAACGGCCAGCGGGCTTGATCTCTGCCGGACATTGCTGGAAATCAATCCCCGCACCAATGTGGTGTTTCTGACCGCCTATCCCGACTATTCCCTTGACGCATGGAATACCGACGCCTGCGGATTCATGGTCAAACCGCTAACCCCGGAGAGCGTAAGGGAGCAGCTGAAGAAGCTGCGTTATCCGTTACGGATTGGGGGTGCGGACGAGTGATCGGCTGGACCGAAGTTTTCTACGTTTCCATCATCAGCGCGGCGTTGCTGTTATGCGTGCTGGGTTTGTGGTTCACCGCCATCGTTCCCGGGATCGACCGCTGGAGCAAGCGTTTTTTCCAGGCTTATTTCAGTGTATTTATCCTGTGCTGTATACTGGGTTTTGCTGAAATAGCCTTCTTTGCTCATTCTCTCTCCAGCAGGGCGTACTATTACTACGTGATTGTGGAATGCCTGGCTCTATCGCTGCCGCTGCCCATGCTGACGGTTTACCTGCTGCACTGCTGCGGGGAGTATGTACGTTCAAGCAGGCTCATGCAAACGGTATTCACCCTGTGGGCGGTCTATCTGGTGGTGCTTCTCAGCGCTGTGTTCGTCAGAGGTTTCTCTTCTGTCTCATCAGACGGCCGGCTTATCCGCGGTCCCCTGTATCCGCTGATCCTGCTGCCGCTGATCGCGATCCTGCTGCTCAATCTCGCAGGAACGATTCAACGCAGGAAGCAGGTTTCCCGCAGAACATTTTTCAGTTTCCTTATTGCCATTGTGCCGATCATGGCCGCCATGTTTGCGCTGCTGTTTATCGATGTCTTCCCGCTCATCGACATTGCATATGTCCTAACCGCTCTGTCCATGTACGGCTTTGCCCTGTCCGAGCAGATCGAACAGGACCGGTGCCACCAGCTGGAAATCGCCAATCAGCGAGCCAGCGTCATGGTACTGCAGATGCGGCCGCACTTCATCTATAATACCCTGATGAGCATCTACTGTCTCTGTGACCAGGATCCGCAGAAAGCCCGTCAGGTCACGAAGGATTTCACCAACTACCTTCGCAGGAATTTCAACGCCGTGGCCAGTGACAGTACGATTCCGTTTTCCGCTGAACTGGAGCATACCCGCGCCTACCTTGCGGTGGAGCAGGCGCAGTTTGAGGACATGCTGCTCGTGGAGTACGATACGCCGGTTACAAATTTCCGCCTGCCGCCGCTGACCTTGCAGCCCCTGGTGGAGAACTCCGTGAAGCATGGGATGAACCCTTATTCCGGGCCGCTTCACGTCTCCGTCCGGACGCGCCGGACGGAGGCCGGGATTGAGGTCATCGTGGAGGATAACGGCCCCGGTTTTGATCCTGATGATGAGAGCAAGCCGAATACCACCCTGGCTAATATCCGGCAGCGGATGGAGATGATGTGCGGGGGCAGTCTGGCCATTCGGCCCCGTGACGGCGGGGGAACCGTGGCGACGGTGACGATCCCGGACAGACAGGAGAACTTTACATGACGGTTATATCAAAAAGACAGAAAGAGGAAAAGACGATGAAGAGACTAATCGCATTTCTGCTGACACTGGTGATGACGGTTGCGTTGTTTGCGGTTCCGGGATTAGCCGAGGAGTCCGGATCCGCGTTTTCGGAATGGAATCCGGAAGCGCCGGCCCTGAAGGCCCTGACCGAATATGTGGAAGACGTGACGAATGAAGCGTCCCCGAACTATATTCCGCCTGCGGACCGGATTGCGACGTTTGACATGGACGGAACGTTGATGGGTGAACTGTACCCGACTTACCTGGAAGTCATGCTGCTGACGGAACGCATTCTGAAAGACCCGTCTTATCAGCCGGACGAAGAGATGCTGGAATTCGGCCGCATGACCCGTGACCACGCACTGGACAAGTCCTTCCCGTCAGATTACGATTACCAGTTTTCCTACCATCAGGCGAAAGCCTTCGCCGGCATGACCCTGAATGAATATGCCGATTTTATCACGCGTTTCCTGGTCCATGAGGCGGACGGTTTTGAGGGCATGACCTATGCGAGTGCCTTCTACCTTCCCATGGTTGAGGTGGTGGAATACCTGCAGGATCACGGCTTCAAATGTTTTGTGGTCTCGGGAAGCGACCGGTTTATTGTCCGAACTTTCATTGAGGGGATGCTTGATATTCCCTATGAGAACATCATCGGTTCCGATACCGCGCTGGCGGCCCGGGATCAGGGAGACACGGACGGTATTGAGTATGTGTTTACGGGCGACGATACGCTGGTGCGCACGGACCGGCTGATCATCAAGGATCTGAAGACAAACAAAGTATTGCAGATCGCCCAGGAGATCGGCCGCCAGCCGGTGTTGTCCTTCGGCAACAGCTCCGGTGACGTCAGCATGAACAATTATGCGCTCCTGAACAACCGCTACCGCAGCGCGGCATTCATGCTGGTAGCGGATGATGAAGTGCGGGATTACGGGAATCCGGCGAAACATGACGAACTGACCGAAAAATGGCAGGGAATGGGATATCAGGTCATTTCCATGCGTGATGACTGGAAGACCATCTATGGCGAAGAGGTCAAAAAGACCGGTGAATTCCATTGGCTGGAGAATTATGCGGACGGGCAGGCCGTTTCGACCGGAAGCGCGGGAAAAGAGGGTTCCAGGGGAAAGAAAGTGTACTTTGCCGCGCCGCTTTTTTCCCAAAGTGAAAAGGATTACAATCTGCTCCTGACAAAGGTCCTGGAAGATCATGGGTACGAAGTCTTTTTGCCGCAGCGCGACGGATATCTGGCTGCGGAACTGGCAGGAAAGACAGAGGATGAACTAACGCAGCTGATTTTTGAGAAGGATTTCAGCGAAGTGATGAAGGCGGATATCGTTTTCATGCTGCTGGACGGACGCGTTCCCGATGAAGGCGCCTGTGTTGAGCTGGGCATTGCCTATGCGAACGGCAAGCGTTGCTATGGGGTCAAAACGGATGCCAGGTCAGTGGAAATCAACATGGATCTGAATCCGATGATTACCGGATGCTTCATTAAGCTGTTTAAGAATTTTGACGGAGACAAGCTGGTTGAGGAACTGGAGCAGTATCTGTCCGAAAATGAGCTTTGACAGCGTCCCGGCCGCAGTGCAGACGGGTAAATCCGACTTTGCAGCCAGATGTATCACTATTTCCGATGAACGGACGGAAAGCATAAAAACCGGTTCCGAAAAGGGATGACATACGGGCCCTGCGAAGACGGATTTCATGCGGAGGGATGCAGTGTCCCCCCCCGAAGGATGGGAATGCGCCGGACAATGAGAAGGAAGGGTTGCAGATGCGGATCTTTCATGCGGATCTTGTATACTCCGGCAGCCGGGATCAGCTGATTTCCCGCAGGAGCTGCTATATCGCTGTGGAAAACGGCACAGTGGAAGGAATTTACGGGGAACTGCCGGAAAAGTATTCCGGCGTACCGCTGACAGACTACGGCAGCAGCGTGATCCTTCCCGCCTTCTCGGATCTTCATGTTCACGCGCCTCAGTATCCCCAGCGGGGGCTGGGCATGGACCTTTTGCTGAAGGACTGGCTGGACACCTATACCTTTCCCCAGGAAGCCCGCTATGCGGATCCCGAATACGCTGCGGCTGTGTATGAAGCCTTTCTCCGGAGTCTGATTGACAACGGAACCTTCCATGCATGCGTATTCGGAACGATCCACCGGGAGGCCACCTCTTACCTGCTGGAACGGATGGAATCGCTGAAGCTTCGTTCCTTTGTCGGCAAGGTCAATATGGACATTCAGTCCCCGGACTTCCTGCGCGAGACAACGGAAGATTCCCTGCGCGGGACAGAGGCGTTTCTGGAGCAGTACAGCGCCAACCGGTATGCGAAGCCTGTTATTACCCCGCGTTTTGCCCCTACCTGCAGTTTCGCCCTTCTGAAGGGCCTGGGCCGGCTGGGACGCAAATACCATGCCGGCATGCAGACTCACCTGGTGGAATCCCGCTGGGAATCTTCTGAAGCCGTCCGGCTGAATCCGGCGTGCAGCTGCGACACAGAGATCTATGAAAAAGCCGGCCTGCTGGAGAATGGGCCGGTAATCGCCGCGCATTTTATTTTCCCTTCGGAGAAAGATATCCGCATCCTGAAGAAGTACGGCGGCTTTGCCGTCCAGTGTCCGGACGCGACCGTAAATGTCACCGCGGGAATCATGCGCACGGCTTTCCTCGCAGACGCCGGCGTACGCCTGGCGCTTGGAAGCGATATCGCCGGCGGGCATCTTCCCGCGATCTATACCCAGGCCGCGCGCTCGGTTCAGCTTTCCAAGCTGAAGGCGTTTTACGAACCGGAGGGAAACCGCCCGATTCCCTTTGCCCACGCTTTCTATATGGCCACAAAAGAAGGCGGCGCGCTTTTCGGCAACGTCGGGAGCCTGGAACCCGGATACGAGTTTGATGCGCTGGTAATCCGCGATTTTTCAGAGCCCTTCCGGAAGCTCGAACCGGAAGAGTCAGTCGAAAGGTTCTGTTATACAGGCGGCCCCGGAGATATCCTGGCCAGGTATATCCGCGGGGAAAGCGTAACCGCCGGCCGTTCCTGATAAAGCAGCAAAAAAGAGGAATACTGGCAGAAGGGCTTGACATTCCGGAACACTTCTTGACTGCAACGGAGAAAACCGGTACGCTTTTACATATCCATCGAACAAACAGCCGGTAAATGAGTCATTTGGGGAATGGGGAGAAAAACAGATGTTGATCGTCGGCATTGTCATCGCGGTCCTGGCCATTCTTACGATCGCGGCAGGGTTTATCATCGCCGGCTTTGTCCTGGCGGTCAAGCCCTGTACACCGGAGGAATCACGCGCCTGGCAGGAGGAGCATTATGACCTCTCCTGGTATGATCCGCTGGAAAAGACGGATTATACCGTGACCAGCTACGACGGGTATGTTCTCCATGCCCAGTTCCTGAAGAACCCCGGGGATACGAACCGTTACGTTATCCTCTCCCACGCAAATACGGGCGATCGGTTCGGCGTCATGAAATATGCCGTCATGTATCTGGAACAGGGATTTCATGTCATCGTCTACGACCTGCGCGGCCACGGGCTTGATGCGCCGACATTCTGCACCTTTACCGTCCGGGAACGGAAAGATCTCCGGGCGATGATCATGGACAGCCGGGAGCGTTATCCGAACGCCTCCCTTTTCGGCATCCATGGTGAATCGCTCGGGGCTGCCACTTCTGTCGCGGTGCTGGAGGAGAAACCGCCGGTCGATTTTGTCGTTGCGGACTGCGGATTCAGCGATATTGTTCCGGTCCTGAAGGGCAAGGCGGCGGCCATGCATGCCCCGGGCTTCCTGATCGATCTGGCGTCGGTCTGCGCCAGAATCCGCTTCGGATGCTCCTTCAGCCGGATGCGGCCAATCGACAGCCTGAAGGGAAACACGATCCCGATCCTGTTCATCCACGGCGCGGACGATCGTTTTGTCCCGCCGGAGCACAGTGAACGGATGAAGGAAACGACCGGGGGATATGCCGAAATCCATCTTATCCCCCGCGCGGAACACGCGATGTCCATCCTGACCGATCCGAAAGTATACCGGGAATATATCGCGAACTTCCTGGCGGAGCAGTTTCCGGGAAGATAGGCGGTCATTGGCCACGGGGTCAGCCTGACTCCTTCGGCGGGAGCCGCTGTTCTGTATTGTGAAGCGGGTATCATGCATGCGGGAAATTCAGGGTTTGACATTCCGGAACACTCTCCTGACAGCAGAAGAGAAGAATCGCAAGGTATAGACATGGCGTCATCCCGGAGGATTACAGGGAGGCCCGGGGGACGTATTCTGAAACAACACAGGAGCTACCGTCATGAAAAACAGCACACTTCTATCCGTATATCAGAGGGAATTCATTTCACGAATCATCGCCATTCCGTCTGTGGGAGGACTTCCCGAAGAAGGCGCTCCCTACGGGAGGATCCCCCGGGAAGTTCTGCGGGCCTTCCTGGATGAAGCGAAGGCAAAAGGCTTCCGGACAGGGGTCGAGGGAGAGCGGATCGGCTGGGTGGAATTCGGCGAGGGCGACAGGCTCTTTGGCATCCTGTGCCATCTTGACGTAGTGCCTGTGGGGGACGGCTGGGATTCTGATCCGTTTACGCTTGCCTTCAGGGCGGATGAAACCGGCAGGGAGGCGATGTACGGAAGGGGGATCGTGGACGATAAAGGGCCTGCGTGTGCCGCCTTTTTTGCGATGCTGGAGCTTGCGGAGGAAGGCTGGATCCCGGATGGTTACAGGGTCAGGCTGATCCTTGGAACGGATGAGGAGCGCACCTGCTCCTGCATGCGGTATTACGCCAGCCACGCGCAAGTGCCGGATTTTTCGATTACCCCGGATTCCATCTTCCCGGTGATCTACTGTGAAAAGGGTATTACGCAGCTGAAGTTATCCGGAGAGAACAGGAAGCATATGAGCGCCCGCGGAGGCAGCGCCGTGAATATTGTTCCCGCTTCAGCCGAATGTGAGGTTGCGGGCAAAACGATCTCTGCTTCCGGAAAAGCGGCGCATGCGTCCATACCGGAACTCGGTGTCAATGCCATCCGGTTGCTGGCCGAAGCAATGGAAGGGCAGGGGATCCGGCTGGAGGAATATCCTGTCATGAAGTTTGTCAGGGATTTCGATGCCGGAAGTTTTACCGGCTGCGATCCAACAGGCGATTACGGGAATCTCAGCTGCAATATCGGGATGCTCAGCGCGGGGCAAGACGGCTGTGAACTGCGGATGGATCTCAGGATCCCCTGGGATGCGGATCATGATGCCGTTATCAGGAACCTGACGGAGAAAGCGTCGGAATACGGGCTTGAAACACAGGTGACGCTGGATCTGCCTCCTCTTCTGAAGGACAGAAACTCATCAGGAATCAGGATGCTGACAGATATATGGAAAAAGCATATGGACCGGTTCACGGGCTTCCGGGAAGAGTACAGGGATCTCCACGCGGAGCCGAAGGCGGCCGGGGTAGGCACCTATGCGCGGCATATTCCGAACGCGATCGCCTTCGGGATCCAGGCGCCCTGGCAGATCGACCAGTGCCACCAGGCCAATGAACATGCGGCGGTCACCGATTATCTGCAATGGATACAGATCATGAAAGAGAGCATGATGGCAGCCGGGGAGTTTATCTGAAGACGCTCCATTCTGTTCTTTTCAGTACCTGCCGGCCAGGGTTCTGCTCTGCTGATGCATAGCAGAACTTTTCTTTTTGGAGAGAAATAACGTGCCCTATCTGTCGCTTCTGATCCTGTTTTTCTTTCTTTCGATGCCGTATGCTGTTTATGTACCGGAAAGGCCGGTACGGAAATCGCTGCCAACGCAGCTCTCTCGTACGTATCAACCAGTGCCCCCACAGAACAAGCGATGTGCGGGGTGAAAGGAGGCGGCAGAAATGACAAGGAAAAACTGGAGTGTAAAGCTGGCGGCATTTCTGGCAGCCGCAGCACTGATGCTGAACGCATCCCTGGTAAATATTGAATTCCTGAATACTTCGGCGCGGGCTGAGGAAGAAACCGCGCTGCCGATAGCTGAGGAAGCTGTACCTCAGGTGATTGAAGCTGAGGAAGAAACCGTGCCGCAGGCAGCGGAAGAAGCTGCCCCGCAGGCGACCGAAACCGAGGAAGAAGCGGTGCCGGAAACCGAATCCGAGCCGGAATCTGCAGCAGAACCGGAAGATCACCGGGAAGAAGCGCAGCCTGAAGCCGTTGCCGGTGATGACAATGATGAGACCGATGACGATCCTGAATGGATCGACGACAATGAACGGACCGACGATCCGGAGGAGGAAGAGGACCTGACAGTCATCGAGGATGATGACGCCGGAAGCGTTTCGGAGGGAATCCTGGAGCCGTTCAACAATCCGGAACTTTACGAGCAGGAAGCATTTGTCAGTACGGCAGAGATCAGGCTGATGAACGAGGGGATGCTGAACTACGGTGATGAGATCATCCTGAAGGCGGATGTCCGGGACGTGAACATGAGTTACCGCCTGGTTTGGGAAGCCAACGATAACGACGGTCACGGCTGGTTCACTGTCGGCAGCGGGGATGAGTACAGGTTTATTCTGGACCCGGAAAATGCTGCACGTGAGTACCGCGTGGAAATCTTTGCTGCTGACTGAGTAAGCCGGATGCCGGCAGCGGATACAAGGGGGTTTGACATTCCGGAAAACCCCCTTGTATTCAGCTTGCAGGGACCTGTAGAATAAAACTGCGTTTCTACGGGTGGCAGAAAGGAGGCAGAGGATATCGCCTATGATTCTGAATTATTATTCGACCATCAGTATCCTGGCGCTCCTGATTCTTCTGATTGAAAACCAGGATATTCTGCTGAACTCGAATGAAAGCTTCAGCGTTCGGGCCTGGAAGGTATACAGGAAATACCTGTTTGTGATCATCGTATATTACCTGACGGATATTACCTGGGGCATCCTGGAAAGCCACAAGCTGTCCGCCCTTCTGTTCGCCGATACGACGATCTACTTTGTCGCCATGGCGGCGGGCGTGATGTACTGGACAAAATATACGGTTACTTACCTGGAGGAAGAAAGATATCTGTTCGGGCGCTTCCTGCTGCACAGCGGCCGGATATTTGCCCTGTGCGTAACGATCCTGTCTGCCGTCAATCTGTTTACGCCGGTTCTTTTTACGGTGGATCAGGACTGCGTCTATAAAGCGCTGAGCATCCGGTATGTGATTCTGGGCATTCAGATCCTCCTGCTCCTTCTGATCTCCGCCTATACATTCACGTCAATTGCCCGGAAACGCCACGCGGCGGGAAAATGGAAAAAATACCGTACCCTGGGGTTGTTTGGTCTGCTGATGGCGGCTTTCCTGACCGCGCAACTGTGGTATCCGTATCTTCCCCTGTACGCGATTGCCTATCTGCTGGGCACATGCCTGCTGCGGGCTTCTGTCATCGGGGATGAAAAGGAAGAATACCGAATCATGCTGCAGGAAGCGGACAGAAGGATGGAACAGCGCCTGGCTGAGGAGCGGGCGCTGGAAGAGCATACCGCCTTTGCGCGGATCAGTGCGCTGGGCGGTGAATACTTATCGATCCACATCGTTGATCCGGAAACGGAGCATTATCATGAATACAGAGCCAATGCCGCGTTTAAGTCTTTCGGATTGCCGACGGAAGGCGAGGACTTTTTTAACCTGACAAGAGCGTTGAGCCGAAGCCTGGTTTATCGGAAAGACCTGAAACGGTTTATGCATGCCTTCACCAGGGAAAACGTGCTTTCCGAGATTGAGCGCACCGGATTATTCGTGCTGACATACCGCATCGTAATTCAGGAAAAACCGGTTTATATCCAGCTTAAGTGCGCGATGGCGGAGGAGGCGGAAGGCCGCCGCCTGATTGTCGGAATCAACGATGTTGACGCGCAGGTGAAACAGGAGCAGGAATACGAAAAACGCCTGATCCAGGCAGAGGAAAAGGCGATGATCGATGCACTGACGGGTGTCAAGAGCAAGTATGCCTACATGGAGGCGGAGGCACAGCTGGATCATCAGATTGAAACACAGAGCCAGCCGCCGTTTGCTGTCGTCGTCCTGGATGTGAACGACCTGAAAAAAGTAAACGATACATCCGGACACCAGGCGGGAGACCAGTATCTTCGTGAAGCCTGCCGGATGATCTGCCAGACGTTCAAACACAGTCCTGTTTTCCGCGTCGGCGGAGACGAGTTTGCTGTGATCGCGCAGGGTCATGATTTTGAGCATATCGATCAGCTGATTCGCGGGATCGAGGAGCACAACCGGGAAAACACACGCGCCGGCGGCGTTGCGGTTGCCTGCGGTATGGCAAGATTCACGGACGATACGAGCGTGGCTTCGGTCTTCCGGCGCGCGGACATGGACATGTATGCGAACAAGCATTGCCTGAAGGAAACCGGCAATGCATAGAAAGTATCCACAGAATAGAACTTTAATTTATAAGAAAAGGAATCTGACAATACAGTTGAAAAACAGGAAGGAATAAAGAATTGCAGGAAGGGATGGTTTCATCGATGAAAAAGCACATTGCACTTATCCTTGCATTTCTGCTGCTTATCATGACGGGTTCAGGTACAGCGGAAGCCGCTTCCATTGATGCTACGGTTGTCCAAATCGATAAATACGGGTGTGCGCGGCTGGACATCACCGAAGCGGATTTCACCAGGGCCGGATTTGACCTGGGGGATATCGTTACGGTGACTTGCGGAAGCTATGTTGCCGATATGCCTGTATTCAACGGTTACTATGCGGATCGCGGAGATTGCATGATACGTGTCGATCCGAACAATGGCAACATCAGCCTGTGTGTCAACTATGGCAGTTTTTCGGAAACGGCGGGTGTCGACGCGGGCGACGCGGTGACCATCACGATGAAGGAAAAAGACGGTGCCCGGACGACCCAGGAAATCAACAACCTGGTTTACAGCGATGACAGGGCAGACTATGCCAGCGATGCGGTTTTTGCCAATTTCCGTCCTGTGGCGGAGGGAAAGCTGTATCGTTCCGCTTCTCCCGTCGATAACAGGGCAAACCGCGCACACTACGCCGACAGACTCATTCAGGAGGCGGGCGTTCAGACGGTCATGAATATGGCGAATACACCCGAGGCAATCGCCGCGTTTATCACCGCGGAGGATTTTGATTCCCCCTGTTACCGGGATTTGTTTGAAGCCGGAAAGGTCTTTGCTGTGCAGATGACGGTTGATTTCACCTCCGAGGATTTTGCGGCAGATGTCGTGAAGGGCTTTTCCTTCCTGGCTGAAGGAAATACGCCTTATCTGGTGCACTGCATGGAGGGAAAGGATCGTACCGGGTTTGCAGTCATGGTGCTCGAAGCGCTGATGGGATGGGATGAGGCGCAGATCGTGGCCGATTATATGCAAACCTACACCAACTACTACGGCATTGAGCCCGGCACCGAAAAGTACGATATGATCGCGGGAAAAAATATCCGTGAAATGCTGTACGTTATGGCAGGTCCGGAGTATGGAACCTCTCTGGAGGATATCGACTTAAAGACAGCGGCGGAAACCTATCTTATTCATTATGGTATGGGTGAAGAAACCCTGAAGCTGCTTGAAGGAAAGCTGATGTAAGTTTGCGTCTGTTTCCTGCTGCTGTCCGGGAATGTTCCGGATTGTCAAACCGGTTTCCGGTTCTTTCTTGCCAAATACGACAATCTGGTCAGTTTTCGGCCACATGTTCACTTGCGGCGGTAAAAGGCGGATGCTACAATATATCGTGCTGTTTCCATTGAGGCAGCACGATATACCAACCGGCTTTGGAAGTGATCCCCTTATGAAGACCAGAAAACTTTTCAGATATATTCATTCCTTCCTGACAACAAGCGAAAACGAAAACATGGATGCACAGAGCCTGAAGCGACTCCGGCGTATATCCCTGGTTCTCCTGGGCCTGGAAGCCGCCGCGTTTTTCTGGTTTGTGCTCTCCGGGATCGGACGGGACAAACCGCTGCATTTCCTGGTGCCGGCGATTGTCGCACTGATCTCAGGGACTGTACTGTATCGCAATCAGGTCCTGGCTTCCATCGGCGCGGTCCGGATGGAGGAGGATAACAGAGCCCTGAGGGATGTGAGCCGCCACGACGCACTGACCGGCCTGCTGAACCGGATGGCGCTGGAAGCGGATGCCTGCAGAATGCTTGGCCGGAACCTGACCGTTTATATGATTGACATCAACTATTTCAAGGAAGTCAACGATCAGTACGGGCATGCAGCCGGAGACGCACTGCTGCGGGAAACCGGCGAAATCCTGAAGCATCTGTATCCCGACGGGCATTATTACCGCTACGGCGGGGACGAATTCCTGGTGCTGACTCACAGGCCGGCTCACGAAAACTATGGCGCGGAAACATATGATCTGCGGCATAGCACCTGCGGCGTCAGAATGCTCCTGTCCATCGGAAGCGCCCAGGACACTCCCATGACCTATTCAGACCTGTTCGCGCTGATCTCCCGCGCGGACAAGGCGTTGTACACAGTCAAGAAACGGACGCACTCCGCCGAATACGGCGGCCACGAGCGCCGCAGCAGCGATCAGCAGTTCAAAGGAAAAGCAGAAAACTGCGCATGACGGGCATATAAGTGCGAGCTCCCTGGAAAATGACGTCCGTGGTTTGACATTCCGGAACACCCCTTGACAGCAGCGGAAAAGAATCGCAAAGTATAAGAAAGGAAGGATATTTATAAAGTTTATCCGGTTAAGGAGGGTCCGACTCGTGAGTAAAAAACTGTTTGCGTTCATCCTGTGCGTGATCCTGATCTGCGCTTCGGCATCGGTTTGCCGCGCAGAGGATTATCAGTTGAAACAGGTGGTTGTGCTCAGCCGCCACAATATCCGTTCGCCCCTGTCTGAAAAAGGGTCTCTGCTCGGCGATATCACGCCCCATAACTGGTTTGAATGGACATCAAAGACTGCAGAGCTTTCCCTGCGCGGCGCGATGCTGGAAACCACCATGGGCCAGTATTTCCGCCTGTGGCTGGAAAAAGAGGGACTGTTCCCGGAAAACTATCTCCCCAAAGACGGCGCGGTTCGCTTCTATGCCAACGCCCTCCAGCGCACCCAGGCGACGGCGAGGTATTTCTCCGCCGGGCTTCTGCCGGTGGCCGTCATTCCGGTGGAACGCCATATGGACTATAATCAGGGGGACGGTGTGTTCCTGCCGCTGATCAGCTTCATGAACGACGACTATGCGAAAGACATCGAGGAGGAACTGGTGGCCCTGAGCGGCGGGGAAAGCCTGGACGCCTATCGTGACAGATTAAGCGGCGCGATCACTCTGCTGATGGACGTGACGGATATGAAGGAAAGTGAAGCCTACGAAAGCGGGAAGTACGGCAACCTGCTGACCGATGAGACCCGGCTTTCCCTGGTGGAAGGCAGTGAACCGAAGCTCACCGGCCCCATCAAAACCGCGGTCTCCGTCGCGGATGCCCTGGTGCTCCAGTATTACGAAGAGCCGGACGATCTGAAGGCAGCCTTTGGGCACAAACTCACGGAGAACGACTGGAAGTCCATCGGCAGTATATTAGCCACCTATGAAGAAATCCTGTTCGCTTCGCCGAAACTGGCACCTGAACTGGCCCATCCGATCCTGAAGGAGATCTACGCGGAACTGAACGCGCAGGGACGGGAGTTTTCCTTCCTGTGCGGGCACGATTCCACCATCACGGCCTTCCTGGCGGCGCTGGGGGTAAACGATTATGAGCTGCCCGGCGCGATCGAGCCCACCACGCCCATCGGCACAAAGGTGGTGTTTGAACGCTGGGAGAACGGGAAGGGAGAATCCTTCTTTAAGGTGGAACTGATCTATCAGAGCGTGGAGCAGCTTCGCTCCATCCGGCCTTTGTCCCTGGATACGCCGCCCATGATCGTACCCATTTCGTTTGCCGGTGTGGAAGTGAACGAAGACGGCCTGATAGCGGAAAAGGATCTGATGGCCCTGCTCAGGGAAAAGATCGACGCGCTGGATAAAATCGTGGACGAATACACGGAGGAAGAAATGGCCGACGCGGCGTAAAGAAGAAAACTACGGGCAAAAGCAGTTAAATGATACTGCGCCTTGTGCGGCACCTGCTTTCCTCACAGGAATGCAGAAATTCAGATACGAGGATATCTTCTATGCATTCAATCCGTATCAAATATGCGCTGTTAACCATATGCTCGGTCATTGTTGCGCTGGGCATTGCCACATTTATCGGTGTGAAATCGATCCAGAAGCTCGGAAACGACGATGCCGACCAGATGCTTTCCCTGATGTGCAAAACCGGGGCAATGAATCTGGAATCCTATTTTACAAGCGTGGAGCGTTCCGTGCAGACGGTTGCGTCGCTCGTTCAGAACAGTCTGGAGGATATGCCGCTCGACCAGCTGGGAAATCAGGTTGAAAAAGCACGCGGTCTCTTTGGAGAGGTTGCTTACCATACGAACGGTGTGCTCACTTATTATTTCAGAATCGACCCGGCTCTTTCCGAAGATGTGAAGGGTTTCTGGTATGTCAATCTGGACGGAAAAGGCTTCAGGGAACATGAAGTGACAGATATCACCCAGTTTGATACAAGCGACACTTCCAGGCTTGTCTGGTTTACCGTTCCGAAGGCAACCGGGAAAGGCGTCTGGCTTCCGCCTTACAATACTGAGAACCTGGATGTCCTTGTCATTTCATATAACCTGCCGGTTTACTGGAAGAATCAGTTTGTCGGTGTGATCGGCATTGAAATAGACTGCAAAACCCTGGACAAAGTCGTGGAAAACATCAGACTGTTCGATTCCGGGTACGCGTTTCTGATGGACGCAAATTCACATATGATTTATCATCCGGCGATCAAATCCGGGCAGAAGATGTTTTCATTACCGAAGAGCCTGCTCGGTGAAAACACTCCTGTTCAATACCGTTTTCAGGGCGCTGACAAAAAAGCAGCCTGGCTTTCGCTCAGCAACGGGATGAGGCTGTATGTGTCCGTGCCGATCTTCGAGATCAACGAAAGCTGGCAGGGAACGGTCTGGCACATTGTCCTTGCATCGCTCGTTTTACTGACCCTTGTCAGCCTGATCATCCTTCGTTTTACCTCCCGCCTCACAAAGCCCCTCCACGATCTTTCGGAGGCGGCCAGGCTGGCAAACTCCGAAAGTCCTGAGCTGAAAGCGGATTACAGCAAAAAGGACGAGGTCGGTATCCTGAAGACCCGCCTGGCGCACCTGGATTATAAATCCTCACACGATGAACTGACCGGCGTATTGAATCGTTCCGGATATGAACTGCTTCTTTCCAGCCTTGATCGTAAAAGCACCTATATGATCATGCTGGATGTGGACAACTTCAAAACCATCAACGATACCTGCGGCCACGAAACCGGAGACAGGGTGCTTGTCAGGCTGGCCCGGGTGCTGAAAAAGCACTTCAGATCAGAAGATTACGTCTGCCGGATCGGCGGGGATGAATTTGTCATCTTTATGGTAAATACCGAAAAAACGCAGCATGATCTGGTCGCCTCAAAGATTGAAGATATCCGCCGTGAACTGTACGAATCGAATGACGGGATGCCGTCGGTCATGATCAGCGCCGGGATCGCACACGGGTCGGATTTTTCAGACACGACAGCCTGGTTTGAAGAAGCGGATGCGGAAATGTACCAGGCGAAACAGCGCGGAAAACATGCATTCAGGTTTCCGCCGGATCATACCTGAACCATGGCGTTCAGGCATCCGGCAAAACCGGAAGCTCTGTCAAACACAAGGGGCGGGAGCCTGTCGGGTCGTCCTCATTATTCCGGTCCGAGAGAAAGGAGGGGTTTTACCTTGCTGACGAAACAAATGATGCGCCAGGGGAAACCCGGATTGTTCGGTATGATTGAAAGATCGACAAACCTGCGGAACAGCCGCGTGTTTGTCGCCCTGAACGTGATTCTGTTTGCCATATCCCTGGTGGTGCGCTTCACGGTGCGGGAACTTGAGATGGGCCCCCTTTTCATGTGGCTTTCCGCGGGGATGCTGCTCGTTTCTCTCGTGGAACTGCTGATCGTCCAGCGGAAAGCCGGTGTCGGGAACCATCTGAAATGGATCCTCGGGGTCAGTTTTGTCGTCTCCGCCGCGGTCACCACTTCGACCCTCGGCGCCGTGGGAAGCATGATCTATATTTTTTCCCTGCTGCTCAGCATCCCATACTGCTCGGTGCTCTATTCGGTGTTCATTTCCGTCGTCACGGTCATGGGCAGCTTTATACCGCTGCTGATGACCGCATTCATGTCCAACTATGATCTGAATGTCGTCCGGATCGCACCCGGAACGGTGATCGAGGTCACGTCCACCCTGGAAGCGACGCTTGACACCGTGGCCGTCAATGACGCGGGCACGAAAATAAACGAGCTTACGGCCGTGCTCCTGCCCGGAGTCGTGATGGTCATCATCATGGCGGTCGCGACGGTCAGCATCACCGCTGCCGTTCGCAGAATTCTGCTGGAACAGTACCATCAGTTCCAGATCACGAGAGAATGAGGTGTCTGCCATGGATTACATCAAATATATCACCGACGGAATTGAAACCATCTGTAAAAACCACAAATGCCGCGTGACGGGATCCGAATCGGTCCGCGCCGCGGAAGCGGAGATCGCTGAATCGATGAAGGATTGCGTGGATGAAATCCGAACCCAGTCCTTTGACGTCCATCCCCACGCTTTTCTCGCGTCGGTGCCGCTGGAGGCGGTCCTCTGTATCGCCGCCTGCGGGTTTTTTATCGCCGGCGTGTGCACGGGGCGGGCCTGGACCTACCTGGTCTCGCTGATTCTGATGATCGTGGCGGTCGTTTGCCTCGTGGGCGAATTCGCGCTCTATCGGCAGGTGATCGACCGGTTCTTTCCCAAACGGACGGGACAGAATCTCTATATGGTCCGCAAGGCAAAAAACACGCCGAAGCGCCGGATCATTCTCTGCGGTCATATCGACGCGGTGTATGAAATGCCCTTCCTCAAGTATCTGCCCAAGCCCATGATCTTCATCAGCATCGGAAGCGGAGTTCTCTTCTGGGTGGTTAATTTCCTTTCCTGCAATCTGGCGCTTGCGGATTTTCTGTCGGCGGGCACGTTGAAAACCTTCGCGATCATCGAGATCGTCCTTACGGTTCTGTTTGCGCCGCTGCTCTTCCTGGTGGACTGGAAAACCGTGGTGGACGGAGCCAACGACAATCTGACCGGCTGCTTCCTGAGCATGAGCATCCTGAAGGAAATGGCGGATCGCGGCGAGCGGTTTGAGGACACGGAAATTGCCTGCCTGATCACCGACGGTGAGGAGTCGGGACTCCGCGGAGCGCATGCTTTTGCGAGTGAAAACGTGGAAGAACTGCTGGGGCTGAATACCGTCGTTTTCGCTGTGGATACGATTCACTCCGTGAAGGAATTGCGTATCTTTTCCCGGGGCATCAACTATACCGAATCCAACAGCGAGGAAGTCTGCAACCTGCTGTATTTCGCAGGGATGAAAAACGGCTACGACCTGCGTACCGCCGAGTTCTACCCCGGGGCATGCGATTCCGACGCATTCTCCCGCGTCGGGGTCAAGGCCGCCGCGATCTGCGGGGTCGCATTCACGCCGCGGGATTATTATCACAATGTCAAAGACACCTATACGAATCTGAATCCGGAGTGTATCCGCATCGTGCGCGATATTCTCAAGGATTCCGTTTCCATGTTCTCGAAAGTGGGAAAGATTTTCTGACAGATAAGGACTATGAGCAGTTACCCGGATCATGTCCGGACATCATATGCAAAGGGAGATATCGCTGTTCCCGGCGGGAACTGAAGGCTGTCTTCCTCTATTCCGTCTCTTTCAGCCGGATTTCGGCGATTGCTCCGTTTGACAGCCGGAGATAGGCCGTACAGCCGTTATCGTTTTCGTGACTGTATAGCGCAAGCGTCCTCCATATTTATGCTTTTTCTTTTTTCCCGATCTTTTCAAACAGCGGGAAGACCTTCGGGTAAACACCGATCATCACGAAGATGATGATGGCGTAGCGCGCCGTACGGACCAGGAATGCCCCCAGGGTTCCGCCTGTAAGGAACTTCGCGCTGAAGGGCATCTTCAGCAGTTTGTTCAGCACAAGATAGATCGCGAATGCGCCGATCACCCGCAGGATCTTCGCCCAAACGTTGCGGGTATCGCTGAAATTCACGAACTTCTCCTCAAAATGGAAAGCGGCAATCAGGCCGATCAACAGACCCAGGGCAGTGAAATAATCGTCAGTCCGGACGAAGAATACCCCGGGCAGCGCAGAAACCAGCAGGATCAGGTGCCGGATTTTTTCGTTCTTCACTTTTTTCTCCAGCAGCGTGATGATCCCGACACAGATCAGGCCGAGCGCCCATCCGGCCAGGACATCCGTCGGATAGTGCATCCCGGTGACTGACCGGCTGAGGCCTACCAGGAAAATGATGACGCCGGCGACGATCCACATCCATTTTTTCTTTACTTCCATCGCCAGGGGAATAAACAGCGCCATGACCGAAGCGCTGTGCATGCTGGGGAAAGAATAGCCATGGGCGGCAACATCTGTCAGCGGGGCTTTGTTTCCGACATCCGCGACACCCCGCACCCGGTCCGGATGTTCCATATAAGGCCGGGGCCGCAGCACCAGAGATTTAATCATCGGCAGCCAGCTGTTGACCGCGGCGATGATCAAAGCCAGGCGCTTTCCGCATTCCTTTTTCCAGCAGAAAAGAATGATCAGCACCACCAGCAGCAGGCCCATCTCGCCGCCGAGAAAGCCCAGTGCTGAAATAAACACGCCGTTCAGGTCTCCCGCCGTTTTCTGGAGCCACTCAATCAGATTGACTTCCCATTCCATCGTTCCATTCTCCTGTCAACATTTTTGGTTTCTATAAACACTCTAAAATAAATGTATCGCACGAATGACGATTTTTTGCAAGGGGGATGTTCCAGATTGTCAAATCCGAATTTCCCTGTTTCCATTGCTTTTTTCGCCGTACTGGATTATCTTGATTATGAATAAGCTGATCCGCTTTTTGCCCTGTTTCCTGCAGAGAACGGGCACCTGAACTTTATCGTAAACGGGTTCGGCCATCCGGAACGGGCGGGTTTTCCCCGGGAAGGAAACGGCGTGTTCATCAACTGCTGCGGGCACCGGATCCGGCTGCGGGATCAAACTGTATCTTCCCTGCCGGAGCGGTGTGACAACGGTAAAAGCGGAACGGCAATGTCAGCAGCGTCCCTGCCGGGCCGAGGGAATCATTGCGTGCAGGAGGGTATAGAAGGATGATCAATTTTACGGTATCCATCGGGAACATGATCAACATCATTATCATCGCGGCGGGATTGGGCATATGCGGTATGATCATGATGCAGGTCAGTTCAGGCACGCGCCTGAGGAAAGAGGTATCCCGGTATTTTCAGCTCTTCTTCGGGACGGTCATGCTTTACATCGGCAGTCATCTGCTCCGGCAGCTCATGGAGGGTTTTCCGGGAACCGGCATACACATCGCACTCCAGGTTGTGACCTTCCTGGAGTTCGTCTCCTCGGCAATCATGGCCTGGCTGTTTTCCCAGCTCACGCTGTACATCGCCGATCCTGACCGCCATCGCAGGCTGTACAGCCAACTGTTTCATATTGCGGTCGTTTTGCACATTGTGCTGATGCTCGTCACTCAGTTTGTGCCTTTGTGTTTCTATTTCGACGATGGAAACATTTATCATCGCGCGCCGGGCTACCTGCTCTCCAATCTGGCGCACGTCATTATGCTGGGACTGGACGCGAGCCTCCTCGTGCGCCGGAAGGATAAATTCAGGCGTCAGACGCGAATCGCTTTCTGGAACTATATCATAGCGCCGATTGCCGCGATGATTATACAGGCTTTTTTTCACGATGTGCAGATCATCATACTGGCGACCATCGGCGCGGCGGTCTACATGTCCGGCGTGATCATGCAGGATCTGGTTCAGAAGTACGAGCAGCAGCAGGCGGAGGCCACCCGGATCGGCGCGGAGCTGTCGCTGGCGACAAACATCCAGGCGGCCATGCTGCCTCACATCTTCCCGGCCTTCCCGATGCGCAGGGAATTTGACATCTACGCCAGCATGGATCCGGCCAAGGAGGTGGGCGGCGACTTCTACGACTACTTCCTGATCGACGACGATCACCTGGGCATGGTGATCGCGGATGTGTCCGGCAAGGGTGTACCCGGAGCGCTGTTCATGATGGCGAGCAAGATCATCCTGCAAAGCGTGGCGATGATGGGCAATTCTCCGGCGGAGATCCTGAAAAGGACTAATGATGCGATCTGTTCCAACAACGAAGCGGAGATGTTCGTCACGGTGTGGATGGGTATCCTCGAATTGTCCACCGGCAGGCTGACCGCCGCCAACGCGGGCCACGAATTCCCGGCGTTCAGGCAGCCGGGCGGCGTTTTTGAGCTTTATAAAGACAAGCACGGCTTTGTGATCGGCGGCATGGAGGATGTAAAGTACCGCGAGTATGAAATCCAGATGGAGCCGGGCAGCAAGCTGTTCGTGTACACCGACGGCGTGGTCGAGGCTACCAGTGCCGGGAAGGAATTGTTCGGCACGGAACGGATGATCGATGCACTGAACGTCGATCCGGACGCTTCACCGCAGGAAATCCTCCGAAACGTGCGCGCCAGCGTGGACGGTTTTGTGAAGGAAGCGGAGCAGTTTGACGACCTGACCATGCTGTGCGTGGAATACAGGGGTGGAACAAATCAAGCCGGAGGACAAGCCGGAAAACAAGCCGGAGAAAAACAGGAAAACGGATCGCAGAAAGCAGACTGACGCGGATGCCGGTCTTTCAGGAATCCGGTACGGACCTGCAGGAGGGTTGCAATCCCGAAAGGGATCAATATAACAATATAATTTAGGAGGAACCACAATGACAGCGTTTACCATGATCGTGATTATGGGGGTCCTGATGATCCTCGGAGGCATCTCCATGCTGGCCACGCCGCTTCTCAACTTCATCAGCGCAGGATATCTCGTCATCATCCTGTTTTTCGTCTGGGGTATCTTCGGCATCGCCCGCGGGATCAGTGAAAAAAGCTACGACAAGAAGTTTTTCTTCGCGATCCTCAGCCTGATCCTGGGCATCGTCGGCCTCGTCGTACCCGGCGCGGCCGTCATGAACAATTTCATCATCCTCTATCTCGCCGCGGGCTGGTTCATTATCCACGGCGTATTGTCCATCATCGACGCCATCGCGGGCGGGAATACCGGAGACGATGCCATCACGAAATTCGTGGGCATTGCCCTGGGTGTGCTTGAAATTGCCCTGGGTATTTATTCCATCGCGCATCCCGCGGTACTCGCCGTCAGCCTGGGGCTCCTGATCGGCTTCTACTTCATCGAGTCCGGCGTCAACGCAATCATCATCGGCAAGGCCACCTGCGCGGGAGGCAACAGCACGACGATCCTGTTCACGGTCATGGGTGTCCTGACGATCATCGGCGGTATTTCCATGCTCGCCACCCCGCTGCTCACCTACCTGGGCACCGGGCCCTGCATCATCATGCTGTTCTTTATCAACGGTATTGTCGGCGTCGTTCATGGATTCTTTGAGCACCGTTTCGACAAGAGTTTCTTCCTTGCGGTTCTCAGCCTGATCCTGGGCATAATCGGCCTTACGGTCCCGGGCATTGCCGAGATGAACAATTCCATCCTGCTCTACATGGCTGCAGGCTGGTTCATTCTCCATGGCGTGTTCACCATCATCAACGCCATCGCCGGCCGGAAAGAAGGCGGCATGAAGATCCTGAGCATTGTGCTGGGCGTGGTGGCCATCATCCTGGGTATCTATTCCATTGCCCATCCAGCGGTGCTTGCCGTCAGCCTGGGTATCCTCATCAGCTTCTACTTTATTGAATCCGGCATCGATATGATCCTGATCGGATCCGCTTATTCCATGGCACTGGCCGGCACCGGCACGAAATAAGAAACAGGGAAAACCATATCCGGAGGAACCGGACCAGGGCGGCGGGCGGTAACACATCCCGCCGCCTTTTAAAGATGTTTGCTGAGGCGGATCCTCACCGGTTTATCTGATGACAGTCAGGGAACCGCGGGGCGCCCCGTATGCCTCTTCCGTAATCTTTCCGCCGAGCACTTCAGTGATATAGCCCATGACTGCCTCGTCCAGCGGGATCCCGGTGTCGAATCTGCTCGTGGAGCTGCCCAGCACATTATACGTATCCCCGCCCACAGCACAGAAATCGTTGGTTACGACGGCGTAGAGTGCGTTCACGTCGAAGGGCTCGCCGTTGATCGATCTGATGGTCACGCGCCGGATCGACGCGGGCGCGAAATAGTTGCTCTCCTTGCCGTTCAGCATGTAGACGGCACCTTGGTCATAGGCCTTCGTCGTGTCGATGGTCCACTCGATGCCGGACGTCTGGGGGAATCCGCCGGCAGACTCAGGCATCAGGAACGTGGAAGCCTCCAGCGCTTCAAGCAGCTCTGCTCCGGTCGCATAGACCAATGCCACTGTATTGCCGAAGGGCAGCACCGTGTTGATATCTTTCTTCGTCACATCGCCCTTTTCAATGGAAGCGCGGATGCTGCCGCCGTTGACGATTCCGACGACCGCATTGGGTTCCACCTGTTCAATGCCGCCTTCCTTGACAACAGACCAGATCATCGCGTCGGTAATCAGGTCGCCCATGTTGGTTTCTTCGGTACGGTTGCCGGGAGCCCTTTCACCGTTCAGCCACGTTTCAGAGGTTGCGAACACCTTTCCGTATTCCTCATTCACCCGGTCGATGATCTCCTGCGCGTCAGCCCTGACTTTCCCATCGATGAAACGGGCTGTGTACAGGTTGTGCGTGATCAGGGTCGGGAGCAGGAAATTGCTCTCGATGCCCTTGCTTTCATTGTCGATCACGACCACGCCGATGTTGGCAAATCTGGTGCCGGTGGACTGAATGGGTTCGCCGCCCTGGCCGGCCGTCATCGCGGTATGGCTGTGTCCGTCCAGAACCATATCGATACCGGCTACTTTCTTCAGCAGTTCCCTGGAGCTGGATCCGTCGCCCATCTGCTCGACATCCACCCCCAGGTGGAAAAGGCCGAACACCAGGTCGCAATCCGCCCGGATCCCGTCCACCGCTTTCCGGGCGATTTCCGGCATCTGTTCAGCGGGGGCAAAGGAGAGCATCCTGATCAGGCCGGGGTTGACCTTGGACACCGTCTCCGGCGTATCCATGCCCACGAAGCCGATCTTCAGACCGCTCTTCGTGGTGATGACGGCGGAAGGAGGCAGAATACTCTCGCCGGTTTCATCCAGCGTGACGTTCGAACAGATCACCGGGAACAGGGCTTTGGAGATGTTTTCCTTCAATTGGGGATAGCCAAAGTCGAACTCATGGTTTCCGATGGTCGCCACGTCGTACTTTGCGGCATTCATCATCTCAATGGCGCTTAAGCCTTTGCTGGTGTTGACATAAGGATTTCCCTGGCTGAAATCGCCCGCGTCGGCCAGGATCACATCGGCGCCCAGTTTCTCAAAGCAGGTGCGCAGGCCGGCAATACAGGCATAGCCGTCAATCTGGCCGTGAACGTCGTTGGAGTGAAGGATCACCGTTTTGCCGGAATAGTCCCTGTCAAGGTCATAGCGGATATCCGCGTGAGCCAGATACTCGGTTTCGTTCCAGACTTCGTTACCGGCCGCTTCGGCAAAAGCCCCGGTCATGCCCAGGATCATTGCCAGCGTCAGGATCAATGCAAACAGTTTTTTCATCGTTCAGGATACCTCCGTCCGCGTTATGAATGTGATAAGAGACAATACATGCCTGAATCATCGCAGGCATCTGCCTGTATTATATTCTTTTCCTGCTGCTTTCACAAGATAAGGAACTGTCGCAAATTTCAGAAGCTATTAATAGGGTGAAGAGTGGAGAGTTCAGAGTGGAGAGCGGAGGGCAAACCACCAAGGAATTGCACGCGCACCGCGGGCGCAAGCGCCTCTGCCTGTTTCGGGTTCCATCGTTTCGCACGTTATTCTTCCTGAACAGGAGACAGGCCGAATTCCTCGGGGCGGAAGCGGGGGCAGACGCTTTCCTTGGTCAGAATCACGGAAATGGCGAGGCGCGTGCCGATTTCACAGGCCTCGGGGAGTGTTTTGCCATAGGTCAGGCCGATGGCTACACCGGAGAAAAACGCGTCCCCGCACCCGGTGGTATCCACCGGATCGACGTTCGGAGTCGTGCAGATGCCGCTTCCTTTACCCTGTTCGGCATATACCGCGCCGTCAGGCCCCAGGGTGACGACCATCCGCGGGATGTTCGCACGGGCAAGCCTGTCCGGAAGCAGGGCACTGATTTCTTCGGCGGAGGCTTCGGAATAATCCTCTGAAAACAGCATGCCTGCTTCCTGTTTGTTGCAGACAATGCAGGAAGTCTGCTGAAGCAGGTCGCGGCGCTCCATGGCGATGGCCATATTGGAAACCACGCCGTAGACATCTTTCCCGTACTGCTGCGCAAGGGCAAAAACCCGCTTGAGAATTGGGGCATCCATATCTATTTCCACCACGATACTGTCCGCCCGGCTGACCAGGGAATCCCCCCGGGCATTCAGCACGTCCAGCAGCGCGCTTAGGTCCGGGCGCCTGGAGATGGAGGCGACCACATCACCGCTGTTGTCGAAGATGGCCAGCCAGGTGCCCATGCCGTCCGGCTGCCGCAGGATACAGTCGGTGTTGACCTTATGCCTTGACAGGCGGTCGACGACCTCCGCGCCGATGCCGGTATCATCCACTACGCTGAGGAAGGCGGGGCGGAGCTCCACGTTGGCGATGTTTTCCACCACGTTGCGGCAGACGCCGCCGTGGGTATGTATGACCCGCCCCACGTTGCGGCCGCCCGGGATATATTTATCCAGCGGGTAACCCTTGATATCCACAAAAACTGCACCGATGACAAGAATTCCCATAGGCTTCTCCTTATACACGGAAGAGGGAGAGCAGAGAGTGGAGAGGGACAGAGTGGAGAGAGGTCGCGACTGCACACTGTGCAGATCGCTCCTTTTCGGTTGAGAATGACGTCGATGAGATTTCCGCCACTGGCGGTTATCGACATCATTCCCACTCTATGCAATCTAACGCTTTTAGCTTAGTTTTCGTTTCTCCTGTTCGTTCTCGTGATTCTGATTCTACAGATTATCTGTATTCTCCATGCTCTACAGCCTCAGTTTATCATTTCTTTATCAGCGTGATAAAGAGGTTGTTTTACCGTGGATCGCGGGGATTATTCCCCTGGGATCATTATACTACATTTCTGATTGCCACGCAAGACAACGATGTTCTTGGTAAGCCTCCACCGACCAACGATCACCTGCCTATTCTTTTTTACCACATTTTCTGGGAGGGTTTGAGTCCGATGTAAAGAAAAGCAGAGGGTGTTCATCGTAGAAAGGCAGATGATTCCGAAAGTCATTTTTTGCTGGCGTACATTTTTCTGTACTGATTAGGCGATATGCCGCGACGCAGACGGAAGGCATTGATGAAGCTGGCCGAACTGCTGTATCCTAAATAATCGGAAATCTCTGAGACGGTCAAAACGGTTGTGCGCAGCATCAGCTTGGCATAATTGATTTTGGCAACGGAAACGTACTCCTGCGGCGTATAGCCGGTTTCTTTTTTGAAAAGCCGCATGAAGTAATGGCGGCTTAACCCTGCATAGTCCGCCAGTTCCTGTACAGAAAACTGTTTTCCGATATGAAGGTCGATATATTCGATGATTTGGTAGGAAACCATGTCGGCCGTTACCTTCACATGCGGCGGAATGAAGAGATTGGAATCGTTCCCTGTATTCGGGATCATACATAATGTTGAATAAACAATCGAAGAAAGAAAAGCGTCAGAAGCGCGTTCCTGATGGCATAATTTTGTGATGGGTTCGTTGATGTTTGAGTAAATTTCCTGCGCGTTGGTCAAACGGAAACACGCGCTGCGGTTGGAGGAGATCAAAACGTCGATCAAGTCCGGGACGTCCTTGCCGTCAAAATGGAAAAAAAGGAACTCGCATCTTTGCTCGCAGTAATAATGATGCGGCTTATATCCATTCAGCAGTACAATGTCATTTTTTTCGGCGACAAAATGATCCCCTTCATAATCGAAAGTCAATTCGCCATCGATAATGAAAAAAAAGATGGGGTGCCTGCTCCCGGCCTTTTTGATGCTGTACTCATGATTGCACAGGAAATAACCGCAGCTGACCATATATACAAAGCACTTCCGGAAAATATCTGATGGATTGAAATAGCTCATATAGGACCCCTTCTCAACCCCTGTTTCCTTCCAGATCATTTCTTTTCCTCCTTGCGAAACCAAACGGAATCAGCTGCCTTTATTGAATCAGATAATCGGCTTCCTGTCAAGAACGATCAAAGCATTTTGAATAAACTTTATGGCGTTTTCAAGTATTGATGTACTGCCGCCCCCGTTCTATAATGATCCTTGAAGGGAGGCGGATTTCATGCGCTACGACATTGGTCTCGATGTAGGAGGCACCAATTTATCTGCCGGGGTGGTGGATGAAGAAGGCAGGGTGATCAGCCATGCCGTGCTGCCTGCGGGGGCGGGACGAAGCATAGAAGAGATCTCCGCTGATATGGCGAAGGTATCCCTGATGGCGGTGGAAAGCGCCGGGCTTACCCTCCGGGATATGGCTTCCTGGGGTATCGGAATGCCAAGCTATGTAAATCCCCAAACCGGCTTATTGGTGCATGCTAACTGCTTCGGCTGGCGGAACGTGCCGATTTATCAATATCTGGAGCCTCGCATCGATCTGCCCATTTTTATCGAAAACGATGCCAACTGCGCCGTGCTGGGAGAAACGGTAGCCGGTGCGGCGAAGGATTTTCAAACCGTGGTCATGCTGACGCTGGGAACAGGCGTTGGCGGTGGGATCATCCTGAATGGACGCATCTATAGCGGCGCAGATGGGCTAGGCGCAGAATTGGGCCATACCAAGCTGTTTTTCCGGGGAAGAAAATGTACCTGCGGACAAATGGGCTGCATCGACGGCTATTGCTCCGCCCGTGGGCTCAAGGAAACGGCTCAGGAAATGCTGACGGGCGGAACGATTTTGTGGGATTTATGCCATCATGACATCCGAAAGCTGGAAGCGCGAATGGTAACGGAGGCTGTTCAGCTGGGTGATCAGACCGCTTTGGAAATCTGGGATATGTATCTTTCCCAGCTTGCAGCCGCCATTGGCAATTTCATCGCCATTTTCCGCCCGGAGGCGGTGATCCTGGGGGGCGGCGTGGCCAAAGCGGGAGATCTGCTGCTGAACCCGATCAGGGAAAAGGTGCAGGAATCCACGTTTGCCGCTGCAGAAATCGGCATCCCGGAGCTTCGATTGGCCCAGGCGGGAAACGATGCGGGGATCATCGGGGCGGCTATGCTGGAAAAGTACGGAATGGATAGACGGAAACAATAAGAATTGGAGGCAAGGACAGATGAAGAATAAAGCGCTGTTAGAAAAACTGAAGGGCGGCCTGATCGTTTCCTGCCAGGTGCAGCCCGATGACCCGGTATATTCCATGGATTTCGTATTGAAAATGGCCAAAGCCGCCCAATGGGCAGGCGCAGTTGGTATTCGGGCCAATTCCCCGGATCAGATCAAAATGATTAAGGAGCAGGTGGATCTGCCCCTGATCGGCCTGTATAAGATCTGGCACGACGATACAGACGTGTTTATTACCCCCACTCTGGACGCCGCAAAGCAGGTGTGGGAAGCGGGGGCAGACATCATCGCCCTGGACTGCACCGAACAGATCACCCACGAAGGACGGCCTGCCTGGGAGCTTTTGCCCATCGTACAGAAGGAAATTCCCGACGCCCTGATCTTTGCCGACGTTTCCACCTATGACGAAGCCAAGCGGGCGGTGGAGATGGGTGCGGACATCGTGGGCCCCACCCTGTATGGCTATACCGAAGCCACCAAGCATATTGAGGAGCCCAACCTTCGGGAGTTTGCCCGGATGTGCCGGGACTTTTGCGACAAGGCTTTTATCGTCATGGAGGGCCATATTTACACCCCGGAGGATGCCATCAAGTGCCTGTACCTGGGGGCCGATGCTGTGGTGGTGGGCAGCGCCATCACCCGCCCGCACTTGATCGCCAAACGATTTGTGGATCTGATGGGCGGCTTACAGGATAACTGGCGCGACGCTGAACGGAGCAAGCATTAACGAAAAGAGGAACATCATGGCAAAATTCGATGTGGAAGGCGCGCAAAACGTAGAAGTCAGCAAAAAGATCCCCTGCGAAAAGCCACTGCTTGAGCAGCTAAAAATCATGGAGCGCTATACGGCTGTTCATCGGCAATTTACCGGTGGTTCCAACGCCCGCCGGGAAGTGGAATGCCTGAAGGTCATTTTCCCTATCCTGTTCCGCTCCATTGAAGATCAGGACCTGATCGCCGGGCGGCTGGATTTTCTGCCCATCGGGTTTGGCACGGTCACGTCTGTAGGCGGCGTGGGCCACTACTGCGTGTTCAATAAGCTGCGGGCTTTCCAGAAGGAAATCACCGCCTTGGGTCAGGAATACGCGGATCGGGTGGAAACGCTATATCAATACTGGCTGGATCATGACCTGAAAACCCTCTATTGCCGGGAAGTGCTGACGGACACCACCATCGGGCGCTTCATCGATACCGAATACCCCCTGATTGCCACGGCCCGTCTGTCCGGGATGATGCTGGATTATCCCAAGCTCCTGGAAAACGGCGTATCAGGGCTGCGGGCCATGATCGAAAAGAAGCTGCAAGGCCAGCCCGACAATGATTTTTATCAGGCGTCCCTTGCTTGTCTGGACATCGTGACACAAAGCGCCGACGCCCTGCGGGAAAAGGCGCTCAGCCAGATGGCAGAGTTGTCGGAAAGCAATATCAAGCGCCGGGCGGAGCTCCAGCGCATCGCTGACGGCCTTGCACACATCCGCACCGAGACGCCTCGCACCTTCCATGAGGCTTTGCAGCTTCTGTGGCTCTACGCACTGCTGGCTGGCGTGATCAATTATGGCCGGCTGGACGATTTCCTGGGGCCCTATCTGTGCCGCGATCTGGACAGCGGCGTGCTGACGGAGGAGGAAGCCTATCAGTATATCAAGTCCCTGTGGACCATGATCGAAAACCGCCGCACCACGGTCAACGGCCGGGTCATTGTGGGCGGCAAAGGCAGGAAGCATCCCCAGGAAGCAGATCGTTTCCTGCATATCGCCATGAAGGTGTGCAAGGACTGCCGCTATGTGGAGCCCCAATTCACCCTGCGCTTGACCAATGATACCGATGAACAGACTTGGAAAGAAGCGCTGGACGCCCTGGGCGTGGGGGCCACCTATCCCACGCTCTATAACGACGAAGTGAACGTGCCCGCGGTAGCATATGGGATGCGGGTGGACGAGGAAACCGCCCAGCGGTACGTGCCCTTTGGCTGCACGGAATTCGTGCTGTGGGGGCAAAGCACCGGCACGCCCAATATTTGCATCAATCTGCTCAAAATCCTGAATATCTACATGAATAACGGCATTGATCCCATGGACGGTCAGAACAAGCTGGGGCCCATCCAGCCCCGGAACATGGCGGAGATTCATTCCTTCGAGGAATTCTACGCGGGCTATAAGGAACTATTGAATTATTACATGGATCTGTCCGCCCAGGCCCAATACCGCTCCTATGGCGTCATGAACGAGCACGTCAGCTTCCTGTTCAACTCCATCCTGATGGACGACTGCATTGAACGGGGCCGTGCGCTCCTTGATGGAGGCGTCCGGTATCTGGGCGGCACCTGCGAAACCTACGGCAACATCAACGCCTCCGATTCCCTATGGGCCGTAAAATCTCTGGTGTTTGACCAGAAAAAATATACCCTGCCTCAGCTGGAGGAAGCCATCCTGCACAATTTTGAGGGCTATGACACCATCCGGCGGGACTGCCTGAACTGCGATAAGTACGGCAACGATCTGGATACGGCGGACGGCATGGCTAATGATCTGTACGAATTTGTGTCCAAGGGCATCCGGGATCGGGGTATCTCCATCGGGATGCAGTATTTCCTGATCGTGATCAGCAACAATTCACTGAACACCGAATGGGGCCTGCGTACCTCCGCCTCCCCGGATGGACGGCTCAGCGGGATGTACATGAACCCCGCCAACAATCCCCAAGGCGGTGCGGACAAAGGCGGTCCCACGGCGCTGCTCAATTCCCTGTCCACCTTCGACGCCAAATACCATGCCGGTTCCGTACAGAATATCAAGTTCTCCCGTTCTATGTTCAATGGCAACAAAGCGCTGATCGAGCAGCTTTTCAAGGTCTATTTCGCCAAGGGGGGCTGCCACCTGATGGTGACCGTGGTGGATAAAGGCCAGTTGGAGGACGCCATAATCCACCCGGAAAAATATCCCGATCTTATTGTCCGGGTGGCCGGTTATTCCGCGGTGTTCGTCAACCTAGATCGGACGGTACAGGAGGAATTGCTCAGCCGCAGTTTGTATGACGAGGAAAGGTGCTTCGCATGACGGAAAAGCTGCCGGTATTTAACATCGAGCGTTTCGCCATCCATGACGGCGAAGGCATCCGCACGGCCGTTTTTCTTCAGGGCTGCCCCCTGCGTTGTCCCTGGTGCGCCAACCCGGAATCTCAGGTGATCGGCAAAAAATTGATGTTCCTCCCAAAGAAATGCGTTGGCTGCGGGACGTGCGTACAGTGCTGCCCGCAGCACGCTGTTTCTTTGGAGGACGGCCATGCGCAGATCGACCGTGGCAGCTGCGTCCGTTGCGGTGCCTGCGCAGCAGCATGCCCCCAGGCGGCGCTGAAAATCAGCGGCCAATGGATGACAGCCGATGAAATATTTGCGATCGTCGTTCGGGACGCGGATTATTACAAGCAGACCCATGGGGGGCTGACGCTTTCCGGCGGAGAAGCGCTGCTGCATATCAAGGCGCTGCTGCCGCTTTTGCAGGATTGTAAAGCCCATCAAATCCCAGTGGATTTTGAAACCTGCGGTCATGTGCCCGCCGAAGCGATCGAAAAAGCGCTGCCCTGGACGGAACGATTCCTGTTCGACGTGAAAACGGCGGACGCTGAAAAATTCCGGCGATTTACTGGCGGAAGCCTGGAACTGGTGCTGAAAAACCTGAAGATCATCGCAAAGTATGACGCGCAGAAGCTCGTCGTCCGGGTGCCGGTGATTCCAACGCTCAATCATACGGAGAATGAAATCCGGGCCATTCTGGATGTGGCGCTGCGCCTGGGCATTTCCCGGGTGGATCTGCTGCCTTACCACACCCTGGGCATGACCAAGTACGCCCAGTTGGGCCAGGATTACCCATTCCCTGAGAAAAAAAGCCTTTCCCCGGAAACGCTCCAGTCTTATGCGGATATGGGAAGAAAGCTGGGGCTGATCGTCACCATCGGCGGATAGGGAGGAAACGCAATGATCAAAAACATCATTCTGGATATTGGCGACGTGCTGGTGAAATCCAATTATCAGGCTTTCTTCCAGCGGAAGGGCCTGGACGGGGAAACAGCGAATCGGGTAGCCAACGCTACCTTTTTCAGCCCTGCATGGCGGGAACTGGACCGGGGCGTATGGCCTTTTGAAAGGATTTTGGACGCTTTTGTCGAAAACGATTCTCAGGATGAAGAAATCCTGCGCACCGTATTTCAGGACGCTGCTGATTTCATCGTGGCCTATCCTTATGCTGAAAGCTGGATTCGATCTTTGCAGACGGAAGGATTCCGGGTGTTCTGTCTGTCCAACATTTCTGATCTGATTTACAACGGTTGTCAAAGCGAATTGGGCTTTCTACACCTCGTAGATGGCAAAGTATTGTCTTGGCTGGAGCGGATGATCAAGCCCGATCCCGCGATCTATCGCCTGCTGCTGGTTCGCTACCAGCTTCGGGCCGAAGAATGTGTATTTCTGGATGATTCCACTGTCAATGTGGCTGCCGCAATATCGGTGGGGCTGCATGGGATCGTATTTCAAAATCAGCAGCAGGCTGCGCGGGAAATTGAAAGAATCAAGAGGGAAACAACATGAATCAGCTGGGCGTCTGGAGGAATGATTCGGCAGGTCTGCCGTGCTTTGAATATACGGGGCATTTGCCTTATCAGGCTGCATTAGAAAACGGCAAACCCGTGAAATTGCCGGAGGACCCCTGGTTTCTGCTGGGAAATTATCGCATGACATTATTTGCCCACGTTAGCGGGGAATACGAACTGATTTCTGGCCAGCGCTCCTGGGCACGGCTGAATCAGGGAAACGGGCGCAACAGCGGTATGAATGCAGCCTCCATTTCCATCAATGGGGAACCCAAGGAGCTGACAGGGCTCAAGTCCCTCGCCGCTGAACCAAATGTTTGCCAGCGCATTTTCGGCTGCGGTTTTGCCTCTTATGCCTATCAGATCAGGGAGGTTGCCGTCACCCGTAAGCTCTCGGCAAAGCCGTCCACTGATCCCTATCAGGGTGCGTCGGGCTTTTTGCTGACGGTTGAGGTGAAAAACCAAGGGACGGCTGCCATTCAATGCGTTTATCAGGAATCTATCGGCGTTCATTTCGCAGAAATCCGGCATCAAACGCAGCCGGAAGAAAACCTGCCGCTGCGTTATCGCTATGATGATCGGCAAAGCCCCGATGGGCGCACCGTGAGCGTCCACATTTGTGCAGAAAGCGATGACCCGCTGCTGATCCCAGAACGGAAAGCGATGGCCGTGATCGACGGTTTTCCGCCCGAGGTCTTTCTCCATGCGGCGGATGAGGCGATCACATTGACCTGCGATCCGCATCGGCTCGCAGCCCAATGCACCTTTGCTTTAGCGCCTCAGGAAACAAAACAGCTTCAAATGGTGATCGGGTTTTCCTTTGAGGAGGGCGTTTCCACGCAGGATCGCATCTGCCAGGAATTACTGAACGGAAAAACAATGGATGGGATGGGTGGCGCGTTTTCGGAAGATTGGCTGAAAGCGCTTCCCCGCCTGGAAAATGAGCCCGATGAAATGCTCCGGCAGGAGCTTCGCTGGCACGCATACTGCCTGGAGGCTATGGCCACCTACAGCGAATATTATGATGAAACCAAGATCCCCCAGGGAACAATATACGATTATGATTGGGGCGTTCACGCCAGCGCGCGTGATAATTTTCAACACGCCTTGCCGCTGGTGTATTACAATCAGCAGCTGGCGAAGAGCGTGCTCAGATATATGCTCAAGCGCACCACGCCCTTTGGGGAGATCCGGCTCATCGAATATGGAAATGGATATGCGGACAACGAGCGGTATTTCACCAGCGATCAGCAGCTGTTTTTCCTGCTGCTCCTCTCGGAATATTTAAGGGTTACGGAGGACGTCACCTTCCTTTCGGAAACGGTGCAACCCTATCCCGTGCGGGATATGGCACCCATGCAGGTGGCTGAATTGGCGGAAAAGTGCTTTATCTTCCTGCGGGATACCGTGGACACCGGCAGCCATGGCCTGATCCGTCTATTGAATTCGGATTGGAACGACGCGGTCTACTACATCGAAAAAGTACCGTACAACAATGTCGTCCTGACGGGAGAATCCCATATGAATTCCGCGATGGCGATTGCCATATTGCAAACGCTGATACCGCAGCTTCAAAGCGCGGCGGACGCGCTGTCAGAGCAATCAGAGGCTTTGCGCAGATTGGCGGCCAGTATGGAGCAGTATCGCACCCGTATCCTCAATGCGTATTTGGCCGATATGGGCGAGCGTGCCTTTCCCCGCAGAATGTACTTTAACGGAAAAGCCTACGGCGAAACCAATATGTTCCTGGAGCCGATGGGTTTTACACTGCAAATTGCGGAAATTCCCGCAAGTGCCAAGCGCCATTTATTCCAGGAAATGCAAAAGCGGCTGTATCAGGGAGAAACGCTTGGTGCCCGTGAGCAGGAGCAGCCGGAATTTGACGATCCAGAATTTGATAAAGGCTCCCGGGAAAACGGCGGCTTCTGGTGGGCATTGAATGGGCCGGTGATCATCGGGGTGTCTCAGTTTGATCCTGCTGAAGCTGATCGCCTGCTTCACCAAATGACCCTGCGTCGCCTGTCCGAAGCGTACCCGCAGTATTGGACCTCCTATTGGTCTGCGGCGGATCAAGTGGAATCTTCCCTGATCCCGGAAGTGGGATTGCCTGATCAATCCCTTTCCTATGCCAACATTCCCGTTTATTGTGCGCATCCCCATGCATGGGTGCTGTATTGCTGGTTTTATCTGAAAACAAAATAATGTTCAGTATGAATGAAAGGCAAAACAAACAAAAATATTTTCAGTAAGTCACGGTGAATAGAAGGTGAGAAGGATTGTGACTGGCATTGAATACCTGATGAGTAAAGTCGCAGAGTTAGATGGTACTCCCATGTATATTTACAATCGAAGTGGGGAACTTCTGTTTTCCTCTGCGCAGAAAAGTGCTGACAGCATTATGACCTTAACGCATGAAATGGTGGGGCCTTTTATTGAGCACTGGAGACGGGCGAATTTACCATGTGTGCTACAAGATGAATATGGCATGACATTTGGCTTCGTAGGCGTGGATGATGTGTTTTGTATTTGGGGTCCGTTTTCAGAAACGCCAATCAATATAACAGAGCTTCATCAAATCATGGAAAGGTATGGACTTAAAGCGAGAAGCCTTTATCTCCCCACAGCTTCTTTGTTTCGTTTGATAACTGAAATGGAAATTGTTTTTCTCTTTCTTACGGGCAGACAACTAAGACAAGAAGATATCATTCGCGCAACATTTTCTCTGGATAGTTCATTTTCGATACAGGAAACGGAGATAGATCAATACCGCTTTTCAAACAGTGAAAACGAAACCCATCGTATCAGTAGGCAATTTGAGCAATCGGTTATGGATGCTGTAAGAAACGGAGATATTGATTTTTTACAGAACTTGCCTTTTGATGTTGGCTATGAGCGCGCAGGAATACTGGCCAAGAGCAAGAAAAAACATATGGAGTATATGACTGTTAGCGGAATCACGATGGTTACACGTGCCGCCATGGAAGGCGGCATCTAAAGCCTTTTTCACGATTCAATCTTATGTCGCACTGCCTCACGCAATTATTGCATGAAACGCATTAAGTCGGGCAAGTACAACTATTTCAGCCGGCCATGCCTCTATTAATGCCACATGACAAATCGTATCTCAGGCTGAGATCATCAGGAAGGTTGATCTCGGCCTGCTCTTGCGATGATTTCTTGATGGACTGATTATCCATGAACCGCAACCTCTCCCTTTTTCTCTTCTGTTTCCTCTGGGACGATCTCCATAATTTCCGATATACATTTATGACAAAGCTTTCGTCTGCCATATCGATTTTTCGCTTTTTTTACGCTAATCAGTCACGGGCGACACGATAGTAGCAAGCAATGCAAAGTTAATACATTTTGCAAAAAGCTTGTTGAGGGCTCCGCCCCCAAGCCCCTCATGCCAGCACTTTGTGCTGTGGTTGTGTGGTGAACCTTTGGTATCACCACGGTTCAGCAAACGCTGAATGATAAAGAAAACCCCCTGCGCCTGTTGGTTGGTTTGTGATACCAACTTTTCAGGTGCAGGGGTTTGGTGCTCTATTGGTATTAACTTGGTTTCGGGTGATGATTCATTTTCCGGCTTAAGGCGAGCCTTCCAATTTATGCCGTTGGCTTTTTGCATCTTGGGTTGGTATTACAAGTGGTATCATTTTTCAGCCCGTCGTGATACCACTTGTGGTGCACCCCTCAGAAGCAGTCCAGGAAGGCTTCGATGTTCGCTTCTGTTTCATCGGGCGGATCAGATTGCGCCGGCGGCTCAGATTTCTCTGCTGTCGGTGGCGCAGCGGTGATTTGGAACTCTTTCATGCAGCTGATGAACGTTTCCCGGATCGTAGCCTCGATCTTTTTCAGTAGCACTTCTTCCCATTCCTGTTGCTCCTCCATGCGGTCCTGCCGGGCAAAGTGATCGTTGATGGCGGTGACGATTGTTCGGCTGTATGAGCTGTATTCCGGCTGGTTTCTGTCGGTGCTCATCAGGTTGTTCCAAGCCTCCATGTCCTGTGTATTGTTCAGGTTCAGCCGCAGGGTTGTGGTGAAAAGGTTTTCCTTCTTGTTCATGCCGCGTTCGCCTTCTTCAACTTCAGATTGGCCAGGAACTCATATCCCTTTGCTGTGGCGCAGATATCGTCATTGATCGTTACCCGATTGGGATCATATTCGCCGAAATTCCGTATCAGGCACCCGCCGCCTCCGACGATGTACAGTTTCATCAGCTCCGGATTGTACTCATGCTCACGCAGCCGGCGCATGATCCCAGCCACATACTGCTGGGCGACTTCCCGGATCACTGTCAGGTATTTTTCGCCGATATCCGCAGTGCCGTACCTGAGCGCATCGTCGATCACATCATCATCGATGGCCGTACCGAACTTCCGCATGAGCTGCTCCCGGATAGACAGCATGCACTGGTAGGTTCCATACTTCTCTGTATAACATTTCTGCGGATTAGGTTTCCCGTTGCTGATGGTCATGATGTTCATGGTGCCGTTGCCGATATCACACAACATGGTCGTGCCTTTGAACTCCGCCAGTTTATCTGCGACAGCTGCGAAGCCCTGAGGGAAGACATCGCAGCCGACAATCCGGATGCTGTAGGCAACGCCATCGAAGCTGAACTTCACGTCCTTCCGCTGGATCAGATATTTACGGAAGCGGTCTTTCTGCTCTGACACCCAGGTCAGGGGCAGTCCGACAGCCAGGTGGATGTCGGCGCTGGTCATATGCGCCAGATCCATTTCCCGGGCGATGGCGGCAAGCGTCAGGATGTAGTAGTCCTGATCCGTCATCTTGTCCGGGATGAACTCTTTGTGATCCTCGCCAATGCCGTACCACTTGCCGTTGTATTGAAGTGATCCGATGATGAAGAATGGCTCTTTGTCATAGGCGGTCACACCTGCCCGGAAGCAGGTGTTGGCCGTCTTGATGTTGCCGTAGCCGTGGTCGATCCCGATGACTACGGTGGGATTCTTGGTGATGGGGTTCGTATTGGTAAGCATAATCCTCTCTTTCTGCCGCTCATGCGGCGCTGTCGTGTTACAGGGTATTGATGATTTCTTCCCGGACGGTTTCTTCTGCCCGGCTGCGGATGCTGTTCATCCTCTGAACCCATTCCATCTGGTCTGCCGCTTTCAGGCTCTCCGTGATGCCTTCCTGCAGTGCCATCTGCCGGCTCAGCTGATCCAGCATCATTCCAGCTCGCTCCTCCGCATCCGCCAGATGCCGGTCCAGGGTTCCGTTCAGAATCAGCCGCTCATAGAGTCCAGGATGCTCCGCTTCCAGGTATGCCCGGTGCATCCGTCCCCATCTTCCGATGGGGCGGTGCTCCTGGGGTTCCAGGATCAGGTTCGGGTAGAGCATGCCGTCTGCTCCAAGGGTGTAGGTACCGCCGCGTTCTTCAAAGATGCTGTTCATTTTCTTTCCTCCTTCATGTCGTTCAGCATTTTGGTGATTAGTGCGATATCTTCAAGCAGCTCCTGGCTGGGGTTTTCTCCCTGGACAAGCCGCTGAAGTTCCATCAGGATGTCCTTCATGTGGATATTCATCATTTTGAATATCCGGGGATTCGGGGTGACGGTGATATCCCGGTTCATGCATTTCCGGTAACAGTATTCCTGCTTCGGAAGCCCTGACAGAGCCACTGCCCGGTTAAGCTGTTCGTTTTCTTCCGGGGATACCCGGAAACCCACCGTGATGCTCCGGAAACGGTTGCGCCGGTCTACGTTTTTAGCTGACATTTGCTTGTCCCTCCATTCTTTCATTATTCAGCCGCTGCGCCATATCCACCTGACGGGAGGGGAACATGTGCGCGTAGCGGAAGGTGATATCGATGCTCTCGTGCCCAACACGATCCGCAATCGCTACCGCGCTGAACCCCATGTCGATCAAAAGTGATATATGGCTGTGCCTCAAATCGTGGATCCTGATGCGCTTTACACCTGCTTCTGCTGAGCCCCGCCTCATCTCATGCTGCAAATAGCTCTTGGTGATGGGGAAGATCCGGTCATTCTTCTGCACCTTGTAGAGGCTCTTGATGTAATCCTGCATTTCATCGCAGAGGAAGTCCGGCATCTCAACTGTTCGCACGCTCTTTTTCGTCTTTGGCGATGTAATCAGATCCTGACCGTGAATCCGCTGATATGTTTTGTTGATCCTTACTGTTTTCTTCGTAAAGTTGAAGTCCGCCGGGGTGAGTGCCAGCATTTCTCCCTCCCGGATCCCGCACCAGTACAACATTTCGAAGGCGTAGTAGGACATCGGCTTGTCCATAATTGCTTCCGCAAACTTCATGTACTCCTCCTTCGTCCAGAAGTTCATTTCTTCTCGTTCTTTGCTGCCGATGCAGCCTACCTTGGAGGCCGGATTGCTTTTCAGCCCATAGTGCCGTACCGCATGGTTCAGGATCGCCACCAGCTGGTTATGTACCGTTTTCAGGTAGGTAGCCGAGTACGGTTTTTTGAATTCATCCCGATAAGCCAGCAGCTCATTCTGCCAGGCGATGACGTGCTTGGTTTCAATTTCACTTATCATCATCTTCCCAAAGGTCGGGAGCAGCCTGTTTTTGATGATGTTTTCCTTTGTCAGCCAGGTGCTTTCCTTCAGGCGTGGCCTCCGATCCTTTTCGTAGAGTCCGCAGAAGGCTTCGAAGGTCATATCGATACCGGTTGTATTCTGCTGTACATAGCTCCGCTCCCAATCCTGCGCCTCTTTTTTGGTTTCAAAGCCGCGCTTGCATTTCTGGCGACCTTCGCCCTTCCAGTCGTGATACCAGGCCAGCGCATACCATTTCCCGGTTTTTTCGTCCTTATAGACCGACATTCTGTTTCACCCCACTTTCTGCTGTATAGAGCCTTTCCCTTAAATAATCCCGGTTGATCCTTCCTGCGATGGTCAGGAAACCCCGCTCTTTGAGTTCCTGATTGAGCTGCCGGATCAGCTTGTAGGCATAGGATCTCGAGATTCCAAGTTCCTTTGCCACCTCATCTGCTCTCATAAACTGGTTTGCCATTCGTTAGTCCCTTTCTCCTGTACTTGTATTAAGCATTGCCGCTTAACTACATCCTCATTATACTAAACGCAATTGCTTATGTCAACACCTGCAGGAAACATTTACTAACTTTTTTTGTTAAACTTCCTCTTGACCATCTTAAACGCATTTGCTATAATAAATCATCATTTTCAAGAGGTGGTTTTGATGGCAACTGGCGAACGCATCCGGTTCTTCCGCACCTTACGGGGGATGACACAGAAGTATCTGGGACTTATGCTGGGCTTTCCCGACAACTCGGCTGATGTCCGACTGGCCCAGTATGAATCTGAGGACCGTACGCCTAAGGCTGATCTGACAGTTCAACTGGCGGAAGCTCTGGATGTGTCTCCCAAAGCGATCGCTGTGCCGGATATCGACACCATGGACGGACTGATGCACACACTTTTCGCATTGGAGGATCGCAAGCTGCTTCGTATCACGAATGCAGATGGGCTGATCTGCCTCCGCGCGGAGATCTTTGACGGCGGTGTGCACGCCGCTGATCTGGAGCAGCGTCTCCGTGCCTGGCAGGAACAAGCCGCTAAGCTGAAAGCAGGAGAAATCACAAAAGAGGATTACGACCGCTGGCGTTATCACTACCCTGATTTTGACGATACCAGTATCCGAGTACCGATCCCAACAGAAGAACCCACCCGTTCCAAACGGGGCAGAAAACCGAAGAATAAAGACTGACACAAAAAGCCCTCCGATCTGCGGATGATGGATCCACAGCGGAGGGCTGAATCATACAAATCTGTAGTTTTTCTGATTCCGTTTTCCGTTTTCAGCCTCTCAACCCCACAACCACCAGACATGGGGACGATGTGACCTTTTTCCGGAAAACTTTATCATTTCTTTATCAGAGTCACTTTGGAGATGGCTGAAAGCGTTGTGGCATAAGGGTTTTTGCCATTCCGGCACTCATTCCCACTCAATAGTTCCAGTAGGCTTGGGCGTATAGTCGTAGAGGACGCGGTTGACGCCTTTTACTTCGGTGATGATGCGTTTGACGATATGCTGCATCAGGTCGAAGGGAATGTTTTCGACCGTGGCGGTCATGGCGTCCCTGGTATTGACGGCGCGGATGATGACGGGCCACTCCTCGCAGCGGCGGTTATCCCGGACGCCGACGCTCTTCAGGTCGGGGATCACGGTGAAATACTGCCAGACCGTATCCTGCAGCCCGTTTTTCAGGAACTCCTCCCGAAGGATCGCATCGCTTTCGCGGACGGCTTCCAGCCGGTCCCGCGTGATCGCTCCCAGGCAGCGGACGCCGAGGCCGGGGCCGGGGAAGGGCTGGCGGTAGACCATGCCATAGGGAAGGCCGAGCTCCACGCCGACGACGCGGACTTCATCTTTAAAGAGGAACTTCAGGGGCTCCACCAGCTCAAAGTCCAGATCCTCCGGCAGGCCGCCCACATTATGATGGGCCTTGACGGGGCCGCTTTCCAGAATATCGGGATAAATGGTTCCCTGGGCGAGGAAATGGATGCCGTGCTGCTTGCGGGCTTCCTCCTCAAAGACGCGGATAAACTCGGCACCGATGATCTTCCGCTTCTGCTCGGGGGCGGAGACGCCGGCCAGCTTATCCAGGAAACGGTCCACAGCGTCCACATAGACCAGGTTGGCGTTCATCTGGTTGCGGAACACCTCCACGACCTGCTCCGGTTCTCCCTGGCGCAGAAGGCCGTGATTGACATGCACCGCCACCAGCTGCCGGCCGATGGCCTTAATCAGCAGGGCGGCCACAACGGAGCTGTCCACTCCGCCGGAAAGAGCCAGCAGCACTTTCTTATCGCCGACCTGCTGCCGGATCGCGGCAACCTGCTCCTCAATGAAGGCGGCGGCCAGGGCCGGGGTGGTGATCCGTTCCATGTTCTCGGGACGCTTGTTATTCTCCATGATTCTTCATCCTCCATCTTTTCAGGAATACTCATAGGATAGAAAAAGAGGGGAAAAGTGTCAATCAGAAAACATGACGAAAAGATGAAGGCTTTTTTTCAAAAAAAATAATTTTTGGCCTGGGCTTTCTTTTGTTAACTTAATTGTTAATCTAAACGGCCGAAAAGCAAAGCATCATCCCGCGTGAAACCATGTGCAAAATGTCCGAATATTTCCCGAAAACCAAATAATGGAAACAAAAAAACTGTTGACAAGGGTTTATTTTCGGTTTATAATCCGATTAACAAATAAAGTTTGTTAAGTTAACAAACTTAAAGGAGGAGCACATTATGAAGAAACTGGTATCCCTGATTCTGGCACTGTGCCTGGCGCTGAGCCTGGTTTCCTTCGCTTCCGCGGAGGATGAGCTGCCTACCCTTGACAAGATCGTTCTGGGCGAGAACACCGACCTGGCCGCGAAGATCCACTTCACCTACCACCGGACCGACCTGGCCGGCGACGACGGAAAACTGGCCGGATACGTGAAGGAATTCCAGAAGACCTATCCCAACATCGAGATCGAATACGAACTGATCACGGACTTCGCCGAAAACGCCCTGCTGCGGATCGGCAACAATGACTGGACCATGATGGGCATTCCGACCGTGCAGAAGGATGAGCTGAGCAAGTACTTCGTGCCGCTGGGAACCCTCGAAGACCTGGACAAGCAGTACAACTTCATGAGCGCCTGGGCCTATGACGGCATCTGCTACGGCGTTCCTTCCACCGGCAACGCCAACGGCCTGCTGTACAACAAGCGGATCTTCGCGGAAGCCGGCGTGACCGAGCTGCCCAAGACCCCCGATGAATTCATCGCCGCCCTGAAGGCTGTGAAGGAAAAGACCAACGCGATCCCGCTGTACACCAACTACGCGGCCGGCTGGACCATGGGCGCCTGGGATGCCTACATCGGCGTCGCCGCCACCGGCAAAGCCACCTACATGAACCAGGAACTGCCCCATGCGAAGGATCCCTTCGCCAACCAGGGCAACGGCACCGGCGCCTATGCCGTGTACAAGATTCTGTACGACGCAGCGGCGGAAGGCCTGATCGAAGAAGACTACACCACCACCGACTGGGAAAGCTGCAAGCCGCGGTTCAACAACGGCGAAATTGCCACCATGGTGCTGGGCTCCTGGGCTTTCACCCAGATGCGTGACGCCGAGGGCGGCGAGCATCCGGAAGATGTCGGCTACATGGCGTTCCCGATCACCATCGACGGAAAACAGTACGCCCCCGCCGGCCCCGACTACTGCTTCGGCATCAACGTGCAGGCGAGCAAGGAAGAGAAGCTGGCCAGCCTGTACTACCTGAAGTGGCTGACTGAGAAGAGCGGATTCGCCTACAGCGAAGGCGGCGTGCCGATTGCCAAGGACGGCGAATATCCGGACCTGTATGCGGCCTTCGACGGCATCGACATGGTGGCTGACGCGGACGCGCTGCCCGGAGAAGCGACCCTGCTGAGCGAGCTGAACCAGGAATCCGAACTGAATATCAACAACGGCGGCAACGTGAAGGTTCAGCAGATCGTCGAGCACGCTTTCAACCACGACAAGGAATTCGACGACATCATGGCTGAGTGGAACAAGGCCTGGAGCGATGCGCAGGAAACCCTGAAGGTTGAAGTAAAGTAATCGGAAAACAAACCATTTAAGCCATATTCTGAAAAACGCACCCTGCGGGGCCCGGAGCCTGGCTCCCGGCCCCGCTTGTTTTACCCTTTTTCCCCCCACGACTCCGGAGGTGAAGCCGTATGACAACCCTTGCCAAACCCATTCAGCCCGATCTTCGGAAGAAGAAAATCAACTGGCAGAAAGTGGCGGTGATCACGCTGTTTGCCGCCGTGCCCATGTTCCTGCTGATTCTGTTCACCTATGTTCCGTTTGTGAAGATGATCCAGTTCAGCTTCTACAACATGAGCTACACCAAGAACAAGGGCTTTGTGGGCCTGGATAACTACCTGCGCATTTTCACAAAGTCAGAATACGTGGACGCGATGCTGCTGAGCCTGTACTACATGGCCGGCGCGGTGGTCCAGCTGGCGCTGGCGCTGTTCTTCGCCTCCATCCTGAGCCTGGAAAAAATCCGGGGCGCCGGGGTATTCAAAGCGGCGATGTTCTTTCCCTTCCTGGTAAACGGCATCGCCATCGGCTACATCTTCAAGTTCTTCTTCACCCGGGGGTTTGTGCTGGACAGCGTGCTGCAGGCCATCGGGTTCCCGCTGGACAGCCTGCCGTACTGGCTGCGGGACCAGAGCATCAACAACTGGTCCCTGGTGTTCACCTCAGTGTGGAAATACTGCGGGCAGAACATGGTGCTGTTCATCGGCGCCATTGCCTCCATCGACCCCACGCTGTACGAGGCGGCGACGATCGACGGGGCGAACCGGTGGCAGCAGTTCAAGGCCATCATTCTGCCGGGGATCAAGACCGTGTTCATGCTGAACCTGATCCTGTCCATCACCGGCTCCCTGTCCGCTTTTGAGCCGGCCTACGTGGTGGGCAGCATGGGCGCCAACGGCACGGCGACCTTCTTCATCAAGATTCACCAGATGGCGCACGTGACCGGCAAAGTCGGCCAGGCCTGCGCCATGGCGATGGTGCTGATGGCGCTGATCCTGATCTTCACGGCGGGACAGCGGCTGTTCTTCCGGTATGTAATGAAGGATTCCGACAATACCTTCAACGCCAAGTCCAACAAGGCCAAGGCGCTGTGGTAAGAGGGGAGGAAGAGACATGAGCAACCTGACATCCGTGATGCCCAGCAATTCCTCCGCGCGGACGAAGCGGTTTATCATCAAAGCGCTGGAATACTTCGCGCTGCTGCTGGCTACGTTCATCGCCCTGCTTCCCCTGGTGTCCTCCTTCATGATTTCCTTCAAGACGGCGGAGGAATACGGCAGCACCAACGCGATGACCCCGCCGGTGAACTGGCTGAACTTCGGGAACTACGTCCAGGTATGGAACGACGGCGACATGCCCCGGGCCTTTCTGACATCCGGGGGCGTGGTGGTGGTCGTGGTGGCCGTTTCCGTGATGATGGGGTCCATGCTGGCCTACGTGCTGAACCGGTTCCGCTTTCCCGGCAATAACCTGATCCGGAACATGTTCATGATCGCGACGCTGATTCCCGGCATCGCCATGCAGGTGACCACCTACCAGATCATGAAGGACCTGGGTTTCCTGAACTCGATTGTCGGATACGCCATCCTGATGAGCGGGACAGACGTCATTTCCATCTATATTTTCCTGCAGTATTTTGAGAACCTGGATGTGGCGCTGGATGAATCCGCCGTGCTGGAAGGATGCACGTATTTCGGGGTATTCTTCAAGATTCTGCTGCCCCTGACCAAGCCGGCCATCATTACCGTGGCGGTTCTCAAGGGCGTTGGGGTCTACAACGAATATTACAACGCCAACCTGTACCTGCAGTCCAACAGCTGGCGGACGATTTCCACGGCGCTGTATTCCTTCTCCGGCCCCTTCAAGAGCAGCTACAACATTATCTGCGCCGGCGTGCTGCTGACGCTGATTCCGTCGCTGATCATCTTCCTGTTCTTCCAGAAACAGGTATACGCCGGGCTGGCCAGCGGCTCCGTCAAGGGCTGAAAATGGAGGGAGAACCATGCTGAGAGACGAGCTGAGAGCCCACCTGGAGGAGAAAATCCTGCCTTTCTGGATGGCGCTGAAGGACGAGGACTTCGGTGGATATTACGGCTTCATGGACGAAGACCTGAAGCTGGACAAAGAGGCGGACAAGGGCTGCATCCTGAACAGCAGGATCCTGTGGACCTTCGCCACGGCGGCCCGGGTGCTGGACCGGAAGGACCTGGTTCCGTACGCGGACCGGGCCTACGATTTCCTGAAAAAGTTTCAGGATCCGGACAACGGCGGGGTTTTCTGGTCCGTGACCTTTGACGGGAAACCGGCGGACACGACCAAGCACACATACTGCCAGGCGTTCGCGGTCTACGGGCTGGCGGCCTACTACCGGCTGACCGGGAAGGCGGAGGCACTGGAAACCGCCAGGGGCCTGTTCCGGACCATCGAGGGAAAATGCCGGGACGGGAAGGGATACCTGGAAGCGCTGAAGGCGGACTTCAGCCCGGAAAGCAACGAGAAGCTGAGCGAGAACGGCATCATGGCCTCCCGGACCATGAACACGCTGCTGCACGTGATTGAAGCATACGCGGAGCTGGAACGGGCCTGCCCGGATGAGGCGGTGCGCGCGGCGGGGCTCCGGGGAATGGAACAGGCGCTGGACACCATCTACAATCCGGAAAAGCGGCGGATGGAGGTCTTTTTTGACGATGATTTCCGGCCGATTCTGGACATGCAGAGCTATGGGCACGACATTGAGGGAAGCTGGCTTTTGTACGACGCGGCCATTGCCTTCGCGGGAGAAGCGGGGGCAGAAAAATGGCGCGGGATGTGCCTGGACCTGCTGACAAGCCCGACGGAGCGCGCCTTCACGGACCACGGCCTGCACTACGAAATCGTGAACGGCGAACTTAACACCACCCGGGCCTGGTGGCCCCAGGCGGAGGCGATGCTGGGATTTGCCTTCGGATGGGAGATGACGAAGGACCCGGCATGGGCCGAGCGGTTGACAACCCAGTGGGCATATGTGAAAAACGCCGTCGTGGACCTCCGGGAGGGGAGCGAATGGTTCAATGAGCTCCGGGAGGACGGCACATCACTCGGCAAGCCGATGGTGGAGGAATGGAAATGCCCCTATCACAACGGGAGAATGTGCCTGCGCCTGATCGGGGCGGACCTGCCGGCATAAGCAGACAATACACGCGGGAGGAAACGATGGGATTGAAGAAGCCAACCATGCGGGACATTGCCAAGGCCGTCGGGACCAGCGCGGTCACGGTGTCCAAGGCGCTGGCTGGCAAACCCGGCATGAGCGAAAAGCTCCGCGGCAGAATTCTGCGGAAGGCGGAGGAGATGGGCTATCACTACGCGGGCAGGACCTCCCTGCCGGCGCCGGAGCACCTGGACATCGGGATCCTGATCCCGGACCGGTACTTCCAGGAGGAGTCCTTCTATTCCGTGATCTACAAGAAGCTGATCCTGAAGCTGTCGGAATACGGCCATTTCGGGCTGCTGGAGATTCTGAAAGCCGGGGACGAGGCAAGCCTGACCCTGCCGAACCTGGTGCGGTCCGGGCGGGCCCAGGGGCTGATCCTGCTGGGCGAGCCGACCAAGGCCTACTACCGGATGACGAGCCAGACGGACATCCCCAAAGTGTTTCTGGATTTTTACGACGAGCAGGGCAAGGCGGACTGCGTGGTCGGCGACAACAGCTACGGCTCCTACCGGCTGACCAGCCATCTGATCCGCCGGGGGCATACCCGGATCGGGTTCGTCGGGAACCGCCGGGCGACCGGCAGCATCATGGACCGCTATCTGGGCTTCTACCGGGCGATGCTGGTGAACAACCTGCCGGTGCGGGAGGAGTGGATCCTGAACGACCGGGAGGAAGGCGACTCCCTGATCGAGGAACCGCGGCTGCCGGAAAACCTGCCGACCGCCTTCGTATGCAACTGCGACCTGACGGCCAGGATGATGATTGAAGCCCTGAACCGGCGGGGGCTGCGTGTGCCCGAGGATATCTCGGTGACCGGGTTCGACGATTTTACCGGCGGGCAGGAAGTGCTGCCGGCCCTGAGCACCTTCCGGGTGGACATGGACACCATGGTCGACCTGGCGGTGAAAAGCATGGTGGAGCGCTGCTCCGGCGTGGACCGGCCCTTCAAGCGGGTGGTGGTCAGCGGGATGCCGATCTACCGGGATTCCGAGCGGGCCCTGAACGGAGAACCATAACCCTTTCGTGCATGCCGAAAACGGCAGGCAGGAAAAAGCAAATCAAAAGGAGAATGCTGATATGGCTGTGAAGCTGAAAAATGTGAACCCCCTTCCCAATATTCCCTGGCAGGAGCGGCCGGCGGGACTGAAAACGGAGAGCCCCGTCTGGCGCTACAGCGGCAACCCGGTCATGGGCCGGAACCCCACACCGGCGATTGCCCGGATTTTCAACAGCGCGGTGGTGCCGTGGGAGGACGGGTTCATCGCAGTGCTGCGCGGCGAGCAGGTCAACGGCGTGCCCTACGTGTACCTGGGACACTCGAAGGACGGCATCCACTGGGACGTGGAACAGGAGAAGGTGCCCTTCACCGACGAGGCGGGGAACCCGAAAATGCCGCACTACGCCTATGATCCCCGGCTGGTGAAGGTGGAGGATACCTACTACATTATCTGGTGCGGGGATTTTTACGGCGCCTCCATCGGGATGGCGAAGACGAAGGATTTCCGGACGTTCACCCGGATTGAGAACCCCTTTATTCCCTTCAACCGCAACGCGGTGCTCTTTCCCCGGAAGATCGGCGGCACCTACCGGCTGCTTTCCCGGCCCTCCGACAGCGGGCACACGCCCTTTGGGGATATTTTCATTTCCGAATCCCCGGACATGGTATACTGGGGAAAACACCGCCATGTGATGGGCAGCGGCGGGGAATGGTGGCAGAGCGTCAAGATCGGGGCCGGGGCGGCGCCGATTGAAACCAGCGAAGGATGGCTGATGTTCTACCACGGCGTGGCCACCACCTGCAACGGGTTTGTATATTCAATGGGCGCGGCGATCCTGGATACCGATGAGCCGAGCCGGGTGCTGTACCGGTGCGAAAACCACCTGCTGACGCCCGAAGAGGACTACGAAACGACCGGCTTCGTGCCGAACGTGGTGTTCCCCTGCGCGACGCTGCAGGACGGGGACACCGGGCGGATCGCGATCTATTACGGCGCGGCGGACACCAACGTGGGGCTGGCGTTCACGACGGCGGACGAAATCGTGGACTACATCAAGGCCCACAGCGTGCTGCACGCAGGCGACGACGAAGCCGTTCACAACTATTGAAAGGAAAGAAAGAACCATGTTCATCCGAAGCTTTGACTCCCTGATGGAAAACTATGAGCGGCTGCTGGCCCGCCCGAATCCGGCAGACGAGCATTTCTACAACGGCCTGTTCCAGCGGTACCGGAATCCGGTGCTGACCCGGGAGCATATTCCTCCCTTCTGGATGTATGACGTGAACCCGGAAACCAACCCTTTCATGATGCAGCGCCTGGGCGTGAACGCGACGCTGAACAGCGGGGCCCTGAAGGTGAATGGCAAATACTGCCTGCTGGTGCGGGTGGAGGGCGCGGACCGGAAGAGCTTCTTCGCCGTGGCGGAGAGCGACCAGCCCACGGAAGGCTTCCGCTTCCGGGACCTTCCGGTAATTTTGCCGGACACGGAAAAGCAGGAAACCAACGTATACGACATGCGGCTGACGAAGCACGAGGACGGCTGGATCTACGGCGTGTTCTGCTCCGAAAGCAAGGACGAAAGCAATCCGGACCTGTCCGCGGCGGTGGCGGCAGCCGGCATCGTGCGCACGAAGGACCTGGAGAACTGGGAGCGGCTGCCGAACCTGGTCACCCTGCGCTCCCCGCAGCAGCGCAACGTGGTGCTGCATCCGGAATTTGTGGAGGGGAAATATGCCTTCTACACCCGCCCCATGGACGACTTTATTGACACGGGATCCGGCGGGGGCATCGGATTCGGGCTGTGCGAGGATATTATGCACCCGGTGGTGGACGAGGAGAAAATCCTGAGCCGCCGGAAATACCATACGATCACCGAAGCCAAGAACGGGGCCGGCGCGGTGCCGATCAAAACTGAACGGGGCTGGATCCACCTGGCCCACGGCGTCCGGAATACGGCGGCAGGCCTGCGCTATGTGCTGTATGCCTTTGCCACGGACCTGCAGGATCCGGCGAAGATCATCGCCGAGCCCTCCGGCATGCTGCTGGGGCCGCTGGGGCATGAGCGCGTGGGCGATGTGTCCAACGTGGTCTTCACCAACGGCGCCATCGCGGACGACGACGGGAAAGTTTATCTGTACTACGCGGCCTCCGACACCCGGATGCATGTGGCGGAGACGGATATCGCCCGGCTGACCGATTATGTGTTCAATACGCCGGAAGACCCGCTGCGGAGCCCGGACTGCGTGCGCCAGCGGGCGGAGATGATTCGGAAAAATTTGGACTATTTAAGAGTTAAGAGTTGAGCTATAGAGTTGGGGAACGGGGCGAAAAGGATGCTGAAACCAGCTTCTCTGTTTACGGACGGCGCGGTGCTGTGCAGACGGAAGGAAATCCGTGTGTTTGGTGAGGCGGCGGATGGGAACGAGGTTTGTGTACGGCTGACGGCGGCGGACGGGCGCCTGCTGGCGGAGGGCTGCGCCCTGGCAGCGGGCGGGCGCTTTGAAGCCTGCCTGGCGCCCCAGGAGGCGCAGGACGGCTGCACGCTGGAGATCCGGGCTGGCGGAGAACACGCGACGGCCCGGGATATCGCGATCGGCGAGGTGTTCCTGGCCGGCGGGCAGAGCAACATGGAGCTGGCACTGGCCAACGCGGACGGCGGCCCGGAACGGATCCGGGAGCACCGCGATCCGCTGCTCCGGTTTTTCAACGTGCCCAAAATGGCACGGGTATGCCCGGAACAGCAGGAGGCCGTGGACGCGGCCCGATGGGAGGCGGTTTCTCCCGGCCGCGGCGGGGAAAACAGCGCGGTGGCCTATTTCTTTGCCTGCCGGCTGCGCGCGGCGGAACCGGAGCTGCCGGTTGGGATGATCGACTGCTACTGGGGCGGAACCTCCATTACCTGCTGGCTGGAGGAAAGCGTGCTGGAGACCTCGGAGGAGGGACGGCGCTACCTGAAGGAATACGCGGAGAAAACCGGGGGAATCACGCTGGAGACCTACCTGAAGGAAGAGAAAACCTTCTTCGAAACCCTGGATGCCTGGAACCGGCAGGTGGACCGGTTCAAACAAAGCCACCCCGGGGCGGACTGGAACGCGGTGACGGAGGCCTGCGGCCCGTGCCCGTGGAACCCGCCGGCGGGCCCGGGGTCGCCCTACCGGCCGGCCGGGCTGGCAGAGCCCATGGTGCATGCCGCGGCACCCGCGACCCTGACCGGGATCCTCTGGTACCAGGGGGAGGAGGACGCGGACAAAACCGACCGGTACGACGAGCTGATGATCCTGCTGATCCGCCGGTGGCGGGAGCTGTTCCGGGATCCGGAACTGCCCTTCCTGTTCGTGCAGCTGCCAATGTGGGTGGACTTTGGCAAGGAGGACACCTTCCGCTGGCCGGCCCTGCGCCTGCAGCAGGCAGCGGTGCGGGACGCGGTGCCCGGAACCGGCATGGTCTGCCTGCTGGACCAGGGCGAATACGGCAACATTCATCCGACCAACAAGAAGCCTGTGGGCGACCGGCTGTACGAACTGGCGGCGGAGATGCTGTACGGCGGGGGGGAGATTTCTCCCCGGGCAACGGGCGTTCGCATGGAAGGGGATACCGCCCTTGTGGCGCTTTCCGCCCCGGTGGAAACCCGGGACGGGCAGGCGCCGCGCCTGCTGGAGATCGCCGGAGAGGACGGGGCGTTCCGCCCGGCGGAGGGATGGCCGGAGGACGGCTGCCTGAAGATCCGGAACCCGGAGATCCGGCGCCCGGTTTCGGTCCGCTATGCGTGGACGGATTACTCGGACCAGGTGAACCTTTTCGGGAAAAACGGGCTGCCCCTGGAACCTTTCCGGCTGGAAACAAAGGAAAAACGGCGGGACGGTTGACAAACCATCGAGAAAAGGGGTAAAATCTCCGCAATGGCTGTGAAGGAGAGTGCGGCCGGGTTCGGCTTCAGAGACGCGGCGGGTGGTGCGAGCCGCGGGAAGACCCAGTTCGCTGTAGCTCCGGAGCCGGGAGGAAGAACGCTTTCGGGCCAGTAGAACCTCCCCGTGACGGCTGCGTGAATGCACAGGGCTTCCGGAAGCGTGAGCCTGAAGCGGCGGAGGAATCCGCAATTTGAGTGGTACCGCGGGTATGATTTCATGCTCGTCTCAAAGCAAACCTTTGGGACGGGTTTTATTTTTCCGATCGCAACGGAGGGAACACATCATGGCACAGATGACAGGGCTGAACTACAAAATTCAGGAGATGGCACACCGGATCCGCGAGCTGCGCGAGATTGAAGGGTTCACCATCGCGGAGATGGCGAACAAGACCGGCATTACCGAACAAGAATACATTGACTGCGAAATGGGAAGGTCCGACCTGAACTTCGCGTTCCTGTACCGGTGCGCGCTGGCGTTCGGCGTCGACGTGGGGGACATTATCGAAGGTTCCAGCCCGAACCTGAACTCCTTCACCGTGACCCGCCAAGGGGAAGGGCAGCGGATTGAGGAAGCCCACGACATGATCTATTACAACATGGCGGCTTCCTTCCGGAACCGGATCGCCGAGCCCCTGTATGTCCAGGCAGCCTACAGCGCGGAAGCGGAAAAAGAGGACATCAAGCTCACGACCCACGAGGGGCAGGAGTGCGATATCGTGATCGAGGGACAGCTGAAGGTGCAGGTCGGCGAGCATATCAGTGTGCTGAACCCCGGAGACTCCATCTATTACGACAGCGGCACGCCCCACGGAATGATCGCCGTGGGCGGGAAGGACTGCCTGTTTTATGCCATCGTGCTGAATCCCACCGGCGCGCCGATTCCGGAACTGACGCCGGAGAAGGTCATGCCCGGCACCCAGCTGGAGGAGTTCCCGGCGGAGAACGGCCGCACCCGCGTATGGCACCGGTTTGCCGACGTGGAAAAAGACGAAAACGGCACCCCGGTGAAGATTACCTTCAAGAATACCGAGAAGTTCAACTTTGCCTTCGACGTGATGGACGCCATCGCGGCGGAGGTGCCGAACAAGCTGGCCATGCTGCATGTGGACCGGGAAAAGAACGAGCGCCGGTTCACCTTCAACGACATCCGGCGGGCTTCCAACCGGTGCGCCAACTATTTCCGGGCCCTGGGCATCCGGAAGGGGGACCGGGTGATGCTGGTGCTGAAACGGCACTACCAGTTCTGGTTCTCGATCCTGGCGCTGGAGAAGATCGGGGCGATTGCGATTCCCGCTACCTGCCAGCTGCAGGAGCACGACTTCGAATACCGGTTCAACGCCGCGGGCGTGAAAGCGATTATCTGCACCGCGGACGGGGACACCGCCCGCCAGGCGGAGCTGGCGGCGAAGGACGCGCCCAGCGTGGAGCTGAAGCTGATCGTGAACGGCAATCGGCTGGGGTGGCACAACTTCGACGAGGAATACCTGATGTATTCCACCCACTTCAACCGCACGGAGGACACGCCCTGCGGCAACGACCTGATGCTGATGTATTTCACCTCGGGTACCACGGGCTACCCCAAGATTGCCGCCCATACCTATACCCATCCGCTGGGGCATCTGCATACCGCCAAATACTGGCACTGCGTAAATCCCAACGGCCTGCACCTGACCATTTCCGACACCGGATGGGCCAAGGCCGGCTGGGGAAAGATCTACGGCCAGTGGCTCTGCGAGGCGGCGATCTTCGTATACGACTTTGACCGCTTCGACGCGGCGGACATCCTGCCGATGTTCGCGAAATACCACATCACCACCTTCTGCGCGCCGCCCACCATGTACCGCATGCTGATCAAGCAGGACCTGAGCCAGTACGACCTGTCCTCCGTGACCCACGCGTCCAGCGCGGGCGAGGCACTGAACCCGGAGGTTTTCCGCCAGATTGAAAAGCAGACGGGGCTGCAGGTGATGGAAGGCTTCGGCCAGACGGAGAGCACGATGATCATCGGCAACCTGGCCGGCGCGCCCCACAAGCTGGGATCCATGGGCAAAGTGGCCCCGATCTACAAGGTGGCGCTGCTGGACAGCGACGGGAAGCCCGTGGCCCCCGGCACTTCCGGCGAAATCTGCGTGGATATTTCGGAGGGGATCCCGATCGGCCTTTTCCACGAATACTACCGGGATGAGGAGAAGACCCGGGAGGCTATGCACGACGGCTGGTACCACACCGGGGACGTGGCCTGGTGCGACGAAGACGGCTTCTACTGGTACGTGGGCCGGGCAGACGACGTGATCAAGTCCAGCGGATACCGCATCGGGCCGTTCGAAATCGAGAGCGTGATCATGGAACTGCCCTACGTGCTGGAGTGCGGCGTCAGCGCCGCGCCGGATGAAATCCGCGGCCAGGTGGTCAAGGCGAGCATCGTGCTGACACCGGGAACGGAACCCAGCGAGGAGCTGAAAAAGGAAATCCAGAACTACGTGAAGCAGCATACCGCCCCATACAAGTATCCCCGGATCGTGGTGTTCCGCACGGAACTGCCCAAGACCGTTTCCGGCAAGATTCAGAGGGCGCTGCTGTGATCAATACCACGCTGTGCTATATCACCCGGGGAGACGAGGTGCTGATGCTGCACCGGACCCGGAAGAAGGACGACATCAACCACGACAAGTGGATCGGCCTGGGCGGCAAGTTTGAGGACGGGGAAAGCCCGGAGGACTGCGTGCTGCGCGAGGTGAAGGAGGAAACCGGCCTGACCCTGACCTCCTGGCGGTACCGGGGCATCGTTACCTTTGTCAACGACATCTGCGAGACGGAATTCATGCATCTGTTCACCGCGGACGGCTTTACCGGGGAGATGATTCCCTGCGACGAGGGAGACCCGGAATGGATCCGGAAGGAGGACCTGGGAAAGCTGCCCCAGTGGGAAGGGGACCGGATCTTTCTGCGGCTGCTGGAGGAAGGGAAACCGTTCTTTTCGCTGAAGCTGGTGTACAGCGGGGACCGACTGCTGGAAGCCGTGCTGAACGGGAGAGAACGGCTGCGCTGAGAAACAGCCGAAAAACAGCCAAAAAGCTGAAAAAAGCAGAAAAATAAAGCGATACAGGCGGGCGTTTGCTTGACAAAAGCCCGCTTGTGTTGTTTAATAGGCCTGTTGCGTGTTTATGAGAGGGCCGGGAAGGTCCCGGCGTTGGAGGATGTGGCATGGAACCGTTTCTGAGGAGCTTGCTTCAGGTGGTGGCAGGGGTGTCTGCGGCCTGGCTGGGGCTGATGATGATTTATCAGATGGGGCTGAGCATTTTCGGCTTTAAACGGAAAGGGAAGGATTATCAGGACCATGATCCCGAATCCCGCTTTCTGGTGCTCGTGCCGGCCCATAATGAGGAAAAGGTGATCGGGGATATTGTCCGGAACCTGCAGCAGATGGACTATCCGAAGGAACTGTACGATTTCTATATTATTGCCGACAACTGCACGGACCATACCGCGGAAGAAGCCCGGAAACTGGGCGCGAAGGTGATCGAGACCCGGAAGGAATCGGAAGACAGCCCCACCGGGAAGCCGATTGCCCTGCGGAAGGCGCTGCAGAGCCTGGGGGATTATCAGAACCGCTACGACCTGATGATGATCTTTGACGCGGACAACCTGATGGATACCAACATGTTCCGCGAGGTGAACAGCCAGTATCTGGACAAGGGCAAGCCGGACTTCATCCAGTGCTACCTGGGAGCGAAAAACAAGAAAGGCGTGGTGGCCTGGTTCTACTATACCGGCTATACGCTGACCAACCGCTTCTTCGACCTGGCCAAGCACCGCCTGGGGCTGAACGTTGCCATCGGGGGAACCGGGTTCGCCATGTCCACCGCCTATCTGTACAAGCGCGGCGGCTGGACCACCATGTCCCTGACGGAGGACTTCGAAATCCAGGTGGAGGCGACGCTGGAAGGCCGCCGGATCCTGTGGAACCACTACACCCGCGTATACGACGAGAAGCCGACTTCCATGCGCGCTTCGATCCGCCAGAAGATCCGCTGGGGGCAGGGCCACTGGTATGTGGCGCTGCGGAATACCGGCAAGCTGTTCCGGGCACTGAAAAACGGAACCATCGGTTTCGGGGAATTCATGAGCCTGCTGACCTATATGTACAGCCTGTCCGTCTATGTGGTGACCATCCTGCAGCTGGTGGCTTCGCTGGGGCTTGCCGCGCTGACGCCCGGAAAACCGCTGATGAATTTCTCGCTGGAAGGGCTGGCGTGGGGCGCCCTGCTGTTTACCTACAGCTATCTGTTCCTGTTCTATCTGGCGGACTGGATGGACAACGGGATCCGTTTCAGCGTGAAAACGCTGCCGGTGATGTTTGCCGGTTTTGTGGCCAATATGATCGTGGGTGCCTTCAACCAGGTGGTGGGCCTGATCCGCTGCGGCGACCAGCAGCACTGGGCGAAGACGGAACACGCCATCGGCGCGGCCCAGACGCTGGCCGGCGCGAATACGATCCAGCTGCCGTCCAAGGCGGCCTGAGAAGCTTTTTCCTTGCCGGCTGATTCAGCCGGCATGTTTTGTCTGGAGGGGAAAAGATGGCAACCGGGGGAAAAACGGTGTGGGTGACCGGCGCTTCCAGCGGGCTGGGACTGCACACGGCCATGGCGCTCAGGGCGGACGGCTGGCAGGTGATTGCCGGGGCCCGAAGCTTTGCGGAATCCGGACGGACGGAAGGGCCGGAGCCGGGCGAAGACGGGATCATCCGGCTGCCGCTGGACGTGACGAACGAGGCAAGCGTGAAGGCCTTCTGCGAAAAGGCGCTGGGAATTACTCCCCGGGTGGACGCACTGGTGCAGTGCGCGGGGATGCTGGTGCTGGGCTCCTGCGAGGAGACCTCGGAAGAGGAATTCCTCCGGGTCATCAACACCAATTATCTGGGCATGGTCCGGGTCAACCGGGAAGTGCTGCCGATCATGCGCCGGCAGGGCGGCGGGAAGATCGTGATGTTTTCCTCGATCAACGGGCTGCTGGGGATTCCCTTCCAGAGCGCCTATACCGCCAGCAAGCACGCGATTGAGGGCTATGCGGAGTGCCTGTCGATGGAAGTGAAACCCTTCGGGATCCAGGTGATGCTGGTGGAGCCCGGGGACCATCGGAGCGGCAGCGAGAAATACAGGCCGCACGCGGCGGCCATGACGGGGGAATCCCCCTATGCCGCGGCCTATGACAGCGCGACGAAAGTGATTCACCGCGACGAAACAGGCGGATCGGACCCGGACGTGCTGGGGCGGAAGGTGGCCCGGGCACTGGACCGGAAACGGCTGCCGCTGAGAAAACGGATTGCGAGCCCGGACCAGCACCTGGCGGCGATCCTCCACAAGCTGCTGCCGGGCCGGCTGAATGAGCGGATCCTGACAGGATATTATATACGGAGGAAACCTGAATGATGAAACGGATCGCGGCTGCCCTGGCGGCCCTTCTGGCGGCGTTTGCGCTGATGCCGGCCTGCTCCCTGGCCGAGGATGACCTGATGATTGAGGAAGAAACGGAGGAGGCCCCGGCGGCAACCGTGACGGATACCGGGTATTCGCTGGACGCGGAGGGCTTCCTGTGCGGGGAAAACCCCGGACCGGAATATGTGCTGGAGGACGAGGAAAAAGGCGTATGGCAGTATGCCTCAAAGACGCTGGCCATCACGATCCGCCGGTACCGGGAAAAAGTAAAAAAACGGACCAACGAATACGTCGTGGCGGAGATCCGGACCCGGGAAAAGAATCCGATGGACGCCATTATGACAGAGCCGGGGAAATACGACCATGCCGGCACCCGGCAGGATTCACCGGTGAAGCTGCTGGAAAAACAGCCGGCCGTATTCGCGGTTTCCGACGACATGTACGGATTGAGAATCATGCCGGTGGGCGGCGGAAAGACGAAATATGATTACCACGGGGTCGTGATCCGCTATGGTGAAGTCATGGCTACCAAGACCCGGAAAAGCCCGGAGGAGGGGAAAAAGGACAAGCGCCCCTGGCCCAACCTGGATGCCATGGCGGTGTATGCCGACGGCAGCCTGAAGACCTATGTATCGGATGCGAAAACCGCGGAGGAATACCTGGAAGAGGGCGCGCTCCACGTGTTCGCTTTCGGCCCATGGCTGATCTCGGAGGGCGAAATCAATCCGGCCCTGCTGAACGAGAAATACTATCCGTCCAGCGATTCCCGGATCGCGATGGGCATGGTGGAGCCCCGGCATTATGTGATCATTGCCGGAACCGGGCGGCCGGACAACAAATACACCGGCGTCAAGCTGCGCTTCCTGGCGGAGAAACTGCAGGAGTACGGGTGCACGGAAGCGCTGAACCTGGACGGCGGCGCCACGCTGTACATGTCCTTCATGGGCAAGATGATCATTCAGGGGGACCTGAGCAACCTCAAAAAAACCCGCAATGTCGGAAGCCTGATCGTATTCGGACTTCGGGAAGAATAAAAAAGAACGGGGGAGACAAAACCGCCTCCCCCGTTTCGTATGCCTCACTGTCCGGGAATCCAGACATTCAGATGGCCGTCCGCCGACCGGACTGCCCTGTAATTCCAAACCGCCCGCTTGTCCCGGAAGGTGTTTTCAAAAGTGTCCCCTTTGGGATCCAGCAGGAACAGCGGGGTTCCGTCCGGGCTGACAGGAACTTTATTGTCCTCAGGATACAGCCGGATGTTGCCGCCGGTGATGACCATGCGGGAGTTTTCATTGCCGAGCAGCATTCGCTGGGCCGCCAGCAGTTCCCCGCCGACGAAGCCACCCTCCACACGGGTGTCGCAGGCACCTTTCACGCTGCCGTAGCCGGCTACCAGGTTGCCCTCGCCATGCACATGGACCGCGGCGCCGCGAATGCGGGTGGTTCCCTCGCCGCTAAGGCTGCCGATGCAGGCGCCCGCATCACAGTGGAGCAACGACCGGACCGTGCCGCCCACAAAGCGAAGGTCCATGGTGCCGGTCTGGGTGCCGATGCCGACGGACCGCTCACAGTCCGTGACGACGTCCAGGTCCGCAGCGGACTCCAGGGAAGCATATCCCGTCAGGGTTCCGATGCTGACGCCGTCATTCCCCTGGACATGGCAGTGCAGGCTGCCGCCCTCCAGCCGGATGACGGTGTTGCCCGCAGCGCTGCCCATGCCCAGCGCATTGATGCCGTTGGCGTTCAGTATGAGTTCGCCACGCTTCAGCGTGATGCCGCTGCCTGAGCTGTTCCGGCCGCCGACGCAGATGGACTTATCCCCGGAAACCCGTACTTCCACCCGGCCGTCCAGGTCAAAGAGAATGGTGCCGTAGGAATCATTGAAGTTGCCGCCGATCCCGGTGGAATAGTTGCGGGTGCTGTCCACCAGCAGGTTTCCACTCCCGGCCACACGCAGCGACGCATTGCCGGGCACCTGGATGCCGTCTTTCCGCAGGGCGTTTTCGTTCCGGAGCTCCAGCGTCACCTCGGTGTTGCTGCCGAGCTGCAGGGTTGGTTCGTTGCTTCCTTTGATGTCAGCATTGTCCAGAATCAGGGTGATCCGGGCATCGGAGGCGAGCCGGACCGTCATATCCACGGTGATGCCGGGCTGGCCGTGCAGCGTGACAGTTCCTTCCGGAATATCCAGATAGGCGAACTGATGAAGGGCGAGATCGAAAAGGTCCACCGTCTCCCCATTCCGCGCCGTATACGACATGCGGTCATTGTCGAAACTGGCCAGCCGCAGGTTCTCCTCAGCGATGGTCCGGCGGATATTTTCGGGAAGTTCCCGAAGCGGGCGGTCCGAGGGACGGCCGGTATAAAATCCCTGAATCAGGTCGATGCCGAAACCGATGACCGTCAGCAGCTCATCCCTGGTTTCCACCCCTTCCGCCAGGGCCTTGATGCCGTTCCGGTGAGCAAAGTCGATCGTGTTGCGGACGAAAAGCTGCTTGTTGCTGTCGCCTTCGATACCGCAGATCAGCTCCCGGTCAATTTTGATGATCTGGGGCGAGTAGCGAAGCACGTTGACCATGTTGCTGTGGCCGGTACCATAGTCATCAATGGCAATCTGGGTCTGAGTACCGGGCTTGCAGAGGCGCTTGAGCCGGCCCAGTTCCCCGTCGGAAGTGGTATCCTGCTCGGTCAGTTCAAAGACAAAGCAGTCCAGATAGTTGCCGAAGCGTTCCATGACTTCCGCGCAGTCCGCCACGCTCAGAAAATGGCCGGGGATCGTATTGATGAAAATTTTGGAGCCGTTGAAGGAACTGAAATCGTGGACAAAGCGCTCCATGATGCCGAAGATCGTTGTTTTTTCCACTTCATCAAGCCGGTTGTATTCCCGGGCGATGGCCAGAATCTGCATCGGCGACAGGCTGATCAGATTATCCGTACGCATCAGCGCCTCATAGGCAACAATCAGGCCGGTTTTTGCATCCACAATGGGCTGGAAGTGATACCGGAAAAGATTCTTCTCCATCAGCAGGCTGAAGGTGTTATACAGTTCCGCGGTAATATGGGTATCCCGGACGGCTTCATGATTTTCGGAACGCAGCCGGTTCAGATACATTTCGCCGGTAGCCAGCCGGATCAGGTTTTCCAGCCCGGCGGCGTTCCAGCCGCTGCTCATTGTCGTGCAGCCGGCGTGAATTTCCACAAAGTAGTCATTATCGCTTTCGGCGTTGTAGCTTTCTACCGTCCGGTAAAAATCCGCCACGGTGGCATCAATCTTCCGGCTGAGCACGGAGTCGCTGACGGCACAGTCGAAAACCACAAACTGGTTTTCACTGATCCGGGCCAGCTTTGCGGCGTCGGGGTTGGCAGTGATCAACGCGCCGGTGATCTGACTGATGACAGATTCCGTTTCCTCAATGCCGGAAGTTTCATAAATATACGAGTAGCGGCTGACTTCATAAACAGACAGTGCAATGCAGAGCCGATGGTTGTCCGGATCGGATTCGAAACGGCTGAACCACTGGGTCAGGCCTTTCAGATTCGCCAGCCCGGTCAGGGAATCCTGATACTGGCTCTGCTCGATATGGCTGATCAGATTCCGCTGCCGGAGGTTTCCCAGATGAATCGTAAAAACCAGGTTCAGCACGTCCGACATGCGCTTCAGCAGCTGGGAATCCTGGCGCAGGTTCTGGGTCTGGGCGGAAAAGTATCCGAACACGGCGGTATCGGAATGGATGGCGGAAACCAGCGTGACCCCGCTGCGTATGCGGGAAACCGGTGAATTCGCGTGCAGACGGGTATATTGCAGATCCGGTTCCTCCGGGGGAACGGTTCGGGGAATCCGGAGCAGGTCCTCCTCAATTTCGGTTGCGGTATAATCTTTTCCCTCGTATACGCCCATGCAGCTCCGGTTCAGGCAGACGGCAGAGTTGGCGGGAAGAGAATGGGACAGAATCCGGGCAAACTCTTTCGAATCGGTCTGCATCAGCATCCGCTCCACCGTGTGGTACAGCTGGTTTTCATGGTCATGCTCTGAATCCAGCATCCGGAGCATCGCCAGGGCATCATAACGTCGGTTGTCCTCCACATGGCAGCCGCAGGATTCAGAGAAGACGGCCCGGAAGGGATGGGTCAGCGTATGATCCACTTCTTCCCCCCGGGACAGCCGAGCGATCAGATCCACCGTCTGCTCAGCCAGCTCCTCCTGATTATCGCTGACCGTCGCCAGCCGGGGATTCACCAGGCCGGCGGCAGGAATGCCGTCAAAACCGGTGACAATGACATCCTCCGGCACCCGGTATCCGTTTTCCTTCAGGGTGTCGCAGACGGAAATGGCCATGATGTCATTGGCGCAGAAAATGGCGTCGGGCAGCTTTTCCCGCTCCTGAATCAGCTGCAGCGTGATGGCTGCGGCCGGCTGGGCCCAATACTTGCCGGAGGCGACGTTCTCCTCCAGAAAAGGCAGGCCGAATTCCGCGAGCACCTCCCGGTAGCACCGGAGGCGGAACTCGGAGTTTTCCTCTCCTTCCTGCCCGGTGATGAAAAAGGTATCCCGGGCGCCGTGATCCCTGATTACATGGCGAAGCAGTGTTTTGAAAGCGTTTCCCGGGTCGTTGACGATATTGTAGCAACCCGCATGAGGCAGGCCGACGCTGACAACGGGCACATGGTGCGCAGCGGCGTTGGAGACGATTTCATCAAAGAGTTCTTCATCATGGAAGCTGTTCGAAATAACCACCAGCCCGGCAAACAGGTCGTAGCTGATGGCATGGAAAATACTCCGGGCGACCCGGCTGTCTTTCTGATACCAGTGGAAATCCAGCGAACTGTTAAACACAATCAGTTCGCTTCCGCATTTCCGGGCGGCGCGGTCCAGCTCCGCCACATAACCGGTGTTCAGATAATTATGCAGCTCCGACAGGCAGACTCCGATAACCATAATGGTGAAGCGTCCTTTCCGGGTGATGGCAGGAAGATTCTTTTTCAGAATATATACGAAAAAAGTATACCACAGCGGAAAACAAAAAGCAAAAAGCAGCGCAGAAGAAAACGAAAAAAACACGACACAAAACTTGCGCGCAATGCTTGAAAAACGCTCCGGAATAAGATATACTGCCAAGGTCGCGCTTTTCAGAGTGCGCCGGTGAGTTCGAGACCTTCCTCACCTAAAACAAAACTAAAGGATGGATCAATATAATGAAGAAACTGACTGCGAAAGACCTGGCCATCGGCGGCGTGATTGCTGCCCTCTATGTTGTTCTGACCTATATTGCCAGCATTTTCGGCCTGGCCAGCGGCGTGATTCAGGTGCGCCTGTCCGAAGCCCTGACCATTCTGCCAACGCTGACGGTGGCTGCGGTGCCGGGACTGACCATCGGCTGCGTGCTGGCGAACCTGCTGACCGGATGTGCTGCATGGGACGTGGTGTTCGGGAGCCTGGCGACCCTGATCGGCGCCATCGGCACATGGTGCCTGCGGAAAAAGCCCCAGCTGGCCTGGATTCCCCCGGTTATCTCCAATGCGGTGATCGTTCCCATTGTGCTCCAAAAGGTGTACGGCGTGCCGGATGCCCTGTGGTTCCTGGTTCTGACCGTCGGAGCCGGCGAGCTGATCAGCTGCGGCCTGCTGGGCCTGATGCTGTACAAGCCGGCCTCCCGTGTGATCAAATAATGGAATGAAGCCATCAAAAAAGGAGCCATGAGGGTCGGCTCCTTTTTTGCTTTGCGTTTACTTGTGGTACAGCTTATGGCTCTGGTACGACGGATCGCAGGTCAGGTTCAGCTCCAGCCGGCGGAAGGTGTTATCGTCCACCGCGGGAAGGATCACCGTGGAGTGCGCCTCGCAGTTTTTCAGCATCGGCAGCATGCTCAGGGCTCTGGCGGCATTCGGGTCTGAGGCGGCGGACACGGACAGGGCGACCAGCACCTCGTCGGAATGAAGCCGGGGGTTGTGGTTCCCCAGGTATTTGCATTTCAGCTCCTGGACAGGCTCAATGACCTCCGGGGGAATCAGATGGGTCTGCTTGGGAATGCCTCCCAGCCGCTTCACCGCGTTCAGAATAACGGCGGCAGAGGGCCCCAGCAGGTCCGTCGTCTTGCCGGTGACGATTTCCCCGTTCGGCAGTTCAATCGCCAGGGAGGGGTTCCCGGTTTCCCCGGCCCGCTCCCGGGCGGCGGCAATCACCGGGCGGATGGAATCGTCCAGGTTCAGGCCTTTCATCAGGAGGCGGATTTTTTCCGCTTCTTCTTTGGCAGCATGGCCCTGAAGGAAAGAACAGCGGGCCGTGTAATACCGGCGGAGGATTTCCTTTTTTGCCGCGCTGCAGCAGGCTTCATCGTCCGTGATACACATGCCGACCATGTTGACGCCCATGTCCGTGGGGCTCCGGTAGGGAGACTTTCCCCAGACATGCTCGAAGAGCGCATTCAGCACGGGAAAAATTTCAATATCCCGGTTATAGTTGACGGTGGTAACCCCATAGGCTTCCAGGTGGAAGGGGTCGATCATGTTGACGTCGGAAAGGTCGGCGGTGGCGGCTTCATAAGCGACGTTGACAGGGTGCTTCAGGGGCAGGTTCCAGATCGGGAAGGTTTCAAACTTGGCATAGCCGGCTTTGATGCCGCGGCGGTTTTCCTGATACACCTGGCTGAGGCAGGTGGCCATTTTGCCGCTTCCGGGGCCGGGAGCAGTCACCAGCACCAGCGGCCGGGTGGTTTCGACATAATCATTCCTGCCGAACCCTTCATCACTGACAATGTGGTCGATATCCGTGGGGTACCCGGCGATGGGATAGTGCCGGTAGGTCCGGACACCCTGGGCATTCAGCAGCTGCTCAAAGGAAACCGCCGCCGGCTGGCCCTGAAAGCGGGTCAGCACCACGGAGCCTACGTAGAGGCCGATGCCGCGGAAGGCGTCAATCAGCCGAAGCGTATCCAGGTCATAGGTGATTCCCAGGTCGCCCCGGACCTTACTTTTCTCAATATCGTCCGCGTTCAGGACGATCAGGATCTCTTCCTGGTCCTTCATCTTCAGCAGCATCTGCACTTTGCTGTCCGGCCGGAAGCCCGGGAGGACGCGGCTGGCGTGGTAGTCATCAAAGAGCTTGCCGCCCAGCTCGAGATACAGCTTTCCGCCGAATTCACCAATGCGCTCCAGAATGCGTTCAGACTGCATCCGCGTATATTTATCATGATCAAAACCGATCTTCATGGCGCTCCCTCCTGTGCCTTAAAACAAACAGACATATTTTATCCGGTCCGCCCTGTCCGGTCAAGGGAAAAAATGGGAAAAAACAAAGCAGAGACCTTGCTTTTTGGATTGATACAGGGTATACTGTACAAGCCGTTTGCGCGATGAAGATTGGGTCCTGTGCGATCCTTCGGCGTGAACCCTGTCAGGTCCTGACGGAAGCAGCAGTAAGCGTTTGCTGGATGTGCTGCGGGGTTGCCCGGTCTGAGCGCAGGCGGTTTTTTTTCTGTTCGCGCCTTGTGCAGCGCGGCGCAGGTTGGTATACTGGTCAGGAAAGAACTCGGACGGAGGATTGAGAGATATGGAGCTGGAACTGATTCGGGCAGCGGATCCCGAGGTGGCGGATGCAATTGAAGCGGAGCTGGACCGCCAGCGTACGCACATTGAGCTGATTGCCAGCGAGAATTTTGTCTCGCCCGCGGTCATGGCAGCGATGGGAACCTGCCTGACCAACAAATATGCCGAAGGATATCCGGGAAAGCGCTATTACGGCGGATGCGAATGCGTCGATATCGTTGAAAACCTGGCAAGGGACCGGGCATGCAGGCTGTTCGGCGCGGAACACGCCAACGTCCAGCCCCACAGCGGCGCCCAGGCAAATACCGCGGTGTATTTCGCCATGCTGAAACCCGGAGACACCGTGATGGGAATGAGCCTGTCCCACGGCGGCCACCTGACCCACGGCAGCCCGGTTAACCTTTCCGGATCCTATTATCGCTTTGTGCCCTACGGCGTTTCCCCGGAAACCGAAGTGATCGACTACACGGAGGTCCGCCGGCTCGCGCTGGAGTGCCATCCGAAACTGATTGTGGCGGGCGCTTCCGCCTATCCCCGGGTGATTGACTTCAAAACGCTCCGGGAGATCGCGGACGAAGCCGGCGCCATGCTGATGGTGGATATGGCCCATATCGCAGGGCTGGTCGCCGCAGGGGAACATCCGAATCCCGTGCCTTTTGCTGATTTTGTCACCACGACGACGCACAAAACCCTGCGGGGCCCGCGGGGCGGCATGATCCTTTGCAGAGAGGAATATGCCAAGGCGATCGACAAGGCGATTTTCCCCGGAACCCAGGGCGGTCCGCTGGAACACGTGATTGCCGGCAAAGCGGTCTGCTTCGGGGAAGCCCTGAAGGAGGGATTCAAGTCCTACCAGCATCAGATTATCCTCAATGCCAAGGCGATGGAGCGGACCTTCCGGGAGGAAGGCGTCCGCATGGTGTCCGGCGGCACGGACAACCACCTGCTCCTGCTGGACTTCACCGGGACGGAGATGACCGGAAAGCAGATGGAGAACCTGCTGGAGGATGCCAATATCACCGTGAACAAGAATACCGTGCCCAATGAAACGCGCAGCCCCTTCGTGACCAGCGGCATCCGGGTCGGGACCCCTGCGGCCACTACCCGGGGGCTGAAGGAAAAGGAAATGGCCCAGGTGGCCTCCTGGATCGCCCGGGTTCTGCGGGAGGGCGAGGCAGCCGTGCTCCCAGTCAAGGCGGAAGTCGAAGCCCTGATGAAAAACTACCCCCTCTATACCTGAGAACAACCGTCCGGAAATCCGGCTGACTCTTTCGGCAGGGACAAGCATCCCTGCCGTTTGTTTTGCCTTTCGGGTTATCTATAGTACAAATGTGATCACTTTTTGGAAATTTTTGTATTTTTGCTGGATTTTTATGGGCAAAAAAGGCGGTTTGGCTATAGCTTTCTGCCGGAAAATGTGTTATACTTTCCATAAGTGTGAGCTTCATATTTAGTTTGAGATTCGCGCGAGGAAAAAAACGATGGCATTTTTATGCCTTTTCCCCTGTTTATTTTCGTGACTGAAAGGAGGTCCGTCGTGAGCGCAAAAGCAACACAGAAAGAACCGGGCAAGCTCAGGATTGTATCCCTGGGCGGTGTGGATGAAATCGGCAAAAACATGTATGTCTTCGAGTACGAGGATGACATCATCGTTGTGGACTGCGGCAGCGTTTTTCCGAAAGAAGACATGCTCGGGGTTGACCTGGTGATTCCGGATATCACCTACCTGATGGGAAAACGGGACCACATCCGCGGCTATCTCTTCACCCACGGCCACGAGGACCATATCGGTGCGACACCGTATATTCTCCGCCAGGCCCCTTCCCATGTATACGGCACCAAACTGACCCTGGCGCTGGTGGACCTGAAGCTGAAGGAATACCGGGTGGAAAATATCCCCATGCATGTGGTGCAGCCCCGGGATACGGTCCAGCTGGGACAGTTCAGCTGCCAGTTCATCCATGTCAGCCATTCCATCGCGGGCGCCTGCGCCATCGCAATCACCTGCCCGGCGGGTACGGTGATCTGCAGCGGCGACTTCAAGGTGGACTACACGCCCTTTGACGGCCAGGTGACGGACCTGCAGACGTTTGCCAAGTATGGGGAGCGCGGCGTGATGGCTTTCCTGTGCGAGTCCACCAACGTGGAACGCCCGGGCTACACCATGAGCGAGCTCAAAGTGGGAGAAACCTTTGAGAAGCTGTTTTCCGAGGCCCAGGGCCGCGTGATCGTGGCAATGTTTGCCAGCAATATCCACCGGATGCAGATGATCATCGAGGCAGCTATGCGCTATGGCAGGAGAGTCTGCTTTATCGGGCGCAGCATGGTGAATGTCAGCCGGGTAGCCATGGCGATCGGGGAACTGCAGATTCCGGAAGGATACCTGATCGATATGGATGTGCTGGACCAGTATCCGGATAACGAGGTGCTGGTCATGACCACCGGAAGCCAGGGCGAGCCCATGGCCGGCCTGACCCGGATGGCCTATGCCGAACACCGGAAACTGCAGATCCGCCAAAGCGACATGGTCATTATTTCCGCTACGCCGATTCCCGGCAATGAGCGGTTTATCAGCCGCGTGATCAACCAGCTGTACCGCCTGGGCGCCCAGGTGGTATACAGCGCCATGGCCGAGGTGCACGTTTCCGGCCATGCCTGCAAGGAAGAGCTGAAGCTGCTGCACGCCCTGGTGAGGCCGAAGTACTTCATTCCCGTCCACGGGGAATACCGCATGATGTGGCAGCACGCCATCCTGGCGGAATCCATGGGCGTGCCGAGCCAGAATATCGTGATTCCCGAGCTGGGACAGGTGATCGAGATGAACGAGAACACGCTGGCCCTGGGCGAGATGGTGCCGGTGGGCGGCGTGCTGGTGGACGGCCTCGGCGTGGGCGATGTGGGGAACGTCGTACTGCGGGACAGGAAGCATCTGAGCCAGGACGGCCTGCTGATCGTGGTTATGGCCATCGACCGGGACCAGGCGAAGCTGGTCAGCGGCCCGGATATCGTCAGCCGCGGATTCATCTATGTGAAGGAGAACGAGGATATTATCGACAATACCCAGATGCTGGTGCAGGAAATCCTGGCATCCCAGAGCCTGGACGGGGAAAACTGGGCGGACCTGAAGAACACGATCAAGGACGAAGTGCACCGCTTCATCTTCGAGAAGATCAAACGGAACCCGATGATCCTGCCGATCATTCTGGATGTCTGATGCCTGATGCCGAATGCTTCTTTCCGGATACGGCATTTTCAGCCGGCATTTTCCGCTTTCCGGATGCTGCGCTTTCAGCTTGAAGAAAAATTGTAAAATCAGTATAATATCGGGGAGGAAGGAAACTTCTTCCCCGTTCGTTTATTGCATGAAAGGCCGAAGGAGAGGACGATATGGATTATTCATCAACCTACAAACTGGCGCAGGATATCCGTGACAGCGAAGAATACAAAACCTACCATGACCTGAAAAAAGAAGTGATGGCAGACGAGACCACCGCTGCGCTGATCAAGGAATACCGCAAGCTGCAGGTTTCCATTCAGATGGCGGCCATGTCCGGCCAAGCCTCGGACGCCGAGGACCAGCAGCGCTTTTCCGGCATCTCCACCCTGCTTTTCTCCAAACCGGAGGTGAGCCAGTTCCTGCTGTCGGAAATGCGCCTGCAGCAGGCGCTGGCCGATATTTTCAAGATTGTGACCGAAGCGGCGGATGTGGACATGGGCATTCCGGGCGCAGAAGGGTAACCATTGAAGGGGCTTGCTTTGAAAGAGGAAAGGCGGATTACGTACCGCACGATGCGGGATGAGCGTGAATACGGATTCTTCTGGTACTCCGGCCTCTGGCATGTGCTGCGGCCCCTGCTGGTGGCGCTGACGGTGGCCGTGATTGTCGGGGGAATCGGCTATACCGTATACGACAAGGTATACGGATCCTTTTTCGCGCCCGTGGACACGAACGATTCCGCAGAAATCTCCTTTGAAATATCAAGCGGCCAGAGCCTGAACCGGGTCGCGGGGAACCTGGAGGAAGCGGACCTGATCCGCTCCAAATCCGTGTTCAAGTATTACTGCGACTTCGCGGGCATGGCCCAGAAGATCCAGGTGGGGACGTACGCACTCCGGAAGGATATGAGCATGACGGAGATCGCGGAAAAGCTGACGTCCGGAGACGGAAACCCGCTGGTCCGAAATATCACCCTGATTCCGGGCGAAACCGTGGAAGCCTTTGCGGCAAAGCTGGTTAAGGACGGGACGCTGGAGGACGCGGCTTCCTTCCTGGAGCTGTGCCGGACCGGGGAAGCCTTCAAGGATTACTACTATGTGGCCGACGTGCTGACTTCGGGGCGCCCGAAGGAGCGGAAATACGTGCTGGAAGGATACCTGGCGCCGAACACTTATGAGGTTTATACCAGCGCGACGCCGGAGGAAATCATCCGGAAACTGCTGAGCCAGACCGAAGCGGCGTTCCCGGCGGAGGAACAGGAGCGGGCCCAGTCCCTGGGGATGACCATGGACCAGGTACTGACAATGGCCAGCCTGATCGAAAAGGAAGCCGGGGAAAGCGACTTTGCCCGGGTCAGCGCAGTGTTCCATAACCGGCTGAAGGCCAAGATGAAACTGGAGAGCGATGTTACCATCCATTATATTACCGGCGTGCGCAAGATGGCCCTGACAAACCAGGACATCAAAAAGGACAGCCTGTACAACACCTATCTTTATTCCGGACTGCCGGTTGGCCCCATCTGCAACCCTTCGGCCAAGGCCATCCGGGCCGCCCTGTATCCGGACGAAGCCATGATTGCGGAAAACTACCTGTTCTTCTGCGCCAAGGAACCGGAAAGCGGCGAGCTGTATTTCTCCCGCACGCTGGCGGAGCACGAACGGGCCGTGGCGGTGTATGCGCCGCTGTGGAAGGCCTATGACCAGTCCAGGGGGATTCAGGAATGATGCCGGAACTGCTGTGCCCGGCGGGAAACCGGGAAGCGCTGGAAGCCGCGCTGCACTTCGGGGCGGACGCGGTATACGGCGCCATGAAACAATACGGCCTGCGGGCATATGCGGGCAATTTCGGCCCGGAAGAACTCCGGGAGGCCGTCCAGGCCACGCACCGGGCCGGGAAAAAATTCTATGTCACCATGAATATCTTTCCCTTCGACGATGAGATGGAGGGGTTTGTTGTTGCCGCGCTCACTGCCGTGGAAGCCGGCGTGGATGCGGCCATCGTCAGCGACCCGGGCGCCATCCGGACTCTCCGGAGAGAGGTGCCGGGCCTGGCGCTGCACGTCAGCACCCAGGCGAACACCCTGAACACGCCCGCGGCGGAAATGTACCGGGAGATGGGCTGCTCACGGGTCATCCTTGCCCGGGAGGTGGGCCTTCAGCGGATCCGCCGGATGAAACAGGCGCTGGGGGACAGCCCGGAGCTGGAGGTGTTCGTCCACGGCGCCAGCTGCATGTCCTATTCCGGCCGATGCCTTCTGTCCGCCTACCTGGCGGGACGCAGCGGAAACCGGGGGGAGTGTGCCCAGCCCTGCCGCTGGCAATATGCCGTGGTGGAGCAGAAACGCCCGGGAGAATATATGCCGGTGGAGGAGGATGGTCGCGGGACCTATCTTTTTTCTGCCCGGGATTTATGCCTGATGCCGCTTTTACCGGATCTGCAGGAAGCCGGCGTCAGCAGCCTGAAAATCGAAGGGCGGATGAAGACGGAATACTATGTGGCGGTCGTTACCGGTGCATACCGCCGGGGGCTGGACCTGCTGGCGCAGGGCAGGGAAGCGTTTGACCGGGCCCTGCCGGAACTGATAGCGGAACTCCGCTGTGCCAGCCATCGGGAAAGCGATACGGGGTTTATGCTGGGCGCCCCTGCCGTGCCCGGGGAAGCGGAGGGCTTCCATCAGGAGCGGGAATACTGCGCCCGGGTCATCGAAGGGCAGGGGGAGGACGGAAGGGCCCGGCTGCTGCTCAAGAACCGCTTTTTTGCCGGTGAGGAGCTGGAGCTGATGACGCCCGGCGGAATCCGCAAGGTTACCGCGGCTCCGTTTCTGCGGGAGAAAACCGGGGAAACGCTGGAAACCCTGGGCATCGCGGGAGAAACGATCCGGATGCCGCTGGGAGACTGTACGCCGGGCGACATGCTTCGGGGCCCCGTACGCAACCACAGAAGATAAAAGGGGTTTATTGGAGTAACAACATGGGCAGAATGAAACGCTATGACCTGTATGAAGGGGACGGGGAAGTGATCCGGGATCCGGAACAGGATTCCGGATACGGTGCATCGCTTCCCGGAAAACAACCCCTGGGCCGGGACCGGGAACTGCAGGAGCGGGATGAATGGAACCGGCGGCAGGAGGAACAGCGGCAGAGAAAGCGGTACTTCGCCCGGAACGAGGAAGACGACGGTCTCGGCGCCCCCTCCACCGTTTTTGATGACCTGGACCGCTTCGACAAGCCGGCACCGGTCCGCGAACCCCGGCCGCGTTCCCGGCGGAGGGATCCCCATCGTGGGGCCTGGGCCGCGGTGGCAGTGTTTTTTGCCCTGGTGCTGGCAGCACTGGTGCTGGCGGCGCTGCCGCAGGTAGCCGGCATCCGGTACAAATTTTTACCGAACCTGGCCCTGGTCAACGGAAACCTGATCTCCCTGGACCCGCAGAAAACGGAAACGTTTGCCCTCTGCCGGGAGGAAATCTTCACAGACCGGATTTACCAGGGCATCTATATCGACAATGTGCATGTGGGCGGAATGACGAAGGATGAGGCTGCTGCGGCGGTGGACGCTGTCCATGAGAGCGTGGACCGTTCTTTTGACATCGAGATTGCTGTCGGCAACGAATCGTGGCACGTCAATACGGAGCGGGTGCCGGTTTCCCGGAATACCCACGAACTGGTGGAGAAGGCCTGGGCTATGGGACGTACGAATTCAGAGGACCTGAAAGCGTCCGGCATCACTCCTTTTCAGGACCGGATTGACCGGGTGTCCGCGATGCGCTCCACGCCGGTGTCCTGGCAGAGCCAGGTGGACTGGGACCACGACGCCCTGCGTGCCATGGTGGACGGCATCGTCAATTATGTGAACCGGGATCCCGTCAACAGCACGGTGGAAAGCTTCGATTTCAATACGAAGACCTTCACGTTTACCGAAGACCGGCCCGGGGCACGGCTGGACGGGGACAGCCTGTTCAACCAGGTGGCGGACCTGCTGGATGCCGGAGAAACCCGGAAAACCCTGCGGGTTGTGCCGGAAAAAGTCCTGGCTGTGATGACGAAGACGGAAATGATGAACCGCTTCGGCCTGATTTCCGCCTATACCACGGAAACCACGAAGAACGAGAACAGGAATACCAACATCCAGCTCAGCGCCCAGGCGATCAACGGCCTGACTGTAATGCCCGGAGAAACGTTCTCCTTTAACCAGGCGACCGGAGAACGCACCGCGGCCAAGGGGTACAAGGAAGCCGCAGCGATCTCCGGCGGGCAGAGCAAGGATGAGATCGGCGGCGGCGTATGCCAGACCAGTTCGACGCTGTTCAACGCTGTTGCCAGGGCGGACCTGGAAATCGTTGAGCGCAATCCGCATGCCTGGCCTTCCAGCTACGTGGAAAAAGGGTTTGACGCCACTGTCAACTGGCCGGGGCTGGATTTCAAGTTCAAAAACAACACCGACTGGCCGATTTTTATCCTCGCGGGCTACAGCAAACGGAAGGTGACAGTGAACCTTTACGGCATGAGCCTCGGGGCGGACGTGCATATCGATCTGGAAAGCAACACCACGCAGGTGATTCCGCAGCCGGAAGGGGTCAACTATGTGGTCAATACCAGCCTGAAACCGGGAGAAACCAAAAAGACCGTGACCGGCCGGAAAGGCTATGTGGTGGAAACGTGGAAGGTGTGGTACCAGGGAAACCGGGAAACCAAACGGGAGCTGCTGTTCAAAACCACATACAAAGCCTACCAGGAAACCATGGAATATAATCCAAGGTAGCTTGCAAACAGGGGAAGGAATATGCTATAATCCTTTTCGACGCCGAAGTGGCGGAATGGCAGACGCGGCGGACTCAAAATCCGTTGCCCTTAAAAGCGTGCGGGTTCAAGTCCCGCCTTCGGCACGGTCAGGCTCCGGGAACAGACGGGTTTCCGGGGCTTTTCCTGTTCTTGACAATCCGGGGCAAGGACTTATAATGGAATAAAGAAAGCAAGGAAAAGAATGACGGAGGTTTCCACCCATGTGCAGAAAGCTCGGATGGTTCGGTTTGGTCATATTGCTGCTGGCGGCTTTGGCATTTCCCGTTTTGGCGGAGGGAGGAGCCCGGCTGACGGAACAGGGGGAAATGGCCACGCAGCAGCTGGATCTGCTGACCGTGCCCGTGATGGAAGGAGAAGGCTGGAAATCGGCGGATGTTGCCGGCTATGCGCTGTATCGGGAGAAGCATGCGGATGGATGCATCTACATTCAGGAGATGGAGAAGCCGGAAGAGCTTGGATACACAGCGGGAAAAGATGCCGCATCCGATTTCTACCAGAAGGTACTCAGCCAGCTGAAATACTACTTCCCCGGGGAACGGACCCGGTATGAGGTTTTTGACCTGGGAGAAGGATATACCAAATGGCCGGTCATGGTATACTGCCATGCCAGCACCCTGAAAACCCGCGGCGAAGGCATGGTGGGCGAAATCCGGTATGTCCGGGGGACACGGGAATACCGGATGATCTACAGTATCTATCCCGAATCGGTGACAGACGGGCCGGTTGCGGTACAGATGAGCCTGGACGAGCTGATTGAAATGGCACGGAGCCTGAAGTATGACGAAAGCGAGTCACCGGTCGGCCTGAAGCTGACAGCGAAAAATGACGTGAAAACGCTGAACGCGGGCCAGAAGCTGCAAATGAAGGCGGCGTTCAACGATACGACGGTCGTGAATGAAAAAGAGAAAAACGATAAAATCATCTGGCTGGTGACGGATGAGGACGGGGATACCCCGGACGGCCTGAAGATCAGCGAAACCGGCCAGCTGACGGTGGGCAAGGGGATCAAAGGGGTTCTGAATATTACGATTACGGCAGTATCGAAAACCTTCGGGACTTCCGACTCCTGGCCGCTGATCATCATGCCGCCGGTCACCAGCCTGACGCTGGAACCGAAATCCCTGACCTTCTATGTCGGGACGGATGAACCCCAGGAAGTGAAGGTGACTGTGACGCCGGAAATCATTCCGCCGGAAGGCCTGACCTGGAAATCACACAAGGAATCCGTGGCAACGGTGGAACCCGGAGAAGGCGGCATCGCGCTGGTACGCCCGGTCGGCCCGGGAAAAACCACGATTACCGTGATGGAATCCGTGAATATGCTGGCCAATACGGCGGTCAAGGTCATATATCCCGTCACTTCCGTGACTCTTTCGGCCAAAGGTGAGCCGAAACCTGGGAAAACCGTGGCGATCAAGTGCGCTCTCGAGCCTGAAAAGGCCGGAAACAAAACCGTGGAATGGTCAACGGATGCTCCGGAGAACGTGGCAACGATCAATGAGAACGGCCAGCTGAAAATTGCGAAAGACGCGGAACCGGGAACGGAGATTACGGTGACCTGCAGGGCGGTCGGCGCACCGGAGCCCATTGAAGCTACGGTAACGCTGACTGTGCCGTTGGTGGAAGCGCAGGTTGAGGGAACGGAGAAAAAGGCGGAATGAAAACACTGTACCTCTGCGGGGATTCCACGATGGCTTCCTATTCGCCGGACCAGGCGCCCATGACCGGCTGGGGTCAGATGCTGGGGAAGCTGCTTCCCGGCGTACGGGTTGAAAACCGGGCAGTGGCCGGGCGCAGCACAAAATCCTTTCTGGCGGAGGGGAGGCTGCAGGCTATTGAGGAGGAAATCCGGCCAGGGGACCTGCTGCTGGTTCAGTTTACCCATAATGATATGAATGATAAGCCGGAACGGCATACCGACCCATGGACTTCTTTCAGGGACAATCTTAATATATTTATTGATACCGCGCTGAAGAAAGAGGCGCAGCCTGTGATGGTGACGCCGCTCTGCCAGCGTATTTTTGCTGACGGCGTTCTGCAGGACACTCTCGGGGAATATCCCCGGGTGATCCGGCAGCTGGCGGAGGAGCGGAGCCTGCCCCTCATGGACCTGTACGCGGAAAGCCGGCGGGTGGTCAGCGGCCTGGGAGCGGAGAAGAGCCTGGCGCTGTATATGCATCTGGCGCCGGGGGAATTCCCCGCCTGGCCGGAAGGAAAAGAGGATGATACCCATTTCCGCAGGGAAGGCGCGGAAACCTGGGCAGGGATTGCTGCGCAATGGCTGAAGGAAAAGGAGCTGGCCTGACCGGCCGGCAGCAGGAACACAGAGAGGGCTGATGCCATGCATATGCGGAAGAAAAAATGGGCCCGGCCGGAACTGGCAGCCTGCGCCTGGTATACGGAGGACGGGGAAAGCCGGAGAAACTGCTGGCGGCAGGCGTTCGACCACCCGGAACATCCGCTGCACCTGGAAATGGGATGCGGAAAAGGCGTCAGCACCGCCCTGATGGCGGCGGACAATCCCGGGACCAACTATGTGGCCGCGGACCTGAGCGCGGACGTGCTTGGATGCGCAAGGCGCAATGCCGCGGCAGCGCTCGGGGAGCATCCCGGCAACCTGATTCTGCTGCAGGCGGATATCTGCTTCATTGACCGCGTCTTCGGGGAAGAGGATGCCGCGGACAGGATCATCATCAGCTTCTGCAACCCCTGGACCGAGCATCCAAAGCATGCCAAGCGCCGCCTGACCCATCCACGCCAGCTGGTGCAATACCGTTCTTTCCTGAAGGATGGCGGGGAAATCTGGTTCAAGACGGATGACGATACCCTCTTTCTGGATTCCCTGGTGTATTTCGACATCTGCGGATTTGAAACGGTTTATCTGGTCCATGACCTGCACGCGGCGGGGTTTCAGCCGAACTACATCTCCGAACATGAGCAGAAATATACCGAAGCCGGCATCCCGATCAAATTCGGCATTTTCCGCAAAACCGGCGCCGATCCGGCCTGGGACCCGACCCGCTACCGGCTGACGCCCGGCGTCCGGAAGGAGACCCTTTCCCGCCTGGACAGGGAAACCGACCTTCGAAATGTATAAATACAGAGAATATACAGTATATTATGCATAATAAAACGAATAATTCCTTTATAAATGCAAAAATAATGAATAAAAATGCATTAAGGCGCTTGACACTGCCCCGCCGGCGTGCTATACTTGCCCCATTCCGAAACGGAACACGAGAAAGAGGAGGAACCTGAATATGAAAAAGATTGTTGCCCTGATGCTGGCGCTGATGCTGGCCCTGTCTGTGGCCATGGCTGCCGCGGAAACCATTACCGTTGCCTTTAACCCGGAATACCCGCCCTTTGAGAGCGTGGATGGCAAAGAATATGTGGGATACGACGTGGACCTGATCAAAGCCGTGGCTGAAAAGGCCGGCTTTGAAATCGAGTTTGAAGCCATGGACTTTGACGCGGTCATCGCCGCCGTGCAGACCAACAAGAACACCATCGGCGTTTCCGGCATCAGCATCACCGAAGAGCGGAAGCTGAGCGTGGACTTCTCCGACGGCTACATCAACGCCGGCCTGATCGTTATCATCAAGAAGGACAGCGGCTATGCCACCACAGACGACCTGAAGGGAAAGACCATCGGCGTCCAGCTGGGAACCACCAGCGATTTCGCGGCTGAGGAAATCACCGGGCAGAGCAACGTGGCCCAGTACAAGACCTTCCTGTCCGCCATCATGGACCTGCAGGGCGACAAGGTGGACGCGGTCATCGTCGACAAGCCCGTCGGCATGGCGATTCTGGCTTCCCTGAAGGACGACAGCCTGGAAATCGTGGACATGGGCCTGCAGGCTGACTGGTACGGCATCGAAGTGAACAAGGACAACCCCGAACTGCTCGAGAAGATCAACGCCGCCCTGAAGGAACTGGAAGCTGCCGGTTTCTATGAGGAGCTGGCTGTGAAGTACTTCAGCACCGAAGAGGAAGCCAAGGCGGAATAATCATCCGATACCTGAGCCTTACACCGTAGAGAGGTTCCCTCTCTACGGTTTTGGCGTCATTTGGACAGGGGAGGACGCATATGTCCATATTTGAAGAATGGTGGCTGCCGATCCAGACTATGATCGACAACCGGGAACCGCTGAATTTTTTTCAGAATATTTATAAAGAAATCTACATGAATGCCATCAAGGACGACCGGTGGCTTCTGTATCTGGATGGCCTGTGGGTGACGCTGCAGGTGAGTTTCTTTGCCATTCTGGCCGGCACGGCACTTGGGACAATCCTGGCGGTGCTGCGCCTGCCGGAAGTGACGGAACTCAAATACCGGGGAACCAATCCCATGAAGAAAATCGGGGTCGCCATTCTGCATTTTCTTTCGGGCTTTGCCAAATTCTATATTGACCTGATCCGCGGCACACCGCTGCTTCTGCAGGTCCTGATTATCAACTTCGGCATTTTCGGATCGATCCGGATCGAAAAGGCTATTATCGGCGTGATCGCCTGCGGGCTGAACAGCGCCGCCTATGTGGCGGAGATTGTGCGGGGCGGCATCATGTCTGTGGATAAAGGCCAGACCGAGGCAGGGCGTTCCCTGGGCTTTTCCGGCCCCAGCACGATGCTGTGGATCATCCTGCCCCAGGCGGCCAAATCAGCCCTTCCGAGTTTGTGCAATGAGTTTATCGCCCTGATCAAGGAAACGTCCATTCTGTCCTACATTGCCCTGACTGAGCTGACCAAGGCCGGTGACTATATCCGGTCGAGAACCTATTCCGCGTTTACGCCGTATATCATTTCCGGCGCCCTGTACCTGCTGCTGACGCTGATTCTGACGAAACTGATCGGCCGGATGGAAAGGAGGCTGCGTGCAAGTGACCACTGAGAAGAAAAGCGACATCCTGATTTCCGTCCAGAAGCTGGAAAAGCATTTCAATGACGGGGAACTGAAAGCGCTGCGGGGTGTGGATGCCGATATTCACCGGGGGGAGGTGGTGGTCGTGATCGGGCCCTCCGGATCGGGGAAATCCACTTTCCTCAGGTGCCTGAACCTGCTGGAACTGCCGACTGCCGGCACGATCAGCCTGGGCGGCGTGGATATCACGGATCCGACGGTGGACATCAATATCCACCGCCAGAAGATGGGCATGGTGTTCCAGCATTTCAACCTTTTTCCGCATATGACCGTGCTCCGGAACATGACCCTGGCACCGATGAAGCTGCTGAAAAAAAGCAAGGAGGAAGCGGAAAAGAAGGCCAGGGGGCTGCTGGAGCGCGTCAACCTGGCGGACCGGGCGGACGCTTATCCCAGCCAGCTTTCCGGCGGCCAGAAGCAGCGGATTGCCATCGTCCGCGCCCTGTGCATGGAGCCGGAGGTGATGCTTTTTGACGAGCCCACCAGCGCCCTGGACCCGGAAATGGTCGGCGAGGTGCTGGATGTGATGAAGGAACTGGCCCGCAGCGGCATGACCATGGTCTGCGTGACCCATGAGATGGGCTTTGCACGGGAAGTTGCCGACCGGGTCCTCTTCATGGACGAAGGCAAAATCGTCGAGGAGGGCACCCCGGCGGAGATTTTCTCGAACCCGAAGGAGCAGCGGACCAAGGACTTCCTGAATAAGGTTTTGTAAAGAATAAGCTCCTGAGAAGACCAAAGCCATTCAACGAACAGGGCACTGAAAAAGAAAAACCCGAAACAAAGACGGAGCGCGGCAGATGCCGCGCTCCGATTGATTATTCTCCGTTTGGCTCCTGGATGAACTTTTCCACTTTCTTCCGGTCCCCGCCGTTTTCCAGGTATTCCCCGATCGCAGCCTGGAGTTGCTCACAGAATTCCTCCAGGCACAGGCCGTTTTCCATGATATATGTCGCTGCCGGAATACCCACATACCGCAGGTGCCAGGGCTCATAATTGATTTCCGTAACATCTTCCTTATCCGCCGGATACCGGATGATAAACCCGTATTCCTGGCAGTGCTCCGCCATCCAGATGCACTCCGGTTCTTTGGCCATTTTGGAATTCATTCCGGATGCTTTCAGCCAGCTTTTCGGGATCACGTCGCAGCCGAGCCCAGTCTGGTGGTCACTGGCACCGGCCTTGGAGACCCATCCGTCATCCTTGCCTCCATTTTTCTTCAGGCGGTTTTTATACATGGTGTTTTGGGTCTGCCAGGAGCGGTAAGCGCTCTTGAGGTACAGGTTATATCCGTCTGCGCGCGCTGCGTCGGACAGGGCCACCAGCGCCTGATAACAGTCCTCCTGAAGCTGCATTGTGCCGCCGGAGGCTTTGCGGATGCCGCCGTTGCTGTTTTCTCCGTTTTTCAGCTTCAGCGCCTTCACCTTCACCAGCGGTTTGGCATAGTAATCCTTGTCCAGCAGGTAGTGCTTGTTGGCCAGGCGGACGAAATCCGGATTCATGTCCTCCAGCGCCACCGGGAAATTCCATTCTCCTGCCGCAGGCGTATCCAGGTCTACGCTTTCCACGATTTCATCCACGGACAGGTCGCCTTCGGAATCCTCGCAGAAGGCCGGACATGCCGAAAGCAGCAGCATCAGGCACAACAGGCTGCAGAAAAACCTCTTCATTCCACTTCATCCTTTGCTGATTGATCCGCCAGCGGCAGGCAGAACCAGAAGGTTGTGCCCCGGCCGGGCGTGCTGTCCGCGCCGTAATCCGCCTGGTGGTTTTCCAGAATGCCCCGGCAGATATTCAGGCCGAGGCCGCTGCCCAGCACCGACCGGCGATGATTTTCCCGGCTGCGGTAATACCGGTCCCAGATCAGGGGCAGTTCCTCCCGGGAGATGCCTTCTCCGGTATCGGAGATGGTGATCCGGGCCTGCCTGCCTTTCCGGGCCTGGGCGATGGTTACCGTTTTATCCTCCCCGGTATAGGTGAGGGCGTTCCCTAACAGATTATACACCACCTGGCTGATGCGGCCGCTGTCCGCGGTCACCCAGAGGTCTTCCTCCGGGTCAAAAAGGATTGTGTAGCCTTCCGCCGCCGTCATTTTGCTGACCCGGTCCGTGATGCCGCGGATCAGGCGGGTCAGGTTGAAGTCCGTTTTATTCATCTCCAGCGTGCCGCTGCGCAGGCGGCTGAAATCCAGGACTTCGCTGACCATGGTGGACAGGCGTTCCGTCTCATCGATGATGATCTGCATGTTTTCCGGGGTGACCTCATCCGGAATATCCCGCATGGCTTCGGCATAGCCCTGGATCATGGTCAGGGGCGTCCGGAGGTCATGGGAGATATTGGCGATCAGCTCCCGCTGCAGGTCTTCCACCTTGTTCAGGTCTTCCGCGGCCCGGACCAGGGTATCATTCAGCTGGGCGATTTCCCGATAGCCACCGCTGTGGGGCGGGCGGGTATACCGGCTGCGGCTCAGCTCCCGGGCGGCCAGGTTGGTTTCGATAATCGGTTCGGAAATGCTGCGGGCCATAATAAAGCCCATGAAGCCCGTCGCCATCAGAATGCCGTAAATCGTGTAGAAGAGGGCTCCCTGAAACAGCCAGACCGTGAAGATCGTGAAAGCGGCCAGCAGAGCCAGCCAGATCAGGATTTTGGCCCGGATGCCGAGACGGCCCGCCCAGAATTCCTCCCGATAGGCCAGATGGCCCCTACTCCTTCTCAAAACGATATCCTACCCCTCTGAGCGTGGTGATTTTATCGGCACAGGGCCCGAGCTGGCGGCGCAGGAGTTTAATATGGGTATCCAGCGTCCGGTCATCTCCGAAGAAATCGTAGCCCCAGACCTCGCTGATCAGCTTTTCCCGGGACAGGGCGATGCCCCGGTTGCGGACCATATAGAAAAGAAGCTCATATTCCTTGGGGCTCAGGTCCAGCTCCTGCCCCTGAACGCTGACCCGCCGGGCGGTGAAATTCACCGTCAGGTCCCCCAGCGTGACGATTTCCTCCTCCTGCTTGTCTCCGGAGACCCCGCTGCGCTTGAGGACCGCGCCGACCCGCATCATCAGCTCCTTCGGGCTGAAAGGCTTGACGACATAGTCGTCCACCCCGAGCTCAAAACCGTGGATCCGGTCGTATTCCTCGCCCCGGGCGGAGAGCATGATTACCGGCACGGTGCTGTCGTTTTTGCGGATTTCCCGCACGGCGGAAAAGCCGTCCAGCTCCGGCATCATCACGTCCATGATGATCAGGTCGTAATGCTTTTTCCGGCTCATTTCCACGGCCTGCATGCCGTCGGCCGCCTCCTCGGTCTCATATCCCTCGAAGGCGGCATATTTCGCGATCAGCGAGCGAATCCTGGCCTCGTCATCCACAATCAAAAGCGTCATACATCCCCATCCTCCCGACACGCTCTTCAGTATACCATCATATCCGTTTCCCGTGAAGACAGGATGAACAACATATGAAAAAACAGCGCCTGCTTTCCGCAAGCGCTGTTTTCGTGGAGCGGGTGATGGGAATCGAACCCACGTTACCAGCTTGGAAGGCTGGAGCTCTGCCATTGAGCTACACCCGCGAATGGAGCGGTAGACGGGACTCGGACCCGCGACATCCACCTTGGCAAGGTGGCACTCTACCAACTGAGCTACTACCGCATGAGGGACAGGAAACCGTGCGGACGAAGAGACTCGAACTCTTACGCCTTTCGACACCAGATCCTAAGTCTGGCGCGTCTGCCATTCCGCCACGCCCGCAAAGACAGACCAGCAGAAAAGGGGAAAGTGACCCATTGGAGATTCGAACTCCAGACACCTTGATTAAAAGTCAAGTGCTCTGCCAACTGAGCTAATGGGTCATAGAGCTGGGGTGGCAGGGCTCGAACCTACGAATGCGGGAGTCAAAGTCCCGTGCCTTACCACTTGGCTACACCCCAACGTAGGTAATCTGCCAACGAACGGAAAAGGGAAACGGGTGAGTAGTGGGACTCGAACCCACGCTCTCCAGAGCCACAATCTGGCGCGTTAACCAACTACGCTATACCCACCATGTTTGGCGCGCCTGGAGGGACTCGAACCCCCGGCCCACGGCTTAGAAGGCCGTTGCTCTATCCAACTGAGCTACAGGCGCAAGCCGGGCCGATCCCAGGGGCTTTCGCGCGCTACGGAAACGGTATCCTTTCCGCTGACAATTTGGGATTATACCATGCTTCCCGAACCGTGTCAACGATTTTCTTGCTGCCCCGTTTTCATTTTCTTACTTCAGTGTTTCCATGATCCAGAGAAGGACCAAATGGGCCGGATACAACGCGTAGGAAAGCCAATGGGGCATTTTCCAGTCCTTCCGGAAAGGAATCAGAATCAGCGGCAGGGACAGCAGCCCGTAGGCTTCCGACCGGTTCAGCGCCTTCATGATTCCCTGCAGGGGTTCAAACATGTCATTATAAGGAATGGTCCAGCCGAACAGGGAAGGCGTCAGGGAGTAGAAACAGCCCCAAAACAGGAAATAGGCAATCATCACCGCGGCAATGCCGGACCGCAGGTACCGGACCGGATAAAGCAGCAGCATGAACAGGATGCCCTTCCACCCGTAATCCACCTTCAGGATCCCGGAGAGCAGGATCGCCAGCACCGGCGCCCAGAACTGGCTTCCGAATTTCTTCTCCCGGATTCCCCACAGGGCGCAAAGGCCCAGGAAAAGCGTCAGAAAAATATTCGGCTCATACCACTTGTGGTTCAGGGCCACCATATAGAGGGGCTGGGACCCGAGCCCGACCAGCAGAATCCGCCCCAGATACTTCGGCACGCTGCGCGTGTATTCAAAACCGACGATCATGCACCAGACATACACCGGGAAGGCAATCCGACCCAGGTACCGCATCTCCGGAATTCCGGGGAAAACCATCTTTCCGCTGTGGTCAATCATCATGAAGACCAGCGCGATGAGCTTCAGAATGCCGGTGGCAGTATTGCCGCCGAGGGCGCGCCGCACATGGGTAGGGTTCAGTTCAGCCGATTCCGGTTCCGGGATCACAGTCATTGACAGATTCCAGCCTTTCGATGTAAGATGGACGCCGTGCGAGGTGAACAGACGATCGCGTGCCCTTCGGGGGTATGAGGAAAGTCCGGGCACCACAGGGCAAGGGTGCCGGTTAACGGCCGGCGGAGGCGACTCCAGGGATAGTGCAACAGAAATAAACCGCCGCGCAAGCGGTAAGGGTGGAAAGGCGAGGTAAGAGCTCACCCGCAGCCCGGTAACGGGCTGTCGCTGTAAACCCCACCTGGTGCAAGACGCAATGAAGACAAGCCGGCGGCCCGCCGCGTTCTTCGCTGTCGCTTGAGCTTCGCGGTGACGCGAAGCCTGGATAGATGATCGTCCAATACAGAACCCGGCTTATGGTCACGCTCGCACATTTTTTGAAGTCAGGCCGCCTTTCCGGCGGCTTTTTCGTTCCCTGAGCGGGCCTGGCTCCCTTTCGGACAGAATCCTATTTATCCGTGACAGAGATTTCACCGTTTTCAATCGTCACGAGAACGCCGTTTTCTGTATCCTGCGTCTGGTAAACCGCTACATTCCACTGCTGAAGGAGACGGATCACCCGCTTGTCCGGCGTATCTTTTTCGTCCTCCGTGTTCGTGGAAATGACGGCTGCCTTCGGTTCGCAGGCCCGGATCAGCGCCGGCCCGGTCGCGTCCCCTTCCCCGTGGTTCCCGATTTTGATTACATCCACTTTCGGGATCAGCCTGGCAGAGAGCAGGGAATTCTCTTCCGGAATTTCCATGTCTCCCGTCAGCAGCATCGTCCCGCCGCCAGCGGATGCCAGCAACACCAGTGAGTTACAGTTCTCGACGTCCGATTCCTCCAGGGGTCCGAGTACCTCCAGGCTTCCACCGTCCAGGGGCAGGCTGTCCCCGGAGGAAAGCCGGACGATGCCGATCCCTTCCCGCTGGGGATTTTTCTTCAGCGCCTTGTCAATCGGATGCTTTCCTTCCTCTTTATCAGACCATTTGGGCGCGTACAGCGTATCAACCTCCAGGTCCGAGGCCAGAAGCTGCTTCAGCCCGCCGGTATGGTCGGCGTGGGTGTGGGTCAGGATGATGCCGTCCAAATGGCGGATCCCTTCCTCTTCCAGCACAGCCAGCACCCGGTCGACGCTGTCCTTGGAGCCGGTATCCACCAGATAGGCGCTGCTGCCGCTGCGCAGCAGCAGGCAGTCGGCTTTCCGCACGTTGATGGCCAGCAGGCTGAGGCTTCCTTTATTCTCCGCATCCGCAAAGGCCGTACCGAAAACTATCCATTTCAGACAAAGAACTGCCGCCAGGCAGCGAATCCACCGTTTCACGCATTATCACCTCTTTCTTTGAAAAAACGAATCAAGCAGGGTTTTGCATTCCTCCCGGGCAAGCAGATCCTGCTGCCAGCGGGTTCCGGACCGCAGGGCCGTGTCTCCGCAAAAATCATACACGCTCCCGCAGCAGCCGAGCTCAGGATCTTCCGCCCCGAACACGCAGAGCCCGAGGCGGCTCATCACCAGCGCCCCGGCGCACATGGGGCACGGCTCCAGCGTTACATACAGCGTGCACTCCGACAGCCGCCAGTTGCCAATCATCTCACCGCCCCGGCGCAGGCAGAGCAGCTCCGCGTGGGCGGTGGGATCGTGCAGCTGCTCCCGCCGGTTATGGTCCGAGCAGACCAGCGTACCCCCCCGAAAAAGGGCAGCGCCGACCGGGATTTCGCCTTCTGCCAGGGCGGCTTTCGCCTCAGCCAGCGCCATTGCCATTCCATCCACGGGCATGCCCCCTTCCGTTTTTCTGATCCTATTTTATATAAGGAAGAAACAGACGTCAAATGAAAACCGAGGGCATCGGAGAAGAATCACGCAAAATACATAAAAGTTTTTTTCATATGTAACCGACTATATAACTATTTTGTGGTACAATAATTTTGCAAACAGGGAAAAGGACCCTGTTATGAATGAGAGAAAGGAGGGGACGATTCCAAATGAAACGGAATTCCCTGATGAAAAAGCTGGCAGCCCTGATGATCGCCTTGACCCTGCTTCTGGGCTCGTTCCCGTTTGTATATGCTGAAGAAGGCGGGCCGACGCCGGAAGAGATTGCAGCCGCAGAGGAAGCGGCCCGCATAGCGGCGGAACAGGCCGCAGCCGAAGAAGCTGCACGGATTGCTGCTGAAGAGGAAGCACGGCGGCAGGCTGAGGAAGAAGAAGCACGGCGCCAGGCGGAAGAAGAGGCCCGTAGGGCTGAGGAAGAGCGCAAAGCCGAGGAAGAACGGAAAGCCAGAGAAGAAGCAGAGCGGAAAGCCGAAGAGGAACGCAAAGCGAAAGAAGAAGCTGAACGGAAAGCCAAGGAAGAGGAAGAGCGCAAAGCCAAGGAAGAAGCCGAACGCAAGGCTGCTGAAGAAGAAGCCGCGCGGAAAGCTGCCGAAGAGGAAGAAGCCCGCAAGGCCGCGGAAGAGGAAGCTGCAAGAAAGGCTGCTGAAGAGGAAGAAGCCCGGAAGGCTGCCGAAGAAGAAGCCGCCAAAAAGGACGAAGAAGAAACAGAAGAGCAAACCGAGGAAGAAGTAACTAACGACGACGAAGATGACGAATCTGATGTAACCGACGAAGAGTTCGGTGATGACGAGTTCGAAGAGTTCTTCGATGATGATCCCGGCAGCGTGTCCAGTGAGTTGCTGGAACAGTTCAACAATCCCGAGCTGTACGAGGAAGTCGAATTCAGCGGCAGTGCCGATATCAAACTGGGCAACATTGATATGCTTCATTTCGGAGATGAAGTGACTCTGATCGCCCAGGTATCCAATGCGGATGTGAGCTACCGGATCGTTTGGGAAGCCAATGACGGTGACAAACGCGGATGGTTCTCCGTCGGCAGCGGCGAGGAGTATAAGTACACCCTGGAACAGGACAACCTGGACCGTGAGTACCGCGTGGTGCTCTTTACCGTAGACTAACAGAAACTTCTTCATATTCTATCCTCCTTTTCCGGTGTGTTCGGTTCTGAGCACACCGGATCTTTTTGCCCGCCTGTACTCCCTGCAGTGGTCATTCCGAATCTGCCGGGGGTTTTGTTTTATATCAGTCTTTCCGCCTCCGGAAGACAGCATCGGAGGTTTTGGTTACACAGAATCGGCAGAAAAATGCCTCAAACCCTTGAATCGCCGAAAAACCCATGAAAAAAACTTGTCAAACCCGTTGTTACCTGCTAAAATGTAACCGTGGTTGCCTATGTGACTGAGAAGAAGAGAGACAGCAAAGGGGCCTGAAGAGGCTGTTTTAAGAATCCCGATCATTCCGAAGGAGGATGGAAACAGTGGCTGAAACGATCAGAATACAGATGATGGACCATTTCCTGATTTTCATTGACGAAAAGAAGACGGACCATCTGGCTGCAAAATCGAAGAAGGGCGCTGCGCTGGTTCAGTATCTGATCCTGAATGCGGGGGAACCCGTGCCGAACCAGAAGCTCTTGACTGCCCTGTGGGACGAGGACAAGAGCACCAACCCGGAAAACGCGCTGAAGACGCTGGTTTCCCGGCTGCGTGTGCTTTTGAACCAGATCGACCCGGCCCTGGGCGCCTGCATCGTTTCGGACCGCGGTGCATACCACTGGAAATGCCTCGACAACATGACCATTGATATGTATGAGATCGACGCGATTTTCGAGCGCCTGAGCGAGAACAATGTGCCCGTACCGGAACAGCGGAAGCTGTACAACCAGCTGCTGGAAAAGTATTCCGGCGACCTGCTGCAGCACAGCGAGCAGAATGAATGGGCCCTTGCCAAGGCTACCACCATGCACAACAAGTTTATGGCGGCGGTCTATGCCTATATTGAACTGCTGAAATCCAAAGCCCAGTATGCGGACATCGTCAGCGTCTGCCGCAGGGCCCTGGATGTGGACTCCTTTGACGACCGGCTTCATATGGAGCTGATGTCCGCCCTGATCAAGATCAACCGGACGGGCGAAGCCCTGGTGCAGTACAAACATGTGGTCCAGCTGAACTACCGCTACCTGGGCGTCCAGCCCAGCGAAGACCTGCAGGAATTCTACAAGCAGATCGTTTCCGCCGGCAAAACCCTGGACTTCAACCTGGAGTCCATCCGAAACGAGCTGCGGGAGAGCGGCGAACGCCGGGGCGCCTTCGTCTGCGAATATACTGTGTTCAAGGAAATCTTCAACCTGCAGATGAGGAACCTGGAACGCCTGGGCGCCACCATGTTCCTGGCCATTATTATGGTGTCCCCCTATAATGACAAAGAGATTGATTCCATGCGGCAGGATAACATCATGACCGGCCTGCTGGACATTTTGAGGAAGAACCTGCGCAAGGGCGACACGATTACCCGGTTTGCCCCGACCATCTTCGCCCTGCTGCTGCCCACCGTCAATTATAATACCGGCGGCATGGTGCTGGAGCGGATCAAGCGGGTGTTCTACCGGTCCTATCCCAACAGCAATATCGTCTTCAACTACCGTGTCGGGCCGCTGAGTTCACAGCCGCTGCCCGCGGAAGAAACGCCGAAAATCCCGGAGTTTCCTGAATAATCACGCGCAAATCCGGAACTGAACGAAATTTATGTAACTGAAAAATGACCCTGAATTAGTATAATAATAGTAGGGTGCAATATAGACCCTGGGGACGTCCGGAAGCGGACGATACTTGGCGACCCGCCCGATAAAAGGACATTCGGGCGGTCGGTGACTCCGGAAAAATCGCAGGATCCTTCCGGGGAAACAGAGAAAGAACAAGGAAAGCCTCCGGCTGGGGTTATCTCCAAAAGTAACTGAAGCAGGGCAAGGCTGGATCCCCAAAAGTAACCCTATATATATAGAAGGAAAAGCAGAAACCCTGCGACCTGTGAAACTTGATGAGGTGAACGAGAATGAAGGAAAACAAGAAATTCATTGTGATGATCGCTATGGTCGTGCTCGCACTGTTGGTGGCAGCCGGCGCACTGGCGGATGAAAAGCTTTACACTTCGGATCCTTACAAGATTCCACGGAATCGTGTGGAAGGAGCGGATCTGATCCCTGAAAAACCCGCTGAGGAACAGCCCAGCGAGACCGGAGAATCTGGTGAAACCGGAGAACAGCCCGGCGAGACCGGAGAGACTCCTACCGGCGAGCAGCCCGGCGAAACCGAGGGTGGCAATGTAACGCCTGAAGAGACGCCCGCCGAGCCGGAAACTCCCAAAGGTCCCCTGCCGCCTGAACAGCGCAAAGTGTATGTGACCACATCCCGGCCGGAAATCGTCACCGAAGGCGATGCGATTTACCTGGAAGCCAAGCTGGTGGGCTTTGACGGGCTGACGGTTCACTACAGATGGCAGGTGGACAAGAATGACGGACAGGGCTGGCAGGATGTCGGCCTCGACCGGAGCTACCACGTGTTCATCGCTACGAGGGAAACCGTCCAGTACAGCTGGCGTCTGATCGTGGATGTTGAAGGCGAATAATCCTGCAGTGACCTTGACCGATTGGGAACGAAAATTCCGACTGAACGGGGAGGAATAAAGATGATGGGTAAGATGAAGAAATGGATCGCCTGCCTGGTTGCGGCTTTATTGGTGTTCCAGGCAGTGCCGGCCTTCATGGAAGACGGAGAGTATGTCAGCAACGTCATGGTTGGCAGCCTGGCCGGTTTCCGCGATTTGATGGAAATCATCAGCGAAGGTGGCTCCTACATGCTGACGGGCGAAACCGTCACGCTGACCACCAATGAGGACTACACGCCGAACTGGAGCAGCAGCAATCCTGAGGTGGCTGAGATTGTGGGCAGCAGCGAGGCTACTCACTCCATCACGGTGAAGGCTGTTGGTTTCGGTGAAACGACTATCACCGCGATCTCGGGAGAACAGACCAAAGTCCTTACCTTGACGGTCATCAACCCAGAAAGCGTTGAGGAAGAGACAGCTAAGGGCGAAGAAACAACTGAAGGCACAGAAACAGCAGAAGGCGAAAACGCCGAAGGGACTGCTGCGAAGACCAAGGCGGTCATTGTGATCAACGGTGAGACGCTGAACACCAGGTTTACCGGTGAGGAGCAGCGTTTTGGTGGATATACTGCGACAAGCAATTTCGAAGATTTTGATTCGTCAAAGATTCAACTGACCCGCGAGATCGAAGTCAGCGGAACTGAATGCGGATACTATCAGATGAAACTGACTGAGAATGACTTCCGCTATGATGACGAGAACGTGAAGGCGATCTTCATTGTTAACGATGGTTATATGAAGATTACGCCTGCGAAGGTCACTGTTCAGGCAGACAATAAGGAAAAGACTCAGGGAACCGAGGATCCGGAACTGACTGCTACCGTGACCGGTACGATCGGGGAGGATACGCTGGAATACACACTAACCCGGGACGAAGGTGAAGAGGTTGATACCTACCGAATCACCGTGACCGGCGAGGAGCTTCAGGGGAACTACCGTATCAATTATGTGAATGGATTCATGAACATTATCCCGGCGGAGGAAACCACGGAGGTAGAGGATACGCCGAAGATGAGTATTCGTGTGACTTCCAGCTGGCCGGAAGATGAGCCAGCGCCCGACGGTACAGAAATCACGTACACTGCGACTCTGTACGGATTCGATAATATGGAATTAAACAAGGATTATACCCTGCAATGGCAGTACCGCGATCGTCATGGGAACTGGGTTGACGAAGAAGGTGCAACCGGAATTACCTTCACATATCGGATGAGTGAAGAGTATAGTGGTCGAACCTGGCGTGTGATCGCCAAAGCCGTGGAGAAATAATAACAGCCAGTCTGGGCGTCCGGAGAAATCCGGACGCCAGACGAGGTTAAAGCGAATCCGAAGTACCGCGTAACGAAAGGAAGATCCACATGATGAATAAGCGCAGTTTAAAAGTAATCGCCTGGCTGCTGACCCTGGTGATGGTTTTCAACATTGCCCCGGTGAGTGTTTTGGCTGAAATGCTCGCAGGATCAAATGAGGTTGGGAATTACCAGACAATAACGCCTGGATCGGACGAGTATGTTGTTCGGTATATGATCAGGGGAACATATACGACCAGCGGAAAGGATGTTCGCATCGCGGACGACACAAAAGGCAGAATGTCAGCTTCTGTAATGGCGAGGGATCCGAACAAGATCAACGAGGAAAGAAACAATAATCCCTACAAGGATGTTTTCAACCAAGTTGGTCAGTGGGAGGATCCTAAAACTTCTGATTATGATGCCGAGAACCGTGTTCTGACGCTCTATTTCAAACCGATCATTCATTTGACCTATCATATCTATTACTACGTGAGAAATGAACAGGGAGATATCACTTCAACTCAGCTCAGAAACTTTGGCGACTTGAAGGGAAGCAACCGGCATGCAGGCCTTGAATCCGGTGAGGATCTTTACGTAGAAAAATTTATAACAGGTGCGCCGGATATTGACCTTGTTAATGAGACGCATAAAGTTGACGGGTTGTATATCCCGCTTGATCATATTAAACTGGATAGTACTGTTTATTCTACAAAGAACGGTGCAGATTACAAACCTTACAAAATTCAGTATATTGGCTATTCATACGATGGGAATTCCTCGATGGACAGCCTGAATTCAAGCACGTCGATTAACTGGCTGGAAGCAAAACAGACGACGACCCACCTTTATTATTGGTTTGATGCTAATGGAAATAATGATGGTGCTGAGAGTTATACAATAACTTGGGTTAATGAAGACGGGACTACTCTGGAGACAGACGAAAACGTTGAAGAAGGAACTAAGCCTACCTATGACGGAATGACTCCCACAAAGGCTGACGATGAAACTTATTACTATATCTATAAGGGATGGGACAAAGAGATTAAAGACGCAGACGCTGACACGACCTATACGGCCATCTACAGTCAGTATCTGCTGCAGAAAAATATCACAGCAGACGAGAAGTCTGTCGAGACGATTGTCAACAGCGCTGGTGCGGCGATGACTCCGGAAGGACTGGCGGCTGTGACTACTGAAGACCAGGTATTCCTGAAAGTTGATTTCACCAATGATGATCCGGAAACCAAAATCGGCAACAGAACCCGGATGATCTATGATATTACGATCCCCGAAGGATTCGTACTCGGCGAAGACGCCACGAGCGGGGAGACGAATGACGTCCGCTGGACCGTTGAGGACGGCAAACTGATTGTTACCTGGAAAGAGAACACGGCTCCGAACACGTTTACAGTGAATGTTCCTCTTGCCAAGAAGCCGATGGATGAACTGGGGCTGAACGGCAAGGAAGTTTATATCGCTTACAATAACGGAACGATTCTGATCTCTGATCCGATCAACGGGACAAGAATGCATCCCGCATTGTCAGCTGCGCCGTATATTGAAGTGGATGGCAATACAATCAGACCGCAGGGACTTTATGAGAAGTGGACAATCGAATACATTGAAGGGGGCCACTATGCCATCAGGTCAGCGAGCGGCTATCTGAATTTCGCTCATGGAACTGCTTCCGTCAGTTCCGAGAAGCAGGAAGTCATTATCAAGACACAAAATGGAAAATACGCCATCTACGCAACTGATGATATCGGCGGTGGCAAGAGTTTAGGACTGGCGAATCATGTCGGTGAACTGGAAAGTGATGACAATGTATTCGCCGGGTGGACAAATTGGACAAATAATTTCTACATTTTCACTTTCTATGAAAATGCACAGGTGACGGAGAACACGAGCGATCTGACCGGAACCTGGGTCATTGCCAAGCAGAAGAGCGAGAAGGAATATCATACCCTCAATACAAATTTGAATACCTTCTGGGCAGTGCCCGGCGAAGGAGATACCTTAAAGCCCGAATACAAGGATGATCTTGTAGGCTGGACCTTTACGAAGGTACCTGGAGAAACAAACTGGTACTATGTCCAGAGCGAAGCGGGTTATCTGAATATCACAGATAACAAGATTTCCGTCACTACCGTACCCAGCAAGGTTTACGCGATTCAGGGCAACAACAGCAATGAAATTATTCTGACCGGCGGTAAGGTTTACGCGATGTATGTGGCATCCTGGAATAATGCGTTTATTACATCGCCGCAAAGGACTTCCAATGATTGCCAGCTGCGGTTGATGAAGATCTACAGCAATTATCAGGAAGAACCCAACATCGCCGACAGCAATTATACTTTTACTGCCCAAATTACTAATCCAGACGGCAGTAAGATCGTTACGGATGTCAACGAACTGGATCCGACAGCGACATATAACCACCTGGTTCTGGATTCCACGGAGAAGCGGGGCACCTATGTAGTATACCCGTCGGAGAATCCTTTGTATTATGAACTACAGGAGAATCTGACTGCCCTGGACGGTAGTAATGAAGATCTGAGCTGGACCTATGACAGCGTTACACGGCGGATTAATTTTATCTGGAAGAATGGAAAACAGGATCATGTTTCTGCTGTGATTGATATTCTGCCCAATGTACCTGAAAGCCTTGGGCTGGACAACCAAGATCTTGCGATCGTGACCAACACTGGCACTAAAGGCATCGTTCTGCCCGAACAACTGGACGGCGGCCGTATCAAATCTATGGAAAACTATGTCAAGCTTGACGTGGAGGACGGCTATGTCTGGTACGATGATATCGAAGATTGGTACTGGCACTTCGAGTGGGTATCCGGTACCTGGTACAAAATTAAGGCGAATGCAACAGAACAATATCTGAATATTTCCGAGACCGGCGTTACGCTCAGTGACAACGCTCAGGTGCTCTATCTTAACACCAACAACGGAAACTATGAAATCGGCATGGCGCCGAACAGCTACCGGCTGAATACGGCTTGGGGTGACCCGAAACAGGGTATGCAGGCCGCGAACACGACCTCCAACGTGCTGCTACTGCCGATTACTTCTGAAACGACGCTGAAAGAAATCAAGGATGGAAGCTTCTACATCGGCAACTATGTGGAAGGCGATGGCATGGATGCCTGGAGAGACAGGAACATCATGCTGCCCTGGGCGAAATCCGGCAATGAAAGCTATCTGGCTGCGGCACCCTATAAGGAGCTGAACAGCACAACCATTATTCCGCAGGGTGTTTACGAAAACGCCAAGTGGACCTTTGTGCAGGAGAAGAGAGACTGGTATTACATTAAATCCTCTGACGGACAGTATTTGCACCTGTCCGAAAATGGTGCTTATCTCTCCACAGAGCCGAAGAGCTGGCTCGTGCGAACCAACGGTTCCGGCTACGAGATTATGATGGCTTCCCAGACCCATGGGTGGACCTATAATCTGGTCAACAAGCGGACTGACGGATGGTGGCATGGCGGTGCATTCACCGGACACAGCACCGAGGGTGACCGATATGTTTATCTGCGCCTTTACAGCAACGCAGAACCGCAGTGGGGTGCGACGATCGCTTCCGGTGTTATCCTGAACCCAGAGACGAAGAAGGCGCTGACAACCGAACCCTATTCCGATGGACGGCTGAAGACCGTGACCTATGTCAAAAACGAAAATGGTACTGTCAGAGCTGAAGACGGAAAGACTGTAATTCCAACCTTCACATTCACGAAGACTGGAAAGGCCAACTGGTACTATATTCAGGACGAAAACAATAATTACCTGAAAGTTGAAAAGAATCGCGTGACGTTGAGCACGTCGCCCGCGGAAGTATTCATTCAGGAAATGGATGGCTCTTTCCGTATGGCGGATGGCGAAACCTACGGCGTGAACGTCATGTATTTCGACGGGAACGAATCTGTTGCGGGTTATGCCGAGTATGACAGCCATGAAAAATTCGTGCTTGGAACTACGATGTCTGTCCAGCCGTTGTACAATCTTGCGGAGGTAAAGACAACAGACGGCAGCAATTATGGATGGTATCGGCTGCAAAAGACAACGATTCTTACCACTTATCCACTTGAACATTATCTGGAAGGTTTAAAGACAAACGACAACAAAATCATCCCCGAGGAAGAATATATCGTAGATGATTACCTCTTTACCGATATTACCATCAAAGGGATTACTTACAAGTACTGGACTGGCAAGGATAGTGTTCCGAACAACGATAACTATTATACCGTAGATGAGCATTATAACGAAAAAGGGAAAAATGATTATCTGGTTGCTGTCAAGGACAAGATCAGTAACAGCAATAACTGGATTGAGCCTCGGAATTACAACACAACGACCGATCCAAACAAGACCAGCAGTTTTCATCGGAATTTTGCCATTACGCTATATGAGCGTGATGAAGAAATGGTTGAACAGCCCCTGTTTAACATGATTACCTTTGGTGATATTAACAAGGGCGGAGATCACTGGTACAGGCTGAAGAAGACAACGTACACCTGGAAACCTTACACAACCTACAACGACAATGTTGTTGTACAGAACAAGGATGGCGCACCGGCAGATCCTGCGTACTACGACTTTACGAATTATACCCATACAGAGAACGGCATAACCTATATATACAAGCCTGACAATGTTGAATATGATAACACAGTCTCTTACTTCACGACTGAATTCATTAGAATCTATGTAAAATCCAGAATCAGCGATGGTAAGTCGGCAAAGTATCTGGACGATAAGGACAGCGAAGGTTATGATGACCTGAATGATACGCGCGGATATCATCGTGATTATAAGGGGTATCTGACCAAAGCTACTCACGGTAAATATACAATCCATCACTATTTGTATGGCACGGAGACCAAGGTAGCGGAGGATACGATAGGGAAGGATCTCATCGGAAGCACTTTGAATGCGGCTTCGGCTGAATCGTTCAAAGAAGGATACAAAAACGTTGTACGGGTTTCCGATGATGGTCCTGTGACGATTGGCTACAATGCAGACGAGAACGTCATTAACGTGTATTACAAAGTACCGGTGACGCTGAGTGCTGTAGATTATGAAGGAATCTATGACGGAGCGGCTCATAATGGCGGCGCTACTGTCAGTATGACAGATGGAACAACTATCGAATACAGCACAGACAATGGTACGACCTGGACTAAGACCGTGCCGAGTATTATTGATGCAGGCACTGTCAACTACATAGCGCGGGCGACGAATAATATCTTTGATCCAGTGACGGCCAACGGTACACTAACCGTAACGCAGAAGGCCGTGACGGTGACAGGCGTTGATGGAAGCAAGGTTTACGGCGAAGCAGATCCTGCTGGATTTACCGCGACTGTGGACGGCAATCTGAATGGCGATACGATTGACTATACGGTAAGCCGTGAAGCCGGTGAGAATGCCGGACACTACGATGTGATTCCGACAGGAGCAGCCAGCCAGGGCAACTACAGTGTGACCTATGT
>JAFRBK010000045.1 GCA_017404985.1 Clostridia bacterium | reverse complement strand
CAGGATCTCATACAGTTCATCGAAAGAGAATGCACAATCATCGATGTCATAGATTCTGGCTGCCTCCTCCGTGTCTCCGGTCGGCATGAACCACACGGATGCGAGGGAGGCGTTTTTCGCGCCGAGCATGTCCGATGTGAGTGAATCGCCGATCATGATGCATGAGGCCCGGGGTTCCCCGATCTGCTGAAGGCAGATGTCAAAGAATCGGGGGTCAGGCTTTGCAACACCCATGTCTTCGCTCACAAAGATCCCGTCAATATACCGGTCCAGCCCTGTGGAAGCGATCCTTCCCTTCGCATTCACGATCGCACCGTTGGAAGCGATATAGATCCTTGCGTCCGGGATCCCGGTTTTCACTTTCTTTACAAACTCCAGCGCGCCGTCCATCAGCACGCCGTTGACGGACATGGTCCGGATAAACCGGTCATTGACTGCCAGCGGATCCGGCATCTCGGAATCTCTGCCGCACAGCCTGAAAATATCCTGGAATCTTTTGATAAAGAGCTCCGTTCTTGAGATCGTTCCCTTTTCCAGTTCCAGCCACAGCGATCGGTTGTATGCTTTAAAATGCTGATAGATTGCTTCTGAAAACGGGAGGCCGTTTTCGCGCAGCACGATGCCGAGCGCTTTGTACTCGGAAGCGTGAAAATCCAGCAGGGTCTGGTCCAGGTCAAACAGAAAGTTACGGTGCATGGCGTTCCTCCTGACGGCTGCGCAAAACCCTGCAGGTCCGGATTCCGTAATACTGAAAGCAGGCGATGGCGGCAGCGTCGATCCGCTCTCCGGCGATCCGGATCGGAACCGCCGGCGGGCACTGCACGCCGGCATCCGCCAGAATCCGCCCCTCCGCCTTTTCCACGGGAATCAGTTCCGCCGGGGACAGCATCGCTTCTCGGATGCTTAAGGCCCGTTCCGGCGATCCCGGATCCGGCCGTTCTTCCCGAAGTGGTGCTTTTCTTTCCACCTCAAGGGCTTCCTCCAGCCGTTCCCATTCCTGTTCGGTGGTTTCCGCGGAAGGCATGAGCGTCAGGAAATCCGGGTCCGCGAATTCACAGACCACCCCGTGGTTTTCCAGGATCTCCGCCAGCATTTCCCCGGTATACCCCATGGATCGGGGAGCCAGGCTCAGCTTCAGCGGTTCCTCCCCTTCCAGATGCCAGCCCCGGTCCTTCAGGCGCCGCTTCAGCCGGTCCAGCCGGTGAACGGCAGACTCCAGCCGCCGGGGATATCCCGCGGCAAGGTCCCGGTTGGCCCGGTCCAGCGACTGCAGGATCAGCCAGGAAGGGCTGGTGGACCCGAACAGCGCCATCGCTTCCTCCGCCCGGGATTCCCAGTCCCGGTACGCGTTTTTCCTGATGTGCAGGTACGCTGCGCCGGTCAGGCACGGCAGCGTTTTATGGGCGGAGTCGCAGCACAGGTCGGCGCCCAGCGTCATGGGATGCCGGTCCGGGTGAAGAAATTTCAGATATGCCCCGTGGGCATTGTCCACCAGCAGCGGAACGCCGGCCCGATGGCAGGCTTCCGCTGTTTCCCGGACCGGCGCACAGTGCCCGATGTAGTCCGGCGAAGTCAGAAAAACCGCCATATAGGGTTGCTGTTCCAGGCGCTTCCGAACCGTTTCCGGGTTCACCGTGCAGCTCAGCAGGCCTTCCCCCGGCGCCGGCAGCAGCCAGTCAATCTCCAGGTCCAGCAGCGCGGCCGCGGCCATCAGGGTTTTGTGGGCATTCCTTCCGGCCAGGATTTTTCGGGAAAGGCCCATCTCCTCCGCCCGCCAGGCCGCCAGGGCCAGCATAGTGCGGATGCACAGGGAAGAGCCCTCCGCGGAATAAACCGTCCGCGCGGCGCCGAAAAGCTGCGCCGCGTTTTCTTCGCTTTCCCGGATGATGCCCCGGGGCCGGTACAGGTCATCCGCTCCGCGGATTTCCGTAATGTCGCGGCTTTCCGGTCCCAGAAACATCCGCCCTTTATGCCCGGGCATATGAAAACGGGCCGCGTTTCCTGCGGCATATGCGGAAACATAGTCGGCAATCGGCGTGTTCATTTCTTTTCCCCGCCGGAAGCCAGCGCCCGGGCCGCCTGCAGCATGATCGCGCACTCCATCCGTTTCCGGAAGAGCTCGCAGCCGTAGCGGTATACGCCCCGCACCGAACCGGTGGCATGGTACGCGTTGGCCGCGCAGCCGCCGGAGCAGTACAGCCGCGCCCAGCAGTCCCGGCACTCCTCCCGGGCATACACATTGCAGTCAGCAAATTCCTGCTGCGCGTCATGATTGGTCACGCCCTGCCAGACATCTCCCAGCCGGAAGGCTTCCTCACCCACAAACTGATGGCAGGGATAAAGGTCGCCCCAGGGCGTAACCGCCATATATTCCGTTCCGGAACCGCAGCCGGAGATCCGCTTGTAGATGCAGGGCCCGTCCGCCAGGTCCAGCATATAGTGGTAAAAGGTGAAGGGACGCCCTTCCTTTTCCCGCTGCAGCATCAGCCTGGCCAGGTCTTCATACTGGCGCATCACCACCGGAAGGTCTTCCTGTGTCAGCGCGGCCGGATCTCCCTCCGCACAGACCACCGGTTCCATGCTCAGCTCCGTAAAGCCGAGATCCAGCATCACTTTGATGTCCTCCAGGAAGTCGGGATTCGCATGGGTAAAGGTTCCCCGCATGTAATAGTTCTTCCCGCCCCTGGCTTTGACCAGCTGCTGGAACTTCGGCACAATCCGTTCCCAGCTGCCGTTCCCGGCATAGTCCACCCGGCAGCGGTCATGGATTTCCTTCCGGCCGTCCAGGCTGAGCACCACGTTGCTCATCTCCCGGTTGGCGAAGTCGATCACCTCGTCATCGATCAGCATGCCGTTGGTCGTCAGGGTGAAACGGAAATGCTTCCCGTGCTCTTTTTCGATGGACCGGGCATAGGCCACCAGTTGCTTCACCACGTCAAAGTTCATCAGAGGCTCCCCGCCGAAGAAGTCCACCTCCAGGTTTTTCCGGGATCCGGAATTCGCCACCAGAAAATCGAGCGCCTGCTTTCCCACTTCGAAGGACATGACGGCCCGCTCCCCGTGGTATTTCCCCTGGCTGGCAAAGCAGTAGGCGCAGTTGAGGTTGCAGGTGTGCGCCACATGCAGGCACAGGGCCTTGACCACGCCCGCCGTCCGCTGTTTCAGTTCCCCGGCCATGGGTTCAAAGGTGTCCTTGCTGAAAAGCAGCCCCTGATTCTTCAGTTCGGTGATCTGGTCCCAGCAGGCGCCGACTTCCGCGGGATCCTCCCCGAAACGGGCTGACAGCTCCGCAATGGCCTCTTCCCGGCTTTTTCCCTCATACAGGCCGATCAGCTCATAGGCCATTTCGTCCACCGCGTGCACGCTGGCGGAGCAGGGATCCACCACAAGATAGTAATCATCCAGATGAAAGCGATGTACCATGTTTTTTCCGTCCTCTGACAATAAAAAATCGCCGCACGGAGGCGGCGGATTCAGTGAAAGCGCTTACTTTTCCTGAGCCTTTTTGCTCTCGCACTGCTGGTTGGCGATGCCGCAGCTGGTCTTGCAGGCGGACTGGCAGGACGTCTGGCATTCGCCGCAGCCGCCCTTTTTGGCGCTTTCGCACAGATTACGCGTATTCAAAGTCTTGATATGTTCCATCTTCAGGCCCTCCGTTTTCTTCTTGGGATGCGTGAATTCTACCACAAAAACCGGGAGAAAGTCAACCGACCATCCGCTTTTGCGCAAAAAAGGGAATTTCAGCCGAAGCCCACGAACGCAGCCATCCGGTGAACCAGTTCGTCCGCCTGGGCCGTCGTCGGTGCTTCCGCAAAAATCCGGATTCTCGGTTCCGTGCCCGAAAACCGCAGAATAACCCAGCCATCCCTGAAGTATACCTTGCAGCCATCCAGGTAACTGACCTTCTCCGCCGGTTTGCCGAAGTCCGGCAGTTTTCTTTCCGTCATCATCAGATGATGGATTTCCTCCTTCTTTTCCGGCGTCAGGGCCCAGTCATACTCCGCGGAATGCATTTCGCCGTACCGGTCGTACAGGTCCTGAACCAGCTCGCTGAGCTTCTTCCCGCTGACGCTCAGCATCTCCACCAGCAGGCTCGCCGCGTACAGCCCGTCCTTGCCCATAATATGCCCCCGCACGGTCAGGCCGCCGGAGGATTCTCCGCCGATCAGTGCCTGGTATTCCTCCATAGCGGCGGAAATATGCTTGAAGCCAACCGGAACCTCCACGCAGGTCTCCCCGTGCGCTTCTGCGATCCGGTCCAGCATGTGCGTGGTGGCAATGTTCCGCACCGCGGCGCCTTTCCAGCCCTTCTGCTCCAGCAGATAGGAATACAGCAGGGACAGCATCTCATTGGCCGTGATATAGTTGCCTTTTTCGTCGATAATTCCCAGCCGGTCCGCATCCCCGTCCGTCGCGATCCCGACATCCGCCCGGTGTTCTTTCACCGCGTACTGCAGGTCCACCAGCGTGTCCGGGTTCGGGGCCGGAAGGTGCCTGCCGAAGAATGCGTCATGCCGGTCGTTGATCACGTCAATGTCGCACCGGGAAGTATACAGGATGGTCAGCAGCCCGGTCAGGCTGACGCCGAACATCGGGTCCAGCACAATCCGGAGCCTGCGCTTCCGGATAGCCTCTGTATTCACCTGCTTCAGAATCGAATCCAGATAGGCATCCCTCGGGTCAATAATCCGGATTCTCCCCGCCTGACGGGCTTCCTCAAATCCCATCTCCCGGATGTCTTCGTCCCTCAGGCTGTTCGCTTCATCCTGAATGGATTCCGTCACTTCCTTTGCGGCATCCCGGCCTCCCGCGGTGAACAGCTTGATTCCGTTCCAGATGGCCGGGTTATGGCTGGCCGTCACCATGGCCCCGTAGGGAAGCTTCCTGTCCTTCACCGTGAACATAATCTGCGGCGTCGGACAGCTCATATTGACAAAAAACACAGTGACGCCTTCCCCGGCCAGGGCCTCACAGAACCAGATCAGGGCCTCCCGGCTCAGAAAGCGCCGGTCATACCCGACGCAGATTCCCTCTTCCGCGCAGCCTTCCCGTTTCATTCTCCTGGCCAGTGCCGCGGCGATCAGCCGGATATTCGATTTGGTGAATCCGTCTCCGATGACAGCTCTCCATCCGCCTGTTCCAAACTGTACCATGCTGTTCCCTCCATTCCGGATTTCCGTTTTCAGCAGAACGGTCCGGTTCCGTTCCTGGTGTTGATCCTGAAAACTGTCGGCAGCAAATTGTTTTCCCTCTTTCTGAACATTAGCATATGCGGCTTCCCGCGTCAACCCGGAGATTCCGTTTGTCACCCGCCGCCCGGTTCCCTGCTGTCCGGTTCCGTTTTCTTCCGGGCTTGACACCGGTTCGTTCATCTCCTATCATGGATGCGAACGCAGAAACGGAGGAGCTTATGGATCACGAAGAAAACCTGGTCTGGGAAGAAATTCATACCGAACATATCGTGCAGGACGAATGGATTGACTTCCGGAAAACATCCTATCGGTTTCCGGACGGCCGGGTTTTTGAGCCCTATTACAGCTATACCCGCCGTGACTATGCGGTCATCGTCGCTTCCGATGAGGACGGGCGCTTTCTCTGCGTCCGGCAGTTCCGGCAGGGGATCCGGCAGGTCACCACGGAATTTCCCGCCGGCGCCATTGAGAAAAAGGACGGGGAAGACCCAAAAGAGGCCGCGCTGCGCGCGGCCCAAAGGGAGCTTCGTGAAGAAACCGGTTATGTTTCCGATGAATGGCAGCATCTTCTGACCCTGCCCTCCAACGCGACAATTTCTGATAATTACGCTTCCCTGTTCCTGGCCCGGAACTGCCGCAAAGCAGCGGAGCAGGAACTGGATGAGATGGAACTTCTGCATATCCGGAAACATACAGCCGAAGAAATTGACCGGATGATTGCCGAAGGGAACTTCCAGCAGGCCGTTCACGCCCTGGCCTGGCTCCTGGCCCGGCAGCATCCTGCCGGGCCGAAGGCATAAGCCGGATTCTCCGGAATCAGATCCCTTCCAGTGAAAAACGGAATACCAGGGGCTTGTCCGCATCCAGCAAATATTCCTCATGCGTCCTGGCGCCCCAGCTGTCATCCCCGCCGACACCCATCTGGCGGGCGCTCATTTTCAGCACGGTGTAGTTCATCGGTGGCAGCTCAAAGCCGTGCGCGGCATTTTCCAGCTCATGGGGCGTGCAGGGCAGCGCGGAAAACTCCCCGCCGTTCAGGGTCAGCTTCAGGCCGCGGCCGGATTTGTCCGTAACCTCCGCCCACCGGACCCCGGTGCGGTTCCCGCATTCCTGGGGCAGCAGGTACGGCGTCACGTTTTCCTCCGCGCGATAGTTCCAGATGCCCAGCCGGGCGCCTTCCCGGCGGTCAATGTAGTTCTCCTCCGGCCCCAGGCCGTAGAACCGGACCCGGTGATAATCCGCGTCCATCTTCATGGTCATGCCAAACTCCGGCGGAGCGCCGAGGCCTTCCACGGGGTCATAATCCAGCTGCACGTCCAGCCGTCCCGAGGGCTGCACCCGGTAGGTTACCCGGCATTCGGCGGCCGGAACCGTCGGCAGCGCGTACGCCATCGTGAAGGAAACACTGCCGTCCTCGTTCCGAACCGGCTTAACCTTCGCGTTCTTTTTTCCGGCCTCCGTCCCCCCTGCCGCGGAAGCATACAGGGAGGCAATCTTCCATTGCGCGTACCGCGCGGGCATGCCGTTCCCGTAATCGTTGTTGGTCGGCGCCCGCCAGAAATTGGGCATCAGCGGCCCGATCATATATTCCCGGTCTCCGTACCGGCAGGAAACCAGCTGGCCCATCAGGCGGCTGAACATCATGCGGAAAGAGGTTCCGCTGACTGTGATATTCCAGGGGCTGTCCGTTACAGCCAGTGCTTCTCCGGCCTCTGCCGCCTGTTTTCCCGCCACGGTCCACACGCCCTGGCCGAAGGCTGTTTCATAGCCCGCCGGCGCCCAGGGCGTATCCTCTTTGAGCAGGAAGGACACCGTTGCCGCATACTCGCCCGGAAGCGCCGCCTTCTCAAAAGGCAGTTTCACCGTTACCGAGGACAGGGGCGCCGCGTCCACCGCCAGCTCTTTCCGTTCCACTTCCTGTCCGTCCCGTTCCAGCTTCGCCACACAGCGGAAAGCAGACAGGGGGGTGAACATATGGCGGTTCTCAATCTCCGCCTGTCCCTCCTTCACCCGGACAGCAATATCCTGGTAATTGTATTTCACTTCCTGCAGCTTCGGCGTCTCCCGGCCGTCTCCGAACACAATGCCGTTGCCGCAGAAGATGCCGTCATGAGGCCGGTCTCCCCAGTCCCCGCCGTAGAGCAGCGTTTCCCGGCCGAAGCGGTCCCGGGACACCAGGCTCTGGTCGATAAAGTCCCAGATAAACCCGCCCTGATAGAGTTCTTCCTCGTAGGCCATCTCGGTATACTTGTGCATGGCGCCGTTGGAATTCCCCATGGAATGGGTATATTCGCAAAGAATAAAGGGCTTTTCCCGGTGTTCCTTCAGGTAATTCCGGATTTTTGCCGCCGGAGTATACATTTCGCTTTCGATATCCGTGATTTCCCGGATCCGCCCGCTTTCCTCCACGTGCATGTCACCTTCATAATGAATCAGCCGGGTAGGATCCAGCCGTTTCATCTCCCGGCTCATCGCCAGAATTACGGTACCGGTCAGACTCTCGTTGCCGCAGCTCCAGATGATGACGCTGGGATGGTTCCGGTCCCGCTCCACCATGGAGGTGACCCGGTCCAGCAGCAGCGGTTCCCAGGCCTTCTGATTGCCGGGGAACATTTCATCCTTCCCGATCCGCCCCTGCCAGAGCATGTCCCACATGCCGTGGCTTTCCATGTTGTTTTCGTCGATGACATAGAAGCCCAGCTCGTCGCACAGCCGATACAGCACGGATGCGTTCGGATAGTGGCTGGTCCGGATCGCGTTGATATTGTTTCGCTTCATCAGGAGCAGATCCCGGCGGTATTTCTCCTCCGGCACCGCACGGCCCGTTTCTCCGCAGAAATCATGGCGGTTCACGCCTTTGAACACAACCCGTACGCCGTTGACGCGGATCACGCCGTCCCGGATTTCAATTCTCCGGAATCCGGCCTTTTCCCGTCCGTATTCCGCCGGCCCGTCCGGGGCCGACAGCACCCAGTCAACATCATAGAGGAAGGGATCTTCCGCCGACCAGAGCCGGGGATTCTCCAGCACCAGCTCGCCGGAGGCCTCCTCGCTGCCGTTCAGGGCCTGCCGTTCCTCCGCCAGCACCGCGCCGTCCTTTTTCAGCTGCAGCACCAGGGTGCTTCCGGCAGGAGCGCTGACCCGGGCCTGCCACGCCAGCGTCCCCTTCTTCAGGGATTCATCCGGACAGGCGTTCAGTTTCCAGTTCCACAGGTGTGCCTGGGGCGCGGCAAAGAGATACACTTCCCGGTACAGCCCGGAAAAGCGCAGGAAATCCTGGTCCTCCAGCCAGCTGCCGGCGCACCACCGGTATACGCGGCAGGCCAGCTTGTTTTCTCCCTCCCGCAGGGCTTCTGTCAGTTCAAACTCATGGGGTGTAAAGCTGTCGGAAGAAAACCCGATATAGGTCCCGTTCAGCCATACGGCCACGCAGCTTTCCGCTCCCTGGAAGGAAATGAAAACCCGCCTGCCCTTCCAGCTTTCCGGAATCCGGAAATACTTCACATAACAGGCCACCGGATTGAAGCGTTCCGGCAGCTCCCCGGGTTTCATTTCTCCCAGACCGTCCCAGGGATATTCGGTATTGCAGTACTGGGGAACGCCGTACCCCTGCAGCTGAATATGGCCGGGCACATGAATGTCGTTCCATCCGCGGCAGTCAAAATCCGGTGCTTCAAATCCCGGCAGCACCTGCCCCGGATTCACCGCGTGAAAAAACTTCCACTCCCCGTTCAGGCTCATGCGCAGCGATGTCTTCCCCGCTTCCAGCTCTTCCTGACTTGCGTACGCGATGTGGTCGGAATGGGCGTCCAGCCGGTTTTCCCTGAAATATCCGGGATCCTTCAGTTTTCCATATTCAAACATCTTTTTTCACCTTTCTGTTTTCGTGTGCTTCCTGTATGCTGAATATAGCACATCGGCCGCCCGCTTCGCAATCCTCGCTTACGGTTTTTTCTTCCGGGAAAATGCAAGCCACGCTCCGCCGCCCAGGATCACTGCTCCGGCCGCATAGGGCCACACATGCAGAATAAACTGCCACATGTCTGTGAAAAACCCGCTGATCCCGTTTTCTGCCGGTTTTGCGTCCTCTCCCGCTTTCTCCGCCGTTCCGGCGCCTGCTTCCTCTGCCGCTTTCTCCGCTTTCCCGGCACCGGCTTTTTCTGCTGGTGCCGCTGCTTCCGCGGTCGCCGCCGCTGTCCCGGTGCCGGTTTCCTCCGCCGGTTCCGCTGCTTCCACAGTCACCGCTGTTGTCGCAGCTTCCTTTACTGATCCGTTTGCTTCTGTCGCAGTCCCTTCTGCACCATTCGCCTGCGGCGCCGCCGCAAACTCCGCCGCGCCGGCCGCGGTTTCCGTCCTGTCTGCTTCCGCCTCTGCCGCTTCCGGCGCCGCCTCCTCTGCCGCCATCTCTTCCTGTGCCGCCATGTCGGATATGTCCATGGCCGCTTCTTCCGCATCCGCCTCCGGGGAAACCGCATAGCTCATGGGCGCGCCAAAGGCCTCGTCCGCCGACGTCTCTCTGTATGCAGCCGTTTTCATCGCTTTGGATTCTCTTGCTGCAATCAGGTCCGCACCGATTTCTGTCACCGTGCCTGCGTTTCCGGCGGCCTCAAGGGGCTGAATGTCCTCCCTGGCCGCAGGCGCCGCAGTACCCTGCGCCGCCGGAGCCTCCGGAGATTGTCCTGCCGGTTCCGCTGCCTGGATGGAAAGCGTGTCATTCACCGTGGTTGTTTTCGTTGTCCACCGGCCCCTGGTCAGCAGTGTTCCGCCGATCAGAAAAACCATCATGGCCGCCACCCCGGCCAGCCGCCGCCACTGGCGGGCCATTCCCCGGGGAGTCTCCTTCGCCTGCTGTGCCGCCTCTTCCCGTACAGCCTCCACCCATCCGTGATGGAAGTCCGCGGGAATCTCCGGCACTTCCGCTGCCAATGCAGCCAGCTCCCGGTCCAGATCCGGATGATTCTGTTCCATCTCTTCCGTCCGGCTCATGCCCGCGTCCCCCTTTCTTCCGTATTGCGTATTTCCGTCAGCCGCTCCTTCAGCCGGGCCTTGGCCCGGTTCACCCGGCTTTTCACCGTTCCCTCCGAAACCTGCAAAAGCGCCGCCGTATCCTGATAGCTCATTCCCTCCAGCTGTGTCAGCACCAGCGCCTCCCGCTGTTCCTCCGGCAGTTCGGCAATCTCCCGCCGCAGCTGCGTGCGTTCCTCCGCCTCTACCGCCTGTTCTTCCGTTCCCGGCGACGGATCAGGCGGATCAAAGCCCTGCTCTGCCATCGGCTCCATGGAAACGCTCTTGTCCCGTTTCTTTTTCCGAAGGGCATCCAGGCAGCAGTTGGCTGCAATCCGGTATACCCAGCTTTCAAAAGCACAGTCTCCCCGCCAGGACCCGAGATTCCGCCAGATCCGGATCATGGTTTCCTGGCCGCAGTCCGATGCGTCCTCCCGGTTCCCCATATAATGCCAGCAAATCCGCCAGATTCTGCCTTCCAACGGCGTCAGCAGCGCTTCAAAGGCCCCGGCATCGCCGTTCCGCGCCCTCCTGAGCAGCAGCTCGTCCATGCGTGTGATCCTCCCCGCAATCAGGAAAATCCATCTTTTCCTTGCATTCCTGATATGCTTATGATAGCATAGCCTCACACTTTCGCCAACTGCTATTCGCGGATGCAGGAGGAATTCCGGCCCTCACTTTGACAGACGCCGCGAAACGTTCCCGGGTTCCCGAAAGAAGCAATTTCTTTTTCCCTGTATGACCCTGCCGAAAGTCCGAGGTGCAAATCCATGGTCCAGACGGAAAACACCGCCATCGTGCTGCGGCACGCCAACTATCGGGATAATGACCGGATGGTCACCCTGCTGAGCCCGTCCCGGGGCCGCATTGATGCCGTCATCCGGAACTGCCGCAAGCCCAGGTCCCATAATCTGAATGCCGGTGAGCTCTTTGCCCTCGGCGATTATATGCTGGTTGAATCCGGAGGCCGCGTCACCGTCACCTCCGTTCACCTGATCGAAACGTTCTATCCCCTCCGGAATGATTATGACCGGCTGGCCTGCGGCATCTACCTGCTGAACCTGGCCGAAGCGGTTATTGAGCCGGAACAGGAACAGCAGGAACTGTTCATGCTCCTGCTGCATACCCTCTCCCGGCTGGCCTTTTCAGAGCAGGCCTGGAAACCGTTGCTGGCCGGTTTCCTGCTGCATTTTGACGCCTGCCAGGGCTTCAAGCCCCGGCTGAACCATTGTGTTTTCTGCGGAAAGCGGCTGGAAGAAAATGAACCGGCCTTTTTCGATGCGGATGAAGGCGGCGTCCTGTGCGAAACCTGTCGGCGGGGAAAAGGCCAGATTGCCCTGGCCGCTTCGCAGCTCCGCTGGATGAGGAACGCCCTGCAGTCCGGGGCCTCCGGTTGGGTCGATTCGCAGACAGCGGAAGCGCCTTTTGCCCTGCTCCGGCACTATACCGAGCAGCGGTTAGGCCGCCGGATCCGCAGCGCAACGCAACTTCCCCGTGAATAGCCGGCCCGGCCGGATGAAAAACAGGCAGTGCAGCTCAGCGCCACACCGCCTGTTTTTTTGTTCTTATGCTTTTACGACCATGTTCAGCAGTTTCCGGCTTCTCTCCAGGAAGGCGGTGATTTCCTCCGCCTCCAGCGGCTGGGCTGACATGCGGGCCAGATCATACACCTGGCAGCAGAGCATCTTTGTGGTCTCGTCCTCCGGATCCCGCGCGGCCAGGGCTTGGACCGTTTCATTCCGGCGGTTCAGTACCAGCGTAAAGCTGTCCGGAATCGGGAAATCCTGTCCGTAAATCCGGCTCATTTCCTTGTACCGGCGCATCTGCTCGTCCTCGGTCACCATCGCCGTCATCTCCGGATCCCCCAGCGCCTCCAGCTTCACTTCCAGGTTTTCCTTGCCCAGGGCGCCGCGGAACAGTGCCTGCAGTTTTTCGGCATCCAGTTCCTTGCCTTCCTCGGATTCCTCCTTCAGGCCGTCGATATCCGCGTCCACCCGGGCAAAGGCCACCCGGTCCTCTTCCTTGCCCTGGTACTCCATGAAGGACATGAAGTTTCCGTCGATCAGGGTGTTCATGATGGCCACTTCGATCCCCCGGTCGGTGTACAGCTTGACGGAAGCCGCCTGGCGTTTCTCGTCATTGGTGTAGTAGACTTTGTTCTGGGTCTTCTCGAAGTTTGCGGTCTTGTATTCCGCGATGGTATCGTATTTGCCGTCCGTCTTCTTCATCAGGATGGCGCCCTTCACCATGTCGTAGAATTTGCTGTCCTTGATGCAGCCGTATTTCACAAAGGGCGCGATATCATCCCAGTAGCCCTCATAGGTTTCCCGTTCGGTGTTCATCAGGCTGTTCAGCTTGTCTGCCACCTTCTTCGTGATATGGGCGCTGATCTTTTTCACATACCCGTCGTTCTGCAGGAAGGACCGGCTCACGTTCAGCGGCAGGTCGGGGCAGTCGATGACGCCCTTCAGCAGCATCAGGAACTCCGGAATCACTTCCTTGATGTTATCCGCCACAAAGACCTGTCCGGCAAAGAGCTTGATCTGCCCTTCGTGGGTTCCGAAATCATTCTTCAGCTTCGGGAAATACAGGATTCCCTTCAGGTTGAACGGATAATCCACGTTCAGGTGAATCCAGAACAGGGGCTCCTCGAAGTCCATGAACATCTTCCGGTAGAGGGATTTGTATTCCTCCTCCGTGCAGTCCGAAGGCTTTTTCAGCCACAGCGGCGAAGTATCGTTGATTTGCTGGGGCTTCGGGATTTCCATGACCTTCTCGGTCTTCGGCGTCCCGTCCTCGTTCTTTTCATCCCCGACGGGAACTTCCTTCTCCACCGGCTTGGCGTTAGCATCCTCCAGCATCACCGGCCAGGCCATGTATCCGCAGTAGCGGCTCAGCACTTCCCGCACCCGGTACAGCTCCAGGAATTCCTTCTCCTCCTCGCTGATATGCAGGATGATGTCGGTACCGTGCTCCTTGCGGCGGCCCTTCGAAATCTCGTAGCTCATGCCGTCCTCAGACTTCCAGTGGACCGGTTCGGCGTTCCCTTCGCTGCTGAGGCTTTCGATCTCCACCTTGTCGCTGACCATAAAGACCGAATAGAAGCCCAGGCCGAAGTGGCCGATAATATCCGCCTTTTCCGCCTGTTTTTCGTCCTCAAACTGCTTCATGAATTCCGCCGCGCCGGAGAAAGCGACCTGATTGATATACTTCCGCACTTCGTCCGCCGTCATTCCGATGCCGGTATCGGAAATCCGGATCTGCTTTTTCTTTTTGTCCACGGTAACCAGTACCTGCATCGCTTCATCCGAGTCCGGATGCAGCATGCGGAACTTGGTGATCGCGTCGCACCCGTTGGACACTGCCTCCCGCAGGAAAATATCCTTATCCGAATAGAGCCAGCGCTTGATCACCGGCATAATGTTCTGCGCATCAATGGATACAGAACCGTTTTCTTTCTGAATCGCCATGATTCATCCCTCCTGAATCAAAACACCCGGATGTCCGGGTGTTTCACCTTTTTTCTCTTCTATTGTAACACCCGTTCATCCGATTTGCAAGAAAAAATTAGCACTCGACAGTATCGAGTGCTAACAAAATGCGGTGGATGATGAATTATTCGTCCTGCAGTTCCTCTTCCAGCAGGGCCAGGTCGTCCTCTTCCTCATTGTTCTGAATGTCCTCCGCCTCGGCTGCATCGGCCGCTTTCGAGGCAAAGAGTTCCGCGCGAACCTTCTGGTCAATTTCCGCGGTAAGCTCCGGATGGCTCTTCAGATAAAGCCTGGCATTGTCCCGGCCCTGGGCCAGCCGCTGGCCCTCATAGGAGAAGAAGGCGCCGCTCTTTTGAATGATGTTTCTTTCCACGGCCAGATCCAGCAGGGTTCCTTCGGTGCTGACTCCTTCGCCGTAAATGATGTCAAATTCGGCAATGCGGAAAGGCGGGGCCACTTTGTTCTTGACCACTTTCACCTTGGTGCGGTTCCCGACGATGTCCGTTCCGTTCTTCAGCGCCTCACCTTTGCGGACATCCAGGCGGACAGAAGAGTAGAACTTCAGGGCGCGTCCGCCGGGCGTCGTCTCCGGGCTGCCGTACAGGACGCCGACCTTTTCGCGCAGCTGGTTGATGAAGATTGCCACGCACCCGGTCTTGTTGATAATGCCGGTCAGTTTCCGGAGCGCCTGGCTCATCAGCCGGGCCTGCAGGCCCACAAAGGATTCGCCCATCTCCCCGTCAATTTCCGCCTTGGGCACCAGGGCGGCAACAGAGTCGATTACCACGACATCCAGCGCGCCGCTGCGAACCAGCGCCTCCGTGATTTCCAGCGCCTGCTCCCCGGTGTCGGGCTGGGACACGTACAGCTCATCCACATTGACGCCCAGCTTCTTCGCATAGGCGGGATCCAGCGCGTGTTCCGCATCGACAAAAGCGGCAATCCCGCCTTCTTTCTGTGCCTGGGCAACAATATGCAGTGCCACCGTCGTCTTGCCGGAAGACTCCGGCCCGAAGATTTCCACCACGCGGCCCCGCGGAATCCCCCCAACGCCAAGGGCGTAATCCAGCGTCAGGCATCCGGTCGGGATAACGGGAATATCGCGGTTTACCGCTTCCTCTCCCATCCGGATAACCGCTCCTTTTCCGTACTGTTTATCCAGATCGGCCAGTGCATGCTCCAGCGCTTTCAGTTTTTCTTCCCTCACGCCGGTGCAAACCTCGGGTTTTTCTGTTTTGTTCGTCTTTTTCGTCGCCATGGCTGCCATCCTTTCTATCCGTCTCAGGCCGTTGAGTTTCTTGCTGTACCGGTATCGTATCACCCGGTGTGCGAAAACTCAAGGGGAACAAAAAATTCTTTTCGGCAAAATTTGGATCCCCCGGATCAGCCTTTCCGGACAAAGGCCCGCCGCCTTCCGGCCGCGTCCGTGGTCATCACGGCCTTCACGCTTTCCGGATCGCTTCTCAGCGACATCACCAGTTCCGGATAGCGGAAACTGCGGCAGAAGCGCTGGTCCGCGTAGAAAACACCCTCCTCGATCCGGCCGGTTTCCCAGGCTTCCAGATGGTCCGCCGGGTTTCCGTTTTTCGGGAATGCCGGATGCTCCGTCTCCAGTCCCAGCAGGGTAAAGCTGGGTTCTCCCGGCTTCTCTTCCGTCAGAAGCCGGGCCGGTTCCCTGCTGGTTCCGCAGACCACGGTCAGGTCTTCCGTTTTCAGCCGTGAACGCGCGACGGCAATCGCCTCGGGGTTTTTGTCCAGCCCTGCAAACCGGCATTCCAGTCGCTCCGCTGCTTCCAGGGCGGTTCCGCTGCCGCAGCACAGGTCCACCACCCAGTCTCCGGCAGCGGTCACCGGCAGCAGCATTCTTTCCAGCAGGCGGACCGGTTTCTGGGTCGCGTATCCGGTTCGTTCCGGATCCCGCTGCTGCAGATGGCTGATATCCGTCCATACATCCCCGGGATAGACCGGTTCATCGTCATAGTATCGGTATTCTTTTCCGTTGGAGGTAATCCGGGAAAACATCCGCCCCTGTTCATCCTTTCCCCGGGCCATATGGTTTCTCCGTTCCGCGCCGCGGGGGATCGGCACCCGGGTCAGGTCAAAGGTCGATTTTTCGCTTCTGGCGTAGAGAAGGATCACATCATGCTTCCGGGAAAAGTATTTCTTCGCCCGGCCCCCGCTCTCGTACGCCCAGATAATCTCGTTCAGAAAGCGGGTTTTCCCGAAGGTTTTGTCGCAGATCAGCCGGGCCGGCGCAGCCATCCGCCAGTCCAGATGAAGATAAAAAACGCCGGTGTCCTTCAGCAGTTCCCTGGACACAGCAGCCAGCCTGCGCAGCAGCTTCAGATAGTTCTTTTCATTGGTAAACCGGTCTTCATAGGCCGGATATTTCGGTGCCGGCGAGCCGGTCCGCCATCCCTTTTCCCCATAGGGCCGCCGCCGGATAAACCGCTCCCCGGTCATAAAGGGCGGATCCACGCAGACGCATTGGACTTTTCCGTACAGCGCCCGGATTTCTTCCGGCAGCTTCATAACGTCGCCGCAGACCAGCAGATTACTTCCGTCTCCGAAAACTTCCCGGGAGACCGCCGTTTGTTCAAACATGCCCATTCCCTCCCAAAGCCCGCCGCAGCCGCCTGATTTCCTCCTGTTCCTCTGCCAGCGCCTGCAGAAAGGCGGCCTGGGTTTCCTCTCCGCGGAGGCATTCCCCGGCTTCCCGTACCGCTTCCCGGAACGCCGGATCCATGGCGGAAAGCCCCTGCCGCGCCAGCGGGCAGACGCTTCGCGCCCTCAGGTCGGTCATCACAGCCGCCCTTCCGTCCCGCAGCACCGGAAGCAGCGGAAAAAACCGGCAGGCCAGCGGCCGCTCCGTGCGGTCGCAGGTGCCGGAACAAATCACCATGGGGCCCATGGCCGTGTGTTCAATTGTCCATCCCGGTTTTCCGGAGTATTCCTCCTCTTCTCCCGGAAAAAGAAGCATGCCGGTTTCCTCCCCCTGGGAGGAACGGCAGCAGGCGGCGCCGCAGACCCGCCCGCAGTCCGACTTCAGCGGCGTAACATTCTCCAGAAGCTTTCTGGCCCGCACCAGCGCCTCATCCATATGCATTTCCCTCCGGCCAGGTTTTTCGGTTCTTTTCCCCATCATAAAACCCGCCGGAGGGTTTGTCAAACAGTTTGGCTGATTTTGCCCAGCGCTTTCTTTTCCACCGCCAGATAGCAGGCCATGTGCGCGGCAAAGGTCACAAACCAGGAAACCGGATAGGACAGATACAGCGTCACCAGGTCATGGTTTGCGGCAAACACCGTCAGAATCCAGACAATCCGCAAAAGGCATGCCCCGGTCAGCGATACAATCATCGGCATCACGGAATACCCGATGCCCCGAAGCTGGCCCACCATAACGTCCATCTGCCCGCAGAGGAAATAGGTCGGCAGGATCACGCCCATCCGGATCAGGCCGTTGGCAATGACCCGTTCATCTGAATTGTACAGGCTCATCAGCGGCTTCCCCAGCGCATAGAAGGACAACCCCATCACCAGCCCGATGACCGTCACCGTCCCCAGGCAGCACCAGAGGGTTTTCCGCACCCGGTCCGGTTTTCCGGCGCCGTAATTCTGGCTGGCAAACGTCATGTCTGCCTGGTGCTGGGCGTTCATCGCCGTATACACAAAGCCTTCAATATTGCTGGCCACGCCGTTTCCGGCAACCACAAGCGAACCGAAGGAGTTGACTGAGGACTGGATCAGCACATTGGAAATGGAAAACAGGCTGCCCTGAAGCCCTGCCGGCAGTCCGATCCGGATAATCTCCCGCAGGCTTTTTCCGTCCACCCGGCACTCCGGCAGGCTGAGATGAATCACCCCATGGGTCCGGATCAGGCAGAAAAGCACCAGCACCATGCTGACGACCTGGCTGGCGACCGTGGCGATCGCAACCCCGGCCACCGACATATGGAAAACAATCACCAGCAGCAGGTTCAGCAGGACATTGACCAGTCCGGAAATCATCAGATAGTACAGCGGCCGTTTGGTATCCCCCACAGCCCGCAGAATTGCCGCCCCGAAATTGTAAAGCATGTTGGCCGGCATGCCGAGGAAATAAATCCTGACATACAGCGCCGCCCCGTCAATCACGTCCTCCGGGGATTCCATCATCTGCAGCAGCGGCCGGGCCGCCAGAAAGCCGAAGATGCCTACGCCGATCCCCATAAACAGCGCCACCGTAATCGCCGTATGCTCCGCCTTCCGCATGGCAATAATATCCCGGGCGCCGTAATTCCGGGCAACCACCACGCTGGCGCCGACGCTCAGGCCCATAAACACATTCACCAGCAGATTGATCAGGGAACCCGTGGAGGAAACCGCTGCCAGCGCTTCATGGCCGGCAAAGTTTCCCACGACAATCACATCCGCCGCGTTATACAGAAGCTGCAGAATGCCCGTCAGAATCAGCGGCCCGGAAAATGAAAGGATCTTGGGCAGCAGGGGTCCGCTTGTCATGTCCATTTCCGCCCGGGCGGCTTTTCTGTCCTTTCGGAATCGCATGCTTTACCCTCCGTATTACTGCGCTTTTCGGGTCAGGACAATCCGGGTGATCACCGGGCTGTTGAACAGCCTTCCCGGCTGCCAGGTATACTGGGGCGACGTTCCCATTCCCGGGCTGATATGCTGGGGAATTCCCGCCAGGTATTCCAGTCCTGTGATCCCCTGGTCTCCCGGGAACCATCCTTTTTCCGGCACGTATACCGGGCCGGCTCCGGGAAGCCGCCACTGGCCGGCATTATAGTATCCTGCCAGAATCAGGCTGGTATACCGCAGAGAAAAAAAGTCTTCCTTCCCGGACCAGTATACCATGTCCTCCACGTATTCCTTCGTCAGGGGAACATGGGTCAGCGCGATCTGGATATCCTCCGCGGTAAATTCCTTCTTGATCTCCGCCAGCTTCTGCATCCGGTCCAGCTCATATTCCAGCGCCCGGATCCGCGCCGTATCGTCCGGCGACAGGGAAGCCGCCCGGCTGTTCAGGCTATCCAGTTCCTGCCGGTAGATGTTCTGCATCCTTTCCACATCCAGGGCATACAGATTCTCCGGAACAAACCAGATCCGCCCTTTGTTCCGGGTCTCCAGCACAGGCAGCTCCAGAATGGTGACGCCCGCTTCCTGAAGGGCCAGCACCCAGTCCGCGTATACCGACAGGGTTCCGTGGGCTTTGCTGTCAATCACGGGCCCGTCTCCGTCTCCGGGAATCAGGTATTTCGGGGTTTCCTTCGGCATCAGCGCCAGCAGCTCCAGCAGGGGCTCGATATCCCCGTCCTCGCCGACCATGTTTCCCGTCATCACCACGCAGGAATAGCGCGTATTCCCCAGGGCGGCGGCAACCGCCTTCTGGTTCTTTCCGTACCGGGCCCCGCGCAGGTCGCTGATATGCAGGATGGAGTATTCCTCCAGGTCCTGGGGCAGGTTCAGTACGGTCAGCCGCATTTCCTGGAGCAGCACCCGCCTGGAAACCGTCAGGTTGACAACCCAAAGCGTTGCCACCAAAAGGGGAAGCAGCAGGAGCAGCGTTTTCAGGGTCCGATGCCGCCGGGGCTTCCGGCCCGGATCGGATGCAAAGATGTATTTGTTCTGTTCCCGTCTCACAGCTTCCCCTCCTTTCCCTGTCCGTTCATTATATCGGTTTGTCCTTCCCGGCGCAAGAAAAAACCCGCAGGTTCGTTTCCGTTCCTGCGGGCCGGGAGGTTTCCTTGATGCTTACCGGATCAATGTGATATTCCGGAATACGCTGACCAGGGTGTTGGCCACGGTGGACATGGTCTTGATAAAGATATCCAGAGCAACGCCGACCACGTCCTTCCGGGTATCGCCGACGGTATCGCCGGTCACGGCAGCCTTGTGGGCCGCGGTTCCCTTGCCGAATCCCTTCAGGGCGCCGGATTCAATATACTTCTTGGCGTTGTCGAAGGCGCCGCCGGAGTTGCCCATGAACAGCGCCCGCGGAATTGCCACGATGGTCGCGCCGATCAGAAGGCCGCCCACGAATTCCACGCCGAAGACAAAGCCGCCTACCACGGGGATGATCATCGCCAGCACGGAGGGCACCAGCATCTTCTTCAGGGCTTGTTCCGCGGCCAGCCGGATCATCCGGTTGTAGTCCGGGGTTTTCTTTCCGGCCAGCACTTCCGGCGTCAGTTGCTTGTCGCCTTCATCCGCCATTTTCTTGGCGGATTCAATGGTGTTGTCCGTCAGCATGGCGGAGAAATATTCCACCAGTGCGCCGCCGATAATCGCACCGGCGACCACGACGAAGGACGCGATATTCAGGCTCATTTCTGAGGAGTAATTGCCAACGTAGGAAACGATCAGGGACACGGTGGCAAACGCGGCGGAGCCGATGGCAAAGCCCTTGCCGACCGCGGCGGTCGTATTGCCGACCGCATCCAGCTTGTCGGTAATCACGCGTACATCCGGTTCCAGATGGCAGCTTTCCGCCAGGCCGCCGGCGTTGTCTGCAATGGGTCCGAAGGCGTCGATGGAAACCGTCGTCCCAACGAAGGCCAGCATGCCCAGGGCAGCCACCGCCACGCCGTAGATGCCGGCCAGCTTGCCGGAAACAAACAGCGCAATGCCGATGACCAGCACAGGCAGCAGGCAGGAACGGGAACCGACCGCGTCACCCTTGGTGATGACGAAGGCTTCCCCTTCCGGCGCCATTTCCGCCAGCGTCCGGGTGGGCTTATAATCCGTGGAGGTATAGTATTCGGTAATGGATCCGATGGCAACGCCGCTGGCAATGCCGAACACCGCGCAGATCCAGGGGGAAATCCAGCCGGCGGCCCAATGGTAGGTATCCTTCAGGATCGCGGCGTCCACGCCGGAGAAGCAGACCAGGCCGGCGCCCAGGCTCAGCACCATCGTCAGCCCGGCGGAAATCCAGGTGGCCAGGTTCAGTTCCCGGGACGGGTTGTTGCCCATCTTTTTCTTTGAGGCATAGAACAGGCCCAGCAGACAGCTGAGCAGGCCGGCGCCGGCCGTCAGTACCGGGAACAGCAGCGTGCCGTTGAACACGTCTTCCAGCGGAGCCATGTTGGCAGCAAAGGCGCTTTCATACTGACGGAACAGGATCACGGCGATCATCAGGGTGGCGGAAATCGTCGCCACGAAGGATTCCAGCAGGTCGGAGCAGTTGCCGGCGATATCGTTCACGTTGTCGCCGATGAAGTCGGCAATCACGTTCGGCACCCGGCTGTCATCCTCCGGCAGGTCATTCCGGACCTTGGCCAGGATATCCGCCGAAATGTCCGCCGCCTTGGTGTAGTTGCCGCCGGCAACACGGTTGAACATAGCCACCAGGGAGCAGCCCAGGGAGTAGGTGGAAATCCGCATGATGGTGGGATTGACTCCTTCCAGCGTGGCCAGGATGCCGCCGCCGAATACATCGTGCTTCACCTGTCCGAACACGAACAGCACCACCATCAGGCCCAGCAGGCCGAAAGCCTGCACGGAAAGGCCGGAAATGGAACCGCCGCACAGCGCCACCTTAACGGTTTCGCCGATGGACTTGCTTTCCCGGGCCTTGTTGGCCGTGCGCACATTGGCGTAAGTGGCGGACCGCATACCCACCACGCAGGCGCAGGAAGACATCACCGCGCCCAGCAGGAAGGTAATCCCGCTGGTCACTTCCACAAACAGGCTGAAAATCGCCGCCAGCACCACCACAACGATGACGATGGTGCGGTATTCAGTCTTCATAAAGGTGTTGGCGCCGGAGCGGATGATTCCCGCCATTTCGGCCATTTCCGCCGTTCCTTCCGGCATTTTCCTGATCCGTTGATAGTTGTAGACCACATAGCCGATCGCAGCGGCAATGACGGCCAGTATGAGGATATACCATGTGTTGCCCATATCGCTCAACGCTCCTTTGCTTTTATTCGCGAACGGTACCCATTATATACAACTCTCGCCGGGTTTACCATAGTTTTTTTGGTTTTTCAGCAAATAAAATGACTGTTGCTTTCGCAACAGCCATATTGGAATCCGGGCGAACAACCGACGACCGCCGATTAATAACAAAATAGCTGTTGCTATCGCAACAGCTATATTTGGAATCCGGCGGCGACCTACTCTCCCGGGCCGTTACCAGCCAAGTACCATCGGCACTGAAGGGCTTAACTTCTGTGTTCGGTATGGGAACAGGTGGAACCCCTTCGTCATAACCACCGGAAATGGTGATCTT
>JAFRBK010000044.1 GCA_017404985.1 Clostridia bacterium | reverse complement strand
TGCGCTCGAGCGACGTGACCTTCGACTACCGGGACGGAAAGAACGAGATGCACGTGCGATCCTCCCATGCGGAGCCATGGCAGGTGACTATCGCGGACACGGGGCTGGACACCATGACCGGCGGGCGGATCAAGCGGATTCAGCCCTATGTCGGGGAGGAATCCTTCCTGATGACCTACGGGGACGGGGTTTGCGACGTGGACATCAACAAGCTGATCGCCTTTCACAAAGAGCACGGTAAAATCGCGACGCTGACCGCCGTGATCCAGGACCAGGCGAAGGGCGTGCTGGACATCGACAGCGACAACGCCGTGAAATCCTTCCGGGAGAAGAAACGCTCGGACGGGGCGGCGATCAACGCAGGCTACATGGTGCTGAACCCGGAAATCTTCGATTATATTGAAGGGGACCAGACAGTGTTCGAATGGCAGCCGATGGAGAAGCTGGCGGCGGAACACCAGCTGATGAGCTACATGCACCGGGGATACTGGCAATGCATGGACAGCATGCGGGAAAAAGACCTGCTGGACAAGATGCTGAAGAACGGGAAGGCACCCTGGAAGGTTTGGGAGGAATAAGATGCTGAACATTGTGATTCCCATGGCGGGGCGGGGGAGCCGGTTCGCAAAGGCGGGATATACGCTGCCGAAACCGCTGATTCCCATCCACGGGCACCCGATGGTGGAATATGTGGTAAGGGACGTGACGCCGGAGACAGAACACCGGTTCATCTTCCTTTGCCTGAAGGAGCACCTGGAGGAATACGCGCTGGCGGAAAAGCTGGAGGAGATTGCTCCCGGATGCGAGATTGTTTCCGTTGACCATGTGACCGAGGGCGCGGCGTGCACCGTGCTGCTGGCGGAGGAATGGATCGACAATGACGACCCGCTGATGATTGCGAACAGCGACCAATACGTGGACACGGACATCAATGCTTACCTGGCGGCGATGGGGGACAGCGACGGGCTGATTATGACCCTGCCGAGCAAGGCGCCGAACTGCAGCTATATTCAATACGATCAGGACGGATATGTGACCCTGGTGCGGGAGAAGGAGCTGATTTCAAACGAGGCGACGGTCGGGATCTACAACTTCCGGCGGGGGAGCGACTACGTGCAGGCGGCGAAACAGATGATTGCCAAAAACATCCGGACGAACAACGAGTTCTATCTGGCCCCGGTATACAACGAGATGATCGGGGAAGGGAAGAAGATTGTGTTCCGGAATGTGGGGAAGGTGCACGAGCAGGTTTTCGGGATGGGCATTCCGGAGGACCTGAACGATTTCGCCGAGACGGCGGTATGCAAGCGTGTGTTTGGAGGAAAATGAGCTTGAGCGGGTTTGATCTGGGCTCTTATCTGAGCTTTTATAAAGGAAAAAAAGTGCTGCTGACCGGGCACACCGGGTTCAAGGGCAGCTGGATGAGCACGGTGCTGGTGAATGCCGGAGCGCAGGTAATCGGATATTCCAGCTGCAGCAAGACGGAGGAGCGGCTGTTCGACCTGTGCGGGGTGAAGGAACAGATCACCCACATCCAGGGCGACGTGCGGGATTTATCGCATTTGCTGGCGGTGTTCGCGGAACACCAGCCGGAGATCGTGATCCACATGGCGGCGCAGCCCATCGTGCGGGACAGCTACAGGGATCCCGTCGGGACCTATGCCACGAACGTGATGGGCACGGTGAACGTGCTGGAAGCCGTGCGGCAGACACCCGGCGTGAAATCCGTGCTGAACGTGACGACGGACAAGGTATACCTGAACAAAGAATGGGTATGGGGATACCGGGAGAACGAGGAGCTGGACGGGTTTGATCCCTATTCCAATTCCAAGAGCTGCTCGGAGCTGGTGACCCACAGCTACCAGCGGAGCTTCTTTGCCGAGGGCGGGCCGGCGGTATCCACCGCCCGGGCCGGGAACGTGATCGGCGGCGGGGATTTCGCCCACGACCGGATCATTCCCGACTGCGTGCGGGCGGCGATGAAGGGAGAGGACATCATCGTCCGGAACCCATACTCCACGCGGCCGTACCAGCATGTGCTGGAGCCGGTGACGGTGTACCTGATGATCGCCGCGGCGCAGGCGGAAAAGCCGGAGCTGGCCGGATGGTACAACGTGGGGCCGGATGACCGGGACTGCTTCCAGACCGGGGCGCTGGTGGACCTGTTCGTAAAACACTGGGGCGAAGGGATGAAGTGGGTGAATCGGAGCGACGGCGGGCCGCACGAGGCGAACTTCCTAAAGCTGGACTGCGCCAAGCTGAAGGGAACCTTTGGATGGACGCCGCGGTGGGACCTGGAGACGGCGATCGCGAAGACGGTGGAATGGTCCAAAGTATGGGCGAAGGGACAGGATGTCCGCCCGATCATGGACCAGCAAATTAAGGAATATCTGAACAGGGATTCATTGTTATGAAGACGAAACCGATTTCCAAGGGAAAGAGCCTCCTGATTCACGGAGGAATACTGATCGGGGCTGTTATTCTCGGGTTTTTGCTGATGATGGCGGCCTATTTGCTGCCCACAGGGCGGATGAAAGCCAACGTGCTGGCATCCGTTGATATGCTGGAGGCGGAGGGAGACTACCCTTCCTGGGGCGGGAAGAACGCCATTACCAAATCGGACCAGTTTACCGACGCGGCGATGATCAAGGCCGCCATTACGGAACCGGCTGGGATGAGCCTGACCGAAAAGGCGATGCTGAACCCGCTGCTGGCCCATCCGAAGGGCGGCATCTTCAGCCAGGTGGACCTGGTGCGGGCCGCGGCGGAGGGGGACTATTCCCAGGGGGAAATCAACAAAAACCTGCGATACTGGAACGGGTACCTGGTTTTTCTGAAGCCGCTGCTGCTTCTGTTCAACATCGGAGAGATCCGGGTCATCAGCATGATGCTGCAGGGGCTCCTGCTGTTCTGGTGCCTGATGATGATCCGGAAACAGCTGAGTGCATACTACGCGTTTGCTTTCCTCGTGGCTGTGCTGGTGATGGCGCCGATTACGATCGCGCTTTGCATGCAATACCAGAACACCTGGTATATCGCGCTGGGGGCGACACTTCTGCTGCTCTATGCGGACAAAAACACGCGGAAAAACGCCTGGAGTTATATTTTCCTGGGGAGCGGGATCTGTGTCGCTTTCTTTGACCTGCTGACGTGCCCGCTGGTGACCCTGACGATTCCGCTGGTGGTTTATCTGGCCCTGGAAAGAAAAGCGGATGGACGGATGCCGTGGACGCGGGTACTCACGGCCTGCATTGCCTGGGGGATTGGCTACGGGGTGATGTGGTTCGGAAAATGGGCGCTGGCGACCCTGCTGACCGGGGAAAACGTGATCCAGAACGCGCTGGACGAAGTGATGGTCCGGTCCTCCGGCGCGGTGGACGGGAACCCGGTACGGTATCCGGACGTGGTGATTGCGAACATCAAAGCCATCGGGAAGCCGGCCATGGCTTTCCTGGCGGCTGCCATTGCGGGTACGGCGGCATGGCTGATGATCCGGAAGAAAAAGACGGACGCACGGCTGAGCTGGAAGGCGCCTGACGGGTGGTACCTGTTCGTGATGGTGCTGCCGCTGGCGTGGTTCTTTTTCACGCAGAACCATTCCGCGGTGCATACGCTGTATACCTACCGCATCTTTGCCGGGAGCATCCTGGCCGGATTCTTCCTGCTGGGCAGCTTGACGGGGCAGAAAACAGGGGAAACGGGAGAAGCATGACAGAACAAGAGGAACAATTGGTGCAACGGTGCCCGATCTGCGAGTCGGACCGGCTGGAATACCGCTTTATGGCCGCGGGGCAGCGGATCTCCGCCTGTGCGGAGTGCGGGCATATATTTGCAACGGCCGGAACGGCGTATGAGGAAGTGACGGACGGAACGGCGGGGACGGCCTTTTTATGTTCCACCGGTGTGGAACAAAAAGGACCGTCCCCTTGTTCCGGGCTGGATATGACGGCGGAACCGGAGAAGATGCTGCGCGGGATCTATGAGCGGATGAAGGACGGTGAAGAGCTTGTGCTGGACGTGCCGGTGATCGACAGCCGGAACGCGAGGCGGGAAAAGCTGAACTGGGCGCCGTTCCAGGAGAAG
>JAFRBK010000043.1 GCA_017404985.1 Clostridia bacterium | reverse complement strand
GTTCACCCCTATATCGGGTATCCTTTCACAGGAAGGAATGCCAGATATGGAAAAAATCTGAAAGAAGGGATCCGCCATGCCAGAGGAACCGAAAACGCCGGAATACGATCCGAAAGACCATCCGTGGATTGAAATGCCGGAAGACTCTGATTCCCTGGACGAAGCCCTTCGCTTCAGCCTGGATGAAATCAGGATTGCATAATAAACACTGTTTCAGTCATTTTCGAAATCGGGCGGGGCTTCACCCCGCTTTTTTCCGTTGCTCCAGTGAAGCTTCTGGAGGGAGAGGCGGCGTTTGTTCTGCTTGTTGTAGGCCAGGACCATGGCTTCGGCGTAGCCAACTGTTCCCGGATGGCGGTCTTTGGCAGTACGGGAAAGGGCTTTGACGGAGACCCGGCCGAGGTGGTCTTTGAAGACGGTTTCATTCAGGTTTTCGCCGTAAGCGGCAATCATCTGGGCGATGCCCTTCAGGATGCCGGAGGTCAGGGACATTTTTTCACCTTCCCAGGTGCCGAGCACCAGGCGCAGCGTCCGATCCAGCGTCTCAAAACCATAGCGGTCGTAGATGAATTCCAGCGCCCCGACGGCGCAGATTGAACCCGGTTTAAAGGTGCCGGATACTTCCAGCTTATAGACCGTCGTGACCAGATGGTTGATCATGACCTGCTTGTTTTCCCCTGCTTCCACATGGGCTTTGAAAACCTCAAAGGGAGACAGCGCTTTGAGATGCTTCTGCTGCTCGGCGAAAACATGGGCTTCCTCTTTATACTCCAGATCGTCATAAATCATACACCAGACCGGCGTGTCCCGGGAACCGGATTTCGCGGCCACGATCTCAATAGTATGCTGGCCGTCGAACACATAGTTGATGCCGTCCCGCTGGCTGACCTTCACCGGCCTGATCTGGTATACGTCAAAATCTCTGGCCGTGTTCACGATATGCCCTTCCTTCAGGTCCCGCTGGTAATCCTGGTTGGACACCAGGTTCCGGATCGGAATCAGCTCAAAATGGACATTCGGAACACAGGCGCGCTGTTGCTCCGTCAAATTATCGAGATCAATCATTTTCGTTTCCTTCCAGTTTCCTGCTCAGATACTGCACCCTGGCGGCCAGTTCCTGCAGCGCTTTGGCCAGGCGCTGCTTTCCCTCGGGCGTCGCCTGATTCAAATCTGCCCGGATCGCCGTCCGGAGAATGGCCTTCACCCATGAACCAATCGTATACGCGAGGCCATTCAGCTCCGCGTCCGGATCATATTCCGGCATCTGTTTGATCCCGGTTTCCAGCCGGAAAACCACCTTCGGCTTCGCTTCATTATTTTCTGATTCAGATCCGGCTTCTTTTTTCCCGGAAGCCGGGACAGATGCCGGCAGTGCGGGGACGAGGCGCGTACAATGCGCATCCTCCAGCATCTTTTTCAAATCATCCTCCGGCATTTTCAGAATCGAATACATGCACGCCATGGAAACATCCAGTTTTCCGGACAGAATTCTGGACCGAGTTCCGGGGAACTTTTCCTCCAGACAATCCAGCTGGCGGCCAAAACGCACATACCGCCGGATGGTTTCCCGGTGGCACTGGAAATCAGCGCCCAACCGGTTCAGGATATCTACGTTTTCCATCAAAGGCTTTTCCGCATCAGAAGCATACAGGGAAGGGGAAAACTGTCGGTACTGAAAATCGTCCTTCGCTTTTTCCCTCTGGGCGATTTCCCGGAGCGCCTCATACAGCCGGTAGATCAGCCAGGCTCTGGGTATCCAGCCCAGGTCTTCCCGCGCCAGTTGCCTTTGGCAGAGCCACGCCACGGCTTCCTGCTTCCGCTGACAATCCATTTCCTTCACCAGAGGCGACCTTCCACATCTCCGGCACAATTCATACAGCTCATAACCGGTCAGGATATAGCCTTTCCAGGTTATGATTGGCGGCAGCTGCGCATATTTCCGGACCTTTTTCTCCAATTCCTTTCGATCGGAAAGAGGAAGCGGGATATTCAGTTCACGGAACGTTTTGTCCTCCAGAAGAATCCTGTACATGAAAGTCCTCCGACAATGCCAATGAATTCATAAAACCGCCCACATTCAAACCCTTTCCCGGGAGCGGAGCTCGCCATTCCTGACAGACATGACCGCAAACCCCTGATACAGATTAATTCCCAAGGATTTCTGGTGGTCCGCGTACAGCGGCCCGAACACATTTTCCAGGGACGGGGCAAAGTGGGGCACCCTGCTGGTCTTCTTTTTTCCGTCCTCCCGGACTTCCCGCGGATACTCCTCTCCGTAATCCATATCAAAAAGAAAGAGTACGTCTTCATTGGCCCGGTAAAAATGCCCCAGCATACATATTTTGTTATCCGGATTCCAGCCCATCAGTGCACAGACCTTCATGAAGAAAATTCGACCGGTGATGGCCCGCGGATAACGAATCCCTTTATTTTCCCGGACCCAGCGAAGGGAGAACAGCTCCTCCTCTTCGCAGGCCCGGATCGCCAGCTTATGGGTTTCCCGGTTGATCAGAATCTGAACAAAATCCACATCCTTCATCTTCCGGATACAGGCGGTATTGGCCTGGACTTTCCCGTTGCTGAGGGTGAGGCCGGGCTGCCGTTTATGCGCAAAGAATTCATCGCGGCAGAGCTCAAAGCGGTCCAGAGTCACATCCGTCTGCTTCGGTTCTTCCTCCTGCCTGTCCATTTGCCTCATCCTCCCCAAAAAGATCTCCCAGTTCTTCCTGAATAAACGCCTTCAGCGTTTCATACGGGGTGACATTCAGCTGGATTCCGGTACTGCACAGCCGTCCCTCCAGATTGATTTTCCATTCCTCCGGGGTCTGGCGGACCAACTCCTCCATGCTCTTTTCCTCATAGAAGCTTTTTCCGAAGGAACGGACCGCCTGCTCCGGCACCGCCACCACGCGCCGACCGCTGGTTTCCAATGGTTGTAATTCATCTTCCGCCGGTATCTCCGTTTTCAGCCGATCCTTCCGGATCAGCACGGAGGCATCCCGCACGGAGAAAAACATCGCTTCCTCGCTGCCATTTTTCAGATGGGTTCCCCGAAGCCTGTATTTATGGTCCGCATCCCAGCCGAAGAGGGAAAACAGCGTGCCGGTAAACGCCGCGGCGGGGATCAACCGCGTCACTTCCGCCCCGCTTTTTTTCGTCGACCATTTGACCGCATGCCGATCTTCCGGCGGGGCGGGACGCACCGCCAGCAGCTGCTTTTCCGGATGGACCAGCAGCTGCATCCCCTTCGTATCCGGCATTTTCCGCAGGCACTCCTTGCTGAAGGACAGAAACCCGTTGGCCACTGTCAGCATAGGAGAGCCCCGGGGCGCGCCGAATTCCATCTGGGCAATCTCAAAGCCGGAATAATCAAAATCACCATCGTTGGTTTCGACCGTCAATTCCTGTTCCGGCTCCGGGACATTGAACTCATAGGCGGAGGAGGACGCCCGGACATAATCCTCCTCCGAAAAGGATCCCCAACGGGGATTAATAACCACATATCCCTTGAGCAGGCCTTCCGTGATCACTTCCAGCTCCGGCAGAAAGCCTTTGTTCCGATACTTGGAATTGTTCAGAATCATCTGGACCGCCAGAAAATCATCCCGGCTGACGATCGCCTCATGCTCGTCCCGATACAGGCTGCGAGCCCGCTCTCCCCGGTTTTTGATGCTTTTATGACTCAGCACATCCCGGGTAAAGGTCTTCCGCGTGAACACATCCCCGCAGTACCGTTCGTTCCGCAGCGTTTCCACCACGCCTGAGGCGGACCATTTCAGATTCCCCAGATAGGTCTTCCGGCCCAGGGCGGTGAGCTTATCCGCAATCTGCTGGGTGCTGTAGCCGAAGAGGCACATGAAGAACATCAGGCGGGGCGTCCGGTACGTATCCGGATCCGGAATCAGCTTTCCTTCCTCATTCTGGCTGAAGCCCAGCAGCTTCGGCGTCAGCGGCAGCCCATGATCCAGCCGCATTTTGATCGAAATTTCCATGCTGCGGCTCTTGCTCCGGCTTTCCTCTTCCGCCATGGTCGCGTACAGGGACAGCGGCATCGCCCGATCCGTCCTCAAGGAGAAGATATTCTCGGACTCAAAGAAGACCCCGATGGGCGGCACGTGCTCCGCCAGCTCATGAACCGCGGTCAGGAAATCCTTCACATTCCGGGCAAACCGCGAAACGCTCTTGGTAATGATCAGGTCGATTTTTCCGCGCCTGGCATCGGCCAGCATCTCATTGAAGGCATCCCGGTGCTTGAGGCTGGTGCCGCTGATTCCCTCGTCCGCATAGATCCTGACCAGATCCCATTTTTCATGAAGCTGGACAAACTCCTCGTAATATGCCTGCTGCAGTTCAAAGGAAGTTGTCTGCCGGACGTCATCCGTGGAGACCCGGGCATAAACCGCCACCCGCTGGTACTCATCGCTTTTGAAATGGTCCATGTGCACCGTTTCCGGATAATAGACGTAGTGGTCCTTATCCACCTTGGCGCGGACCCTTTTACGGATTCTTTCCTTCCGCTGTTCCGCCGTCAGTTCACTCTGCATCGCGGCCTCCGGGGAGCAGGGATTCCGGGCGGGATTCCGGGAAAACCTGCCAGCCCGGCGGCAGGAACTCCGTTTCCTTCAGATCCCATTGATAATAGGAAGCCAGGGTATACAGGTCCTCGTTGATGAAATAGATCCCGACCGGTTTTTCCTGGGCCGCCAGGAGCCGCCCAACCAGGGCGATATCATCCGGATTGCGGGACACATTCTTGACCTTCTGGGTAATGATCAGGTTCACCTTTCCTTCAAAGCAGTCATCCAGCAGCCGGCACCATTCCGGCGCGTTCTCCATCTTCGGTGCGACGCCCCCGTTGTCCACATAAAAGTCCACCAGCGTCCACCGGGGGCACAGCGCGATGGTTTCCTGAAACTGCTGCTTGTGGTAATCGAGGTAGTTTTCATATTTCGTCTGGTTGTAATACCGGATATACACCCCGATGCGG
>JAFRBK010000042.1 GCA_017404985.1 Clostridia bacterium | reverse complement strand
TACCACGGAAACGCCGAATAAACAGGTAAAGGAGTACTACAATCTGCTCGGATTATCAATCCCGGCACATGTAAAGCTCAAATCGTTTACCAAGTTGGTTGGCTTGAAAATGTAGTCCTACTTTTCGGATTATCTACGGTTCATTTGCTCATTTTCCCATTCTTGCAAAAACTTTTCCATGAATGCGTGGCGGCTTTCAGCCAATTCTTTTGCTTTTTCCGTATGCATCATATCCTTCAGCAGGAGCAGTTTCTCATGAAAATGTTCAATGGATGAATCCAGCGTTCTGCCATGCTTCCCGCCGTAAGCGAAAGTCCTTGCAATGCCTATAGCTCCGATAGCATCCAGCCTGTCAGCGTCCTGAACGATCTTGCCCTCGAGCAGTGCATGGCATCTGTCCCTGTTCTTGCTGAAGGACACCGAGTTGATGGCCATACAGATCTGTTCGGCTGTTGCTGCATCAACATGCTGTGTTTCCAGGAAGGCTCTGGCATTCGCATTGTTTTTCGTTTCAAACAGTTTGTAATCATCCGCGTCATGGAGTAACGCTGCCAGGGCTGTAACCTGCCGGTTGCAGTTGGGTTCGGAATCCGCAATTTCCATGGCTGTATGGTAAACCCGCATGGTATGGTCAAAGTCGTGGCCGTCGCTGTTTCCCTGAAACAACATCCGGATGTATGCTGTTGCTTCCTCAATAATCCCGTTCTTCATATTCTCTCACAATCTGCATAGCTGCATTATGCCGGCATCTTTTCGAAATCTCGCATGAGGCATATACCCCCATCCTTTCATACGAGTTCAAATCCCGCACATGCGCAATGGCTCACTGCGGAGAAACTCATAGCTGATTCCTGTCGAATCCAGTTCCTTCAGGAAACACCTGAAGTACTCTCCCGAGGAATAAGGCTGCATGAATGCAAGGAAAAAATGATGGTTGATACAGGTAACCTCACAAAGGATATCTGTGATCTTCGAGAGTGAAGTCACGACATACAGCTCATCGATATAAGGATCCAGCGGCCCGAAGTTTCTGCTGTTGACATAGGAAACGCAGATACTTGCCAGCGCAATATCCGGGGACGGAGGCGGCAGCATTCGCTTCATCTGTTTGATTTCCCAGAGGGAATTCTCCGGCTGGGCCTGCAGCATCAGCTGGCCGCGGGCGATTGTACATGCCTTGGTGATATCTTCCAGATCCCGTTCCTTCGGGAAATCCAGCAAAGCTACGTCCGTGAACATACGGTAATTGTTATAGACCCCCAGCATTGCCTTGTGATTAACGCATACGAATACGGTAATCGGCTTTTCGTTTTCCGGATCCAGGCGCCTCGCTGCTTTGGCCAGCATCACGGACATCAGTACATTCGGGGTGCTGTCACAGTCCCTGCAGTACTTCATGATCTGCGCTTCAGAGAGCTTCATGAAAAATACCGTTTTGTCATTGTCTGCTGCGTCAGTCAGCCGTAAGAAATCGGGAATCGGTTTCTTTTTATACAGGGGAGCTTTCACGCTGTCGACATCCAGTTTGCTGAACGGATTCCCTGTTTCTGATTCCGGGATCACATCGCCCGGCAGGCAGAATCCGGCCGGGTCAAAGGCTTGGCCGGTCACCTTTGACAGATACAGGAACATTGTACTTTTGATATATGGCAGCACTCCCGTTCCATCGGTCAGGGCGTGGTGGATTTCAAATGCCAGCCGGCGGCCTTCGTATTTCCAGGCTGCGAGGTGGTAGTTGGACGCTTCGGAATGAAGACGGATCGGCTCCCAGGTATTCCGGACCGTCATGGGGAGTTCATTCGGCACGGTCACCAGGTCGTCTCCTCTGTTCGTAGCTTTGACATAAAAGTATGGAAAACGCTCCCTCATCTCTTCCACAACGCAACGGAGGATTTCACCATTCACAGGATCCCTGAGGAAGAGGATCATACCCATGATGTTCTGGTATTCAGGTGCAGAAAAATCCAGAATCGGTTCATAGAATTCCAGCATGGTTTCCCTCCTGTAAGGAAGCGCTGCCTTCTGACGCCGCTCCGTTTCTTAAGTACTCCCACCCATGCTCTCCATGATAAATCATGAGTTTTGTCATGCCGCCGTCAATGCAGATGTTTTCTCCGGTGATAAACCCGGCTTTTTCCGAACAGAGAAACAAAGCCATCTCAGCAATATCTTCAGGTTTACCGACTCTGCCTGCAGGTTGTTGCAGTGCATCTGCACCTGATATCTCACTTCCGGTTGTATCAATCCAGCCTGGGGAAATACTGTTCACCCTGACTTTTCCGGCCAGGCTGATTGCCAGGGCATGTGTCAAAGCGGCAATTCCGCCTTTCGCTGCGGTATAGCTTTCCGTCTGCGGCTGGCTCATCCGGTCACGGGAAGAAGCAATATTGATTACAGCCGCATCCGGTGCAAAATACGGCATGAAAAGCTTTGTCAGATAGAAGGGAGCTGTAACGCCAACGCCCAGTGCATAGGAAAACTCCTCCCAGGAGCATTCGTCGATTCCCTTCATGATCGGTAAGGCATTATTGATCAGATAATCAACATGCCCGCTTTTCTCCGCAACCAATCCGGAAAAACGTTCCAGGGCTTCTTTATCCGACACATCACCGACAAACCAGTTTCCGGGCTGCCTGTCGATAATATGGGCCGTAGCGCCTTCGCGGACAAATGCATCCGCAATTGCTTTGCCGATCCCATGGGCTCCGCCGGTAACGACCGCAACCTTTCCGTCAAACATTCTCATGCAATGCCTCCTGGATTAATCGTTCAAAGCTCTCCGCAAAAGGGCTGTTATCTTCTTCCGTACGCTTCGCCGGGCCTTGCAGGGGATGCTGTCTCCGTTTCTTTTCTTGTTCTGCAAGGAGTATAACACAGGCCGTAACAATAACCAACCTTTTTCGATACCCGATCACATTTTTCTGTATTATTCCCGGTATTCAAAGCTGCAGCCGGGAAATCGGATGATCCGGCGAGGACGCAAAATGTCTGGCAGCCATGTTTTTCCTGTTTGGGCTCACTGAAATCACTGTTCAGCGCGTATTGATTCATCTTGCGATTTGATTCGCAGTTGCATATAATGAAGTAGAATATTTCTGTTCCCCCTACTTTTTCGGAGGTGTTGATCATGTCTGAAACTGCATTCATGAATGATGAGCAGGTTACGTCTGAGAAGCAAGGGATGTTCAGGCAGATGAGGCGAATCAAACAGCAGATCAGCGAGGCTGATTGCATCCGTATCCTGCGGGAGGAAAAGCGCGGTGTGCTCTCCATGCTTGGTGATGATGGATATCCTTATGGTATCCCGCTGAATCATTGGTACAATCCGGAAGATGGAAAAATCTACTTCCATGGCGCAAAGACAGGACATAAGATCGATGCCATCGCCAAATGCAATAAGGTCAGCTACTGCGTCTGGGATGCCGGATACCGTAAAGCAGGGGAATGGGCTCTGAATGTAAACAGCGTGATCGTTTTTGGGCGGATTGCGCTGGTCACGGATGAAGAGAAAGCAAGATTGATCGGTACCAACCTGTGCCGGAAGTTTACCGACGATGATGAATATATTCAGCGTGAACTGCAAAATGCACTTCCCCGGGTACAGTGTCTGGAACTGACCGTTGATCATATGACCGGGAAACTGGTGAATGAGTCCTGAAAATACAGAAACGATCAGCCTGGAGGTTGCGCTGAGTGGATTCCCTGCTACAGCAGATCCAGCTTCTGCCGCATGGCTGTAGGAGATGACGCAGCGAAACAGGTGGCATGATCCACGCCGATGCGGGCCCCGCGCACAATACTCAAAGCCTCGTAATAGCGCAGGTACTGAAAACTGGGGGAATGCTCCGCCAGCCACAGTTCCCGGATCGCTTCCTTCCACAGGGGGAAGGAGTCGGTTACATCAAACCAGTAATACGGAACAAACCCGGGTTCATCCTCCCAGTTTTCAGCGCACATGAAACGGCGGATCGGGGCGGGAGGCAGGGAATGTTCGAATGTCGGGAGAGATGCGAAAAAAATCGCGTTTTCCGTAATCCGGAACGCAGCCTCGTGATCCTTATGCAGGCTGTTTTTCCAGTGATACAGCACCGCATCCGTCCGGTATTCCCGCATAAGGGATGCCAGGCGGAGTTCTTCTTCTTTTGTATCAGCCAATTCGCCGTCCGGCGTATCCAGCACAACGGATACCCCGCCAAGCTTTTCCGCGAACCTGCCGGCACATTCCGCGTTATAATCGCGGAAGTCCTGAACAGTCCATCCCTGCGGCGTTCCGCGTTCCCCGGCGGTCAGATCCACAATCACCACCCGGTCGCCGTTCATGGCGTGTTTCGCCAGGAGCATGCCGCAGGTCAGCTGGGCGTCGCCGGTATGGGCACCGACAGCCATGATCGTTTTGCTCATTTGATGATTCTCCCTTCTTCTTCCTCATTGAGCGGCAGTGCCATCAAGGCAAACTCCCGGATCGGACGGAGTCCTGCCCGTTCGTATACCTTTCTGGCATGGCTGGTCAGGCCGGTAAACAACGTTGTAAAGGCGGCTCCTTCCTGAACGAAGGCGTTCATCAGCAGGTTGAAGAGCACCGTAGCAATGCCATGCCTTTCAAACAGGGGATCCGTACATATGCCGGTAAACCATCCCCGGCCGCTCTCCTGCCGGTCCACGGGGCCGGTGAATCCGACAATCTGCCCCTGGCAAACCGCTGTCAGGAGCGGCCTGGGCCCATCCGGCCGCCGGCCATCCGGCCAGAAGCGCTCATCCGCGTTGGGTTGTCCGGTTTTCCAGGCAGTGATTTCCGTGGCCAGCACATCCCGCCAGTATTCGCTGCCCACACGGTCACACATGCCGTCAAATTGATCGCCCCAGGAGGGTTGCCAATATCCGGTGCGAATCCCTTCCCGGAGCAGCTGGTCCTGCCTGATCAGGATTTCTTCCGGCAGGCGGTAGTCGGCCAGATCCCGGTAAAAGGCAGCTTCCCGATACTTTTCCTGAAATCCCCGGTGGAGAAAAAAGCCCCAGCCCGCACAGTCGGTATCCAGTCCCGGCATATTGTTGTGGTCATGCCCCGGCGTGCCGGGAATCCGCCAGGCCAGGCTGACAGGATTCAGGCTGGAGATATACAGCGTATCCGCGCCGGCTTCCCGCATCCGGGCTTTCAGCGTCCGAAGCAGGGCGGAGCCCACACCCTGTCCCCGGGCTTCCGGAGCCACCAGGAGGCAGGTCAGGTAGGCCTGACCCGGCCGGGACAGGCGAAAGGTTCCGGGCGCCACGCCGTGAACCATGCCTGTAATCCGGCCATCCGTTTCGGCAACCAGCAAATTGCCGGGCTCGCATCCCTCATGCCGGACGAAGGTTTCCAGAAAACGTTTCTCTGTCAGCGGATAGTACAGAACTTCCCCGGCCTTCACGCAGGCATTCCAGAGAGCTTCCACCGAAGGGTAATCCCTGCTTTCCATCGGTCTCAACCGGATTTCCGCCATGTGTTTTCCTCCGTTTCTCGAATGGATACAATGCATTGATGCAGTCAGTAATACAGTTTGCAGCTTCGCCAGCTGCAAAAATTGTACCACGTTTCCGGAGCATTTCGCAAACGCTTCCGGGATTGGATTTCCCCATCTGTCTCTACGGAGCGTAGGTTGCAGATGGCAGCACCTTCTGCTATGCTCGGTCCCGAAAGGAGTGATGATCAATGGATCATTACGTAACAGGCGCGACGATCAGGGCACTGCGGGAGAAGTATCGGATGACCCAGGCAGAACTGGCGGATCAGCTCTGTGTGAGCGATAAAGCAATTTCCAAATGGGAAACAGGGCGCGGATTCCCGGATGTATCCCTGCTGGAGCCGCTCGGCAAGGCACTGCATGTGTCTGTTCCGGAGCTGCTGTGCGGGCAAACAATTGTCAACAGAAACAGATCTGCAAACATGCTGAAAAGCCTGTTCTATGTCTGTCCTGTCTGTGGGAATGTACTGTTTGCCAGAGGAGACGCATTGATCTCCTGCTGTGGGATTCAGCTTCCGGCGCTGGATGCAGAAGAACCGGATGAGATGCATTGTATGAATGTTCAGAGAGTGGAAGATGAGATATATGTTTCTTCGGATCACTCCATGGGCAAGGATCATTATCTGTCGTTTGCAGCGTACATGACGCCTGATCGCTGCGAAATCAAAGCATTGTATCCGGAAGGAAACGCGGAAGCAAGATTCTTTTTCCGCGGAACAGGCTGGCTGTATTATTGCTGTAATCAGCATGGCCTGTTCAGCCAGAAGATCATTTCCCGTCTATAGTTCCCTGCATCCGCCCAACGAATCTGGTCAAACCCGGCCTGCTCCCGGATTTTCTTCACAGTATTGTTGATTGTCAGGCACAACAATCGGGTATTGTTCCTTCGATTTCTAAAGCTTTCCCAATAAACCCATCTTTGTCATGATGCCATCCACTGTTACACCGGGATGGGTCACGTACAGTCGGACGATCTGCTCAACCAAAGCCGGGTCCAGCTTATGCTTTTGAGCGATCAAATCAACCGAAAGGCCCTTTTCCGTATCGCGAACCACTACTTCAATCTGCTTGTAAATGCTTCCGCTGTCGGCCTTCGGAGCCTTTTCCCGGGACGTGTGCGGGATCTGAACCTGCTCGATCACCCATCCGTCCGGGTCAATCCTCAGGATTGCCATGGTGATCGGCTGGGTAAACCGGCGAGGCCCGCAGCTTCCGGGGTTGAACAGCAAAGTGCGATTCTTGCCGGCAGTTTCCTGCCTAACCTCGGCATACTGATGAGAATGCCCATAGATCACCAGATCATAGGAAGTCAGATCTTTGGGCAGGTCTTTTTTCTTATGGGCCATATAAATATGAAGTCCGCCAAGCTCAAAATCCAGGAATAACGGCAGGTGTTCCGCCCAGTCCTTATCATTATTGCCGCGAACCGCCTTCACAGGAGCAATCTGTTCCAGCTGGTCAAGGATACGCTGGCTGCTGATGTCTCCGCCATGAAGGATATAATCGCATCCCTGAAGCGCGCCTGTCACCTCGGGCCGGAGAAGATCGTGAGTATCCGAAACAATGCCGACTTTCATACTGTATCAACGCCTCGCTCAGTTTCTGCGGCATCCCTTTGGCGCCGCACAACGCAAAGATACCATATTCATGCTTACAAAGTCAAAATGACCCGCTGCCGGTGATGGCAGCGGGCGCTTCCCCCTCGGGGCGTCTGAATTGGCTTATTTGCCGTAGGCGGTGTCGTAGGTCTTCTGGTAGATATCGATGTATTCCTGCATGCCCATGGCTTCCAGGGTGGCGATGTACTCGTCCCACTGTTCATCCACGCCGCCGCGGGCCAGCCACTCGGCACGCTTTTCCTCGATCAGGCTGATGATGTCGGTGCCGATGTCATTGATGCGGTCGTTGTCCTCCGCACTGAAGAGGAGGGTCGGATAATACTTGGTGGTCGCGACGGGCAGGTACATTTCGTTGTTGATCTTGTCCTTGGCCTTGGCGCTGTCGGGCATCGGCAGAACCGTGTCATAGAAGTCGCGGAAGAGGGCCAGGCAGGAGTCCGGATAGGTGTTCCCGAAGAGGAACTCGTCATACGTCATGCCGTCCGGATATTCACGCACATAGTCATACTTGAAGCCGCTCGGGTCATCCGCAGGCAGCTCGACAATATTGGTGCCGATGCAGCCGTACTCAAGCTGCATGCCGTAGAAGTCGTCATAGGTCAGGTCAGCCCATTTGATCAGGTTGACCGGGTCTTTGCAGTCCTTGGTCAGCACAAGGCCCACGGTCTCGATGCCGGAAGAGGTCACATAGCCCCAGCTGGTGGTTCCGTCAGGTCCGAGCAGCGGCGCCATGGCTACATACTCATCCATGTGGGCGGAGCCCAGGTCGAAGATGTTCCAGGAGAAGTAGGCGCCGATGTTGGCAACCTCACCCTGGTTCTGGGCGTTGTAGGTCGCCTTGTCCATGGTGAAGCCTTCCTGGTCGATCAGGCCCTTGGCAAAGAAATGCTCATGCAGGTAGGCGCAGGCTTTCTTGTATCCTTCGGTGGCGGGGGTCAGAATGACCTTGCCGTCATCCACGCAGAAGTGGTGCTGGCCGCCGTAGAGGTTGTCGGCATAGCCGAACATGCCGAACAGGCCGCCCAGGTCGCGCTGAGATCCTTCATTCTTGAAGGTCATGGGGATCTCATCGTTCGGGTCGCCGTTGCCGTTGCAGTCGTTCTCCTTGAACGCGGTGAGGACGGCTTCCAGCTCGTCAATTGTGGTGGGAACCTGCAGGCCCAGCTTATCCAGCCATACTTTGTTGATGAACATATTGCTGGGGATCTGGCCGGTCAGGCCGTCAAAGCGGCAGAACGGCAGGGAGTAGATGTTTCCGTCGGGGGCCGTGATCGCAGCTTTCACTTCGGGATGGGCTTCCAGCTTGGCCTTGAAGTTGGGCATGTACTGCTCAATCAGGTCGTTCAGGGGCAGAAGCAGTCCCTGGCCGCCGAACTGAAGCAGCTGGGTGGAAGTCAGGGAATAGCCGGAATACAGGGCATCCGGCAGGTCCACGCCGCCATTCAGGGTCAGCAGGACTTTTTCCTCCCAGTCCGCCTGGGGAATCTGTTCGAAGTTCAGGTGGACATTGGTCTTTTCCTCCATAATTTTGAAGATTTCCATGTCGTCCGCGTTGCCGTTCATCGGGCGCATGCGGATCCAGACATTGTAGGAGACCTTCTCCGCCGGGTAATAATCCTCGGCGAGGACGGCGGCGCAGGACATCATCAGGGCCAGCGCCAGGAGCAGGGAAACGAGCTTCTTCATAGTTCTTCCTCCTCAAAAATATAATATCTGCAAGGACTTCCGGTCCTTGTAAATTCAGCCCTTGATCGCCCCGATCATGACCCCCTGCACGAAATACTTCTGCAGGAAAGGATAGAGGACCAGGAGCGGCAGGGAGGAGACGATGATCATGCCGTACTTGATCAGGTCGCCCATGCGCTGCTGGGCCGCCTGTGTCGCCACGTCGTTGACCATATCGTCCAGGGTGTTGACGATGAGGATGTTGCGCAGCACCAGCTGCAGGGGATACTTGGATGTGCTGGAAAGATAGATCAGGGCGTTGTAATAGCTGTTCCAGTGGGATACGGCATAGAACAGCACCATGACCGCGATGATGGAGGAGCTCAGGGGAAGCACCACCCGCAGGAAAAACCCCGTGTCCCCGCAGCCATCCAGCTCCGCCGCCTCCCGGAGTTCGTCCGGGATCGTCTGCTGGAAGAAAGTCCGGCAGACGATCAGGTTCCAGGTGCTCACGGCGCCCGGCAGGATCAGGGCCCACATCGTGTTGTACAGGCCGAGGCTGCGCACCAGCAGGTAGTTCGGAATCATGCCACCGGAGAAAATCATCGTGAACATGACGCCCATCATCATCACATTCCGGCCGACCAGTTCCTTCCGGCTGAGGGCATACCCTGCGGTAATGGTCATCACCACATTGATGGCAGTGCCGATCAGGGTATACAGAAGGGTGTTCTTGTAGCCGATGAACAGGCTTTCATAGCTGAAAATACGGGCATAGCCTTCCAGGGTCGGCTTGATGGGCCAGATGATCACCCGGCCTTCGTACACGGCAATCGGATCGGAAACGGAGGCGATGACGACGAAATACAGCGGATAGGCCACCAGCAGGAACGCGATGGTCAGCAGGATATAGTCCAGGACGTCGAAGGCCTTGTCCGCCCTGCTCAGGGCAATGCCGTTGCGCGGTCTTTTCATCTCTTCACCCCCCTCAGAACAGCGATGAATCGGTCACGCTGCGGGAGATCCAGTTCACGATAAGCACCAGGATCATGTTCACGACCGATTCGAACAGGCCCACCGCCGTGGCAAAGCTGATCTGTGACTTGAGCACGCCGCGCTTGTAGACATAGGTCGCGATGATTTCGCTGGCGCGGATATTCAGGGAGGTTTGCATCAGGTAGGCTTTTTCGAAACCAACGTTCATGATCTTGCCCGCGTTGAGAATCATCATGATCACGATCGTCGGCAGGATGCCCGGGATATCGATATGCCAGACCCGCTGGAACTTGTTGGCGCCGTCCACCAGCGCCGCCTCATGCAGCTCCGGGCTGACGCCGGCCAGCGCGGCCAGATAGAGGATGCTCCCCCATCCGGTGGACTGCCAGATCTCGGAAATCACGTACATCGGCACAAACCAGCCGGGTTCCGCTGTAAAATGGATCGCCTTGCCGCCGAAGCCCTCGATGATCTTGTTGATCAGGCCGGAGGACGGCGAGGTAAACAGAAAAATCATGCCCACCATGACCACGGTAGAGATGAAGTGGGGCGCGTAAACGGTCGTCTGGACAAGCTTTTTGTATCTCAGGGAAGGCAGCTGGTTCAGCAGCAGCGCAAGGATGATCGGGAGCGGGAACGTGAAGATCAGGGTAAATACGGAAACGCCCAGAGTGTTCCACATCAGCTTTCCGAAATCCGCCGTGGAGAAAAAGCGCCGGAAGTTGTCCAGCCCGACCCAGGGGCTGCCTGCAATGCCGTCCACGACCCGGTAGTTTTTGAAGGCCAGCTGGAGGCCGTAAAGCGGATAAAAGCGGAAAAGCAGGAAATAAACAACCGTCGGCAGCAGAAACAGGTACAGCGGCCAATGCTGCCGGATCATCTTTTTCCGCATATGCCATTTTCCCTGCCGGAGCGTTTTTGCGCTTAGCTGCATCGTTTCCACCCTTATCCTTTATTTTGTATTCAGCGCACTGACCGCCGCCGCATGAATACTGCCGTTGGTGGCGAGGACGTTTGTCTGGGTCAGTGCGCAGGGAAGGCCGTTCATCTGCGTGACCTCGCCGCCCGCCTCCCGGACCAGGACAATCCCGGCCGCCATATCCCACAGGTGGATGCCGGCTTCATAATCCGCGTCGGACCGGCCGCAGGCAACGGACGCCAGGCTGATCGCCGCGCAGTTCCAGATCCGCATGGACTGGAAGGATTCGGACACCGGCGGAATCCGGGAAACCATGTCCGCACGGGTGGTCATGTTGTTCATCGGCATGCTGGTATTGACAATCGCGTCTCCCGCTTCCTTCGCCGCGGAAACACGGATCGGTGCGCCGTTCAGGAAAGCGCCCTTCCCTTCCAGCGCGGAGAAGAGCTCGTCCCGGAAGGGGTCGTAAATCACGCCGGCGATGATCCGGCGGTGATGGACCACGCCGATGGAAATGGCGTACTGGGGATAATCCCGGATATAATTGACCGTTCCGTCAATCGGATCCACAACCCAGACAAAATCCTCCTCCCGGAAGGCCTCGATGCGTGCTGCCTCCTCCTCCGGAGAAAGGCCGTAAACCGATTCTTCGCCAAAGAAGAGATGGTCCGGATACTTCTCCCGGATCATTTCCCGGATCATGTTCTCCGACATCAGGTCCTTGTCCGAGACAAAGTCGATCCGTGACTTGGCATCCACGTGCAGGCCTGTTTTCCGCGCTTCCCGGATGAAGATGCCGGCCTTGCGCGCCGCGTTCTCCGCCAGGCTCAGGATATCCGCATACAGTTGATCCATATCTTTTTCCTCTCAGGTTTCTTCCGTGTCGTCCAGGGGAAGCAGGCGGAGCGAATCAGTCACCAGGTTCACGGCAATCTCGTCGCCGACCTGCAGGGCGGCATTGCTCTGGGTAAAGTCCATCTGTTCGATCTCCTGGCCGGCGATATCCAGGAAATGCCGGATATACTGGCCGAAATAGGCCTTCGAAATAATCCGGGCCTTAAACTTCCCTTCCGGGCTGATCTTGATATCCTCCGGGCGGATCATGACGACACAGGGTTCGCCGTTCCTGCATTCCTCCGAAGCGTCGATGGTCATGCGCCTGCCCAGGAGCTCAACCTCCGCCTTGCCCCCGGAAAGGGAAAGGACGCTGTCCGGCCGGACAAAGTTCGCCTTGCCGATGAATCCGGCGACAAACTGGTTTTTCGGCCGCGCATAGATTTCCATCGCGGTGCCGGCCTGCTCGATCTTTCCGCTGCGCATGATGATGACCTTGTCGGAGATCGCCATGGCCTCGGACTGATCGTGCGTCACATAAAGGCTGGTAATGCCTACCCGCTTCTGAATCTTGCGGAGTTCCTCCCGCATGTATTCCCGCAGCTTCGCGTCCAGGTTTGAGAGCGGCTCGTCAAAGAGCAGCACATTCGGCTCGGTAATCACGGCGCGGGCCAGGGCAACACGCTGCTGCTGGCCGCCGGAGATCTCGTTCGGAAAACGGCTGGCATAGTTCTCGATCTGCATGAGCTGGAGGATGCCCTTCACGCGCTCCCGGATCTCCGTTTTGCCCATATGCTTGAGCTTCAGGCCGTAAGCAACGTTGTCATACACCGTCATATGCGGAAAAAGAGCATAGCTCTGGAACATCATGCCGACATTGCGCTTGTTCGGCGGGATTTTGCTGACCTCACGGTTGCCGATAAAGATTTCCCCGGAGGTGGGCATCAGGAACCCGGCGACCATGCGCAGCAGCGTCGTCTTGCCGCAGCCGGAAGGCCCCAGCAGGGTCACCAGCTCGCCCGGCTGGACCGACAGCGTCACATGGTTGGCCGCGTAGACTTCCCCCTTCTTGTCATCAAACGCGGGAAAAGTCTTCACCAGGTCCCTGATCTCTACACCGACCGCTTCATTATTCATATGATCTTCTCCTCCGGGCGAAGAGCCCGTTCACGATAAATTCCAGGACGCCGACGGCAAGGACCACCATCACCATCAGGGCGACGCAGTAGGCGCTGGCCGCGCCCAGCCGGTTGGATTCAATTTCCGACAGAATATTGACGGTCAGCAGGTTCCAGTTGACCGAGACCAGGAAGATGACCGCGCTGACGCTCGTCATGGAACGGATGAACGAATTGAGCAGCCCCGAGAACAGCGCGGATTTCATGATCGGCAGGGAGATGGTGAAGAATGTTCTGGCGTTTCCCGCGCCGAGGTTGATCGCCGCCTCCTCGATACTCGGGTCCACCTGCCGCAGGCTGTTGGACCCGGTTTCCACCCCGATGGACAGCGTTCGGAAGACCATGGCGACGATAATGATCAGCGCCGTGCCGGTCAGCTGAATCGGCTTGGTGTTGAACGCCACGACGTAGCCGATGCCCAGGGCGATGCCCGGAACGGCAAACGGAAGAATCGAGGCGGCGGACATCAGGCGCTTGCCGAAGAAGTTCTTGCGCACCAGCAGGAAAGCAATCAGCATGCCCAGCAGGGCTGTGCACGGCGTTGCGATGGAAGACAGCAGCAGGGTATCCTTGATCGCCCGCTCGCCGCGCTTGAGGATGAACTGGTAGCTGTCCAACGTCATGGACCAGTTGACGCCCCAGGTCTTGACAAAGGAGACATAGACGACCGTTCCGTACATCAGGATGGTAAAGAGCGTCAGCAGCAGGAGGATGACGAACAGCGGGATGACGATCTTTTTCTCTCTGATCAACTCCACCGTGCCGGTGGCTTTGCCCGTCACCGTGATAAAGGAGCGCTTGGAAACCCAGTAGTTCTGGATCAGGTAAGCCAGCATGCAGGGCAGAAGGATCGACAGGGCGATGAACGATCCGGTCTTCAGGTCGAACAGGCCCACAATCTGCAGGTAGGCCGAAACGGAAAGCACGTTGTAATCGCCGGCCAGCACCTGCGGATTGCCGAAGTCGCAGAGGGACTTGGCAAAGATAATCAGGAAGGAGCTGAGGAAGCCCGGCAGGGAAAGCGGCAACGTCACCGTCAGGAAAACCTTGAGCCGGCTGGCGCCCAGGGTGCGGCTGGCATTCTCGACCGAACTGTCCAGCGTCTCCAGCATGCCCTTGAGGTTCAGGTAGGCAAGCGGGAAAAGCGACAGAATCTGAACGATCGAAAGCCAGGTGAAGCCGTAGATGTTGTTGCCGCGGATATGCAGCAGGTTTTTGGTGATCAGCCCGCTCCGTCCGAACAGGAGCATCACCGCCAGGGAGATGACAAAGGGCGGCGAAAGAATCGGCAGGATCGCCATAATATTGAAAAACTTCTTCCCGGGCAGCTTGGTCCGCGTGATGGCAAAGGCGTAAAGATAGCCGACGATCGTCGCCATCAGGCCCACGAAAAGCCCCAGCTTGATGCTGTTCCAGAACGCCTGGAAAAAGTCTGTTTTCGTAAAGACATAATTGATGTTGTCCAGGTTCAGCTGTCCGCTCTTGTCCGTCAGGCAGGAGATGAACAGGCGGACGATGGGATAGATGCAGAAGAGGATCAGTACCGCGAAGACAAAAATGATGGCAAAAAGCAGGCCCGGCTGCCTGATGAGCATGAGAAACTCTTTTCTTTTTTCACTTTTCTGCTGTTTCTTCCTGGCTTTTCCGGGAGAATCCATATGTACCTCCTTGGATCAGGGCCGGCAGGGGGCCCGCCGCGCGTCTCGGGTTCGCGGCGGGCCCGCCTGTCCTTTCCGGTGAACAGGGATTACTTGACATCCGCGGAAGAGCGGACCTCGTTTTCAAACGTGGCAATGTTGTCCTTCTTGGTCTGGGCGGACAGCACCGGGTCAAAGTTCATCAGCTCAATGTCCTCAATCGGGATCATCTTGGGTTCCGGATGGACCGTCGTGTTCAGCGGATACTGGTTGAACTCGCTGTAAGCCAGCGTCATGGCGGATTCGCCGATCAGCCAGTCAATGAACTTATGCGCGGCTTCCTGTTCATCCGCGGGGCCGCCCTTGACCATGGCAGCCGCGGTAACACCGTAGCCGGCGCCTTCTTTCGGATAGGAAACCACCAGCGGATAGCCCTGGTCCACAACCGTCTGCGCGTTGTCGGAATAGCCGATGGCCACGCCGACTTCGCCCAGGCCCGCGGAGGTGAACGGCGCGGCGCCTGCCTTGGTGTAGACCTGGACATTCTTGTTCAGTTCCTTCAGGTATTTGAAGCCTTCTTCCGTTCCCAGGCGCTGTACGGTCTGGGAAAGCACGGTGTAGGCGGCACCGGATGTTGCCGGATGAGCCACGCAGATTTCGCCCTGGTATTCAGGCTTGAGCAGGTCGTCCCAGCTGGTCGGCGGCTCCAGGCCTTTCTCCGCGAGCCAGTCCGCGTTGCTGCCGAAGCAGGTGACGATGATCTGCAGCGGAACAAACATGCCGTCGGGATCAACAAACCGCTGGTCCATCTGGTCAATGTTGGCCGGAACATACGGATCCAGCAGGTCTTCCGCGGCCATGGCCATGGACAGGTCATTGCCCATGCCGAAAATCATGGCGACCTGAGGATTGTCCTTTTCTGCCGCGACGCGCGCCTGCATTTCGCCGGCGCTGAGGCGGACATACTTGACATCGATTCCGGTCTCCTGCGTGAACAGTTCCACCAGGCCGGCCACTTCCGCTTCCACGTAGCAGCTGTACATGGTGAAGGAGTTCTTCTGCTCCACGTCAGCGTGTGCCGGCAGGCACAGCGCGAAGAGCAGCGCGAGACAGAGGGTGAACGAGAGTACCTTTTTCATTTCCTTATCCTCCATTTTTATATTTAATTGTACTTCCCCGTACAATTATGGACGTTCCCAGAAGCAGGTTTTCCGGATGGGGCCGGCGTTCCTCGATGATGTCCAGCAGCATTTGCGCCGCTGCGCGTCCCATCTCCGTCCGGTTCAGGGACATGGTCGTCAGGTCAAACCACGGCAGGGATGCATAGTCCATGTCATTCACGCCGGCGATCGAGATATCCGCCGGCACGCTGAGCCCCTTTTCCCGCAGATAGACCATGGCCCCGATCGCCAGCTGGTCCGTTCCGGCAAAGACGGCGGTCGTGTCAGGCCAGGTTTCGTGAATCCGCTTCATGGCCTGATAGCCGTTCTCCCTGGCCTGGTCCAGTTTGTTTGCCGGCAGGTCGATCTTCACATCCCGCGCTTCAATGCTGCGGATCTGGCAGAAATCGCGATAGGCTTCCCGGCGGATCGCGCCGATCCCCGTGGGCAGCACGATGTGGGCGATCCGGGTGTGGCCCAGGTCTGTCAGATAGGTCATCATCTCCATGGCGCCCTTGTAATGGTCGTTGTCCACAAAAGGCACCCCGCTGCTCTGGGGCGGGCGCCTGCGCAGCGCCACCACCGGCATCGAAATCCTGCGGATCGTGTCCAGCAGTTCCTCCGTCCACTCGTCAGGCGTAATGATGAGGCCGTCAAACCGCATCTGCCGGGCCTGCTGCAGGTAGTTCAGCAGCTTGTCCGCGCTGCGCTCCATGTTCCCGTAGAAAATCTGGTATCCGTTTTCCAGCAGCAGCTTTTCCGCTCCGGAAGCGTTTTCGGAGAAAAACGGATCCTTGATATCCGGGATGGTCAGGCCGATGATTTTTGTATCCTTCCTGGTGAGCATGCGGGCCGTGTTGTTTGGCACATAATCCAGCTTTTTAATGGCTGCGAAAACCTTATTTGCCGTTTCCTCGCTGATGTCCGTATAACCGTTCAGCACCCGCGAAACGGTGGAAACGGAAACTCCGCAGAATTTGGCCACGTCCCTGATCGTTACGCTCACGTTATTTCTCCTTTTTACTAAACCGTTTTCGGACGATCTGAGTATAAGCAGAAACAGGAGGATTTGTCAACACCCTTTTTTGATTTTCGCAAAAAATGTTCTTATCGGGCTGAAAATATATATTTTTCAACACAAAATGCGCATTATGCAGCGTTGAGATCCCTCCCTGCCCGTCCGTGCGCTGTCCGGTTGGCAGATTTTACTAAACCGCTAAAGTTTCAGACAGTTTCCCGTTTCGGCAGTGTCCCCCGGAAATAGTTCCCGGTTTTCTTCCGGATGCTCCTGCCCTCAGCCTTGTCCGGAAACAGACCGAAATGCGCTTTTTTCTGAAAAAACAAAAAATCCCCTTGCGTAATGTATTGCTTGTGACGTAACGTAATATAGTAAGATGGCGCTGAAAGGAGGCGGGGCTATGTCACAGTACACCACGGGAGAGCTGGCCAAAGCGTGCGGCATCACCGTGCGCACAGTTCAGTTTTATGATCAGAAAGGCATCCTGGTCCCCAGCTCGCTGACCGAGGGCGGCAGAAGGTTGTATTCTGAGGAAGACCTGAAGAAGATGAAGATCATCTGCTTTCTCAGGGATACGGGCCTGTCGCTGGACACCATCGGCCAGCTGCTGAAGGAAGAAGATCCCGGCAGCGTCATCTCTGTTCTGCTGGAGCAGCAGGAAAAGCTGCTGCAGGGGGAGATCGGCGAACGGGAGGAAAAACTGGGCCGGCTGGCGGAACTGAAAAAAACCGTGAAGCATGATCCGTTGTTCTCCCTGGAAACCATCGGGGACGTAGCGAACGTAATGGAAGGAAAAAAGAAACTGAGCGCCGTGCACAGGAATATGATTCTGCCCGCCATTCCGCTGGGCATCCTGCAATGGGCGGCCATCCTGCTGTGGATTTTCAAAGGCATCTGGTGGCCTTTCTTGGTCTGGGTCATTCTGGTGATTCCCTACGGAATCTGGGCCGTCCGGTATTACCATCGGAATGTGGCCTACATCTGTCCCAAGTGCCATGAAACATTCCGTCCGGCCATGAAGGAAATGTTCTTTGCGAAGCATACCCCAAAGGCCCGGAAACTGACCTGTACAAAATGCAGCAACCGTGGGTTCTGCGTAGAAACTTATGGAGGAAACATCAAATGAAAAAACTGATTTCAGTCCTGCTGGCCGTCATGATGCTGGCCGTCTGCGGAGCCGCTTCGGCGGAGCAGAACGCCCGAAAAATGGAAACCGCCGCGGACGCGGATGAATTCATCACGGTGTTTCTGGGCGAGCACCCGGAAAAACTGGAAGGCGTGTGGGCGTTTTCCGCCCAGATGGAGGCGGCGCTCCGGCAGATGGGCGGAATCGCCGGCCTGGCAAAGCAGCTGTCCATGCTCGGCACGCCGGAAACCGTTTTGCCTGCTTATGAAGGGGAAATGGCAGGCCTGAAGGCCTTCCATATCCCCTGTGCATTTTCCGTGATGCAGGTGGACCTGATCCTCATTATTCAGGATGGCGCGATTGCGGGCCTGCAGACCGGCGCCTACAGCGGCGGCCAGGCGGAAAAAACCGAATCGGTTCTGTTTGACAGCATCGAGCTGGCTCTGCCTGTGCCGTCGCTCGGGGAGCTGCCGGGAATCCTGGCCGTCCCCAGGGGAGAAGGGCCGTTCCCGGCGGTGGTTCTCCTGCAGGGGTCCGGTGCCAGCGACAAGGATGAATCAGTCGGAAACCTGAAGCCTTTCCGGGATCTTGCCGAAGGCCTGGCGGAACGGGGAATTGCGGTCTACCGCTTTGACAAACGTTCCTATGTATATGGCATGGAGCTGGCAACAAATAAGCAGATTACCCTGGTGGATGAATACCTTGAGGATGCCGTGAATGCCGTGCAGCTGCTTGCCCGGCAGGACAGGATTGATCCGGACCGCATCTATGTGCTGGGCCACAGCCTCGGAGGAAATGCGATCCCGGCCGTGGCGCGGGAACTGGAAAGCGCACCGGTAAAGGCCCGGGGATTCATCATGATGGCAGCCTCCCCCAGGCCGCTGGATGTGCTGATGCGGGAACAGTATGACTTCCTGTATTCCCTGATGCCGGAGATCACAGCCGAGCAGCAGGCCGAGAAGGACGCGGTTTTTGCCGAGCTGGACAAATTGCGGGACCTGGATTCCCTGTCCGAAGATGATACGGTCGCCGGCGTTTATTCCGCTTACTGGAAGTGGCTGGCCGGCTACGACATTCTGAAAGCAGCGGAGAATATCACCCAGCCTGTGCTGCTGCTTCAGGGAGAAGAAGACTATCAGGTAACCATGGTCGACTTCGGGCTCTGGAAAGAAGCCCTCGGCGAAAAGGAAAACTGGCAGATGATTTCCTTTCCGGGGCTGACCCACGCCTTCACCAACGGCCAGAAAACAGAAGGCGCCGCGGTTTATACCCGGGCTGACAGAATGGACGCCCGGGTGATCCGGGATATTGCGGATTTCGTCGTCCGAACCGGAACAAATCCATGACCTGTTATTCTCTCCGTCCGGTCCGGGAATAAAGCTTTGCTGATCCAGTCTGGCATGTACGGGGCGAGGCCCATTTCTCGCCCCGTCTTTTGTATCTTTGGGATTTGGAGTATAATTATTGTTGAACCGTTTTTTCCCTGGAGGTGAGGCAAATGCCCAAAAAGATGGTCTGGACAGTATATGGAATCATTGGGTTCATTTTCGCCCCAATGGGCTTTCTGTTCACAATGATCGGCCTTGTGGTTGGCCAATCCGGAAGGTTCGGAAGGATCCGGTGGAAGGGCAACAGTGATCCTGCCATTTTCACGGCGGTATTCTGCGGCATCGGCGGGCTTTTCCTGCTCCTGGGCCTGGTTTTTCTGGCGGTGGATATCCGCCGGCGTTATCTGCTTCGTCGGGCCTATGAAGGCGGCAACTGTGTAGACGCCCAGATTTTGGGCGTTGTAACGCAGCGTAATGTGAACATGACGTACGGCCAGCCGAGGATGGTCGAAGCAGCCTGGACAGATCCGAACGGCGTCGTACATATCTACCACAGCCGTTATCTGAAAACGGATGTAACGAAACTGCTGAAGTCAGCCACTGTCCCGGTGTACATTGACCGGCACAACGAGAATATTGGTTATGTCGATATTGATGCCGTCCTGCCTGAGATACGGATTCATCAATGACTCGAAAGCCTGCATGAAAAAGCTGCCGGCGTTCCTCACAGCAGGCGTTTGAATGTCTCCGTCATGGTTATCATCTGATATCGCAGCAGCCACCATGCGTCGTTCCATTCCGGCGCCTTCTTAATCACATCCAGCAGTGGCGGATAATACCGGTCCGTCTCCGCCGTATACCGTATCATCCACTTCCGGGAAAAAGCATCCGCCATTCCCGCCAGATTGTTTGTCCGGTCCAGGCATTTCACCATACAGGCCAGGGGATTCTTCCGGATGTTGGCAAAGTACTGCTCTTCCCAGTCCGCTTCATTCGGATCGTACATATTCTTGGAAACCAGCCGAACTGCTTCCTGAACCCGGGAATTGACAGGCAGTTCAGATAGCTTCATCTGTGCGTCCTCCACCATGTCGTGCGCCAGTGCGGCAGCGAGTACATCGTCATCCTTCAGGCCCATTGCCAGTGCATGGCAGGCCATGGTCAGCGGGTGAGCCATATAGGAGCACTCAAAGCCGTATTTCGACCGCCGCTTCTGGTCTCCGTGCGCCGGGCGCAGCAGTTCCATCACAGCCAGTGTCTGTGTCAGCCCAAGCATCTGTGCCCGGCCTTTCACAAAGGTAAACATATGGCTGACATCAAAATTAACCGGCTTCAGTTCCCAGTTCTTTTCGTCTTCCGCAAAGAGGGAATCCAGTGACAGATCCAGCACTTTTGCGAGCACCGGAAGCCGATCCGAATCCGGCAGGCATTTCCTCTGCTCCCAGGTGCTGACCGCCTGGAAAGAAACTCCCAGCTGCTCCCCCAGCTGTTCCTGGCTCAGCCCTTTTGCCAGCCTCGACGCCCTGATACGGTCCCCGATCAGTATATTCCTATTCACTCTGCCGGCCCCCTTCCCGTTGATAAGCATATCCTGAAATGGGTTTCAATTCCAGCAAGCTCAGATTGAACTTACACCCTGTGATTCAAGTATAGCTTGAAAAAAAGTTCTGTCAATCTTCAGTTTTTTAAGCTTTTTTCAAGGTTTCTGTTAATAATAAACCACGTCGGGAAGAGAGATCCCGGCCGATGATGATGAATGGATGACCGATGAATGAAGGAGGTTATAATCATGAAAAAGATTCTTGCAATCACGCTCGCTCTGGCCATGCTGTTCAGTGTAACGGCGCTGGCGGATGGCGGTTCGGAAGGAACCCCTCCCGGCGGAACGCCCGGTGATATGGGCACTCCTCCGGATGGAACACCCCCTGACGGGTTTGGCGGAGGCACTCCTCCCGATGGTGCTCCCGGTGACGGAACGCCTCCCGATGGCGCTCCCGGCGGCGGATTTGGCGGTGGTACGCCTCCCGGCGGCGGCACTTCGTCTTTTGAGTATACGGCAGCCACAGAAATCACTGAAGCTGCAGAGCTGGCAGACCAGGCTTATTCCTCTGAGACCGCGGATGAAAGCGCCCTGATTGTGAATACCGCGGATGCGGTGACCATTTCGAATCCCACGGTGACCAAGACCGGTGATTCCGACGGCGGGGATAACTGCAACTTCTACGGCCTGAACGCGGGCCTCCTGGTCATGGGCGGATCGACAGCCACGATTACAGGCGGCACGATTGAGACTTCTGCTTCCGGAGCAAACGGCGTGTTCTCCTACGGCGGAAACGGCGGCCATAACGGTGCTGCCGGTGACGGGACGACCGTTGTGATCTCAGACACAACCATCACGACCACCGGGGACGGTTCCGGCGGCATCATGACGACCGGCGGCGGAATCACTTACGCCAGCAACCTGACTGTCACAACAAGCGGCAGATCCTCCGCGGCAATCCGTACAGACCGCGGCGGCGGAACCGTCGTGGTGGATGGCGGCACCTATACCACCAACGGGCTCGGATCCCCGGCGATTTATTCCACAGCGGATATCACCGTGAAGAACGCCGCCCTGGTGTCCAACCTGTCCGAAGGCGTCTGCATTGAAGGCATGAACTCCATCACCCTGGAGAACTGCGAATTGGTTGCCAACAACACGCAGTGCAACGGCAACGCCACCTTCCATGATACGATCATGATCTACCAGTCCATGTCCGGCGATGCTGACAGCGGCACTTCGTCCTTCACGATGACCGGCGGCAGCCTGACCAGCCTGAGCGGTCACATGTTCCATGTGACGAATACCCACGCGGTGATTACCCTGTCCGGTGTGAATCTGGTGAATGAAGACAGCGATATCCTCCTGTCCGTCTGCGATGACGGCTGGAGCGGCGCCTCCAATATCGCGGATCTGGTGGCGGACAACCAGGCGCTGGCCGGAACCATCCTGGTGGGCAACAACTCCACCCTGACGCTGTCCTTAACCAACGGATCGTCTTTCGAAGGGACGTTCAGCGGGAAAATCGAAAACGCGAAGGGCACCGTGATCTCCACTGAAGTCGGCACAGTCAACGTGGTCCTGGATAGCTCCAGCACCTGGACACTGACGGCAGATACCTACATTACCTCTTTTGAAGGCGCTGTGACCGGCGTCATCGGAAACGGCTACACCCTGTATGTGAACGGCTTCGCGCTGGAGGGAATACAATAACAGAAAGTACCCTGGAAACAAAGAAATTCAGGGGGTGCAGGCAGACTGCCTGCACCCCTTTCTTCCTGATTCCGGAAATGCTCGACAAGGCAAATTTTTCATCGTATAATCGTTTCCAAGCCGTCAGATACTGTTTATGGCGAATCAAATCGGGAGGGATCATCATCATGACGCTGAATGACCTGCAGCAGATCCTGTTTCAGCACCAGGACACAGCATATGCCGATTTCTCGGCAAAGCTGATTCCAACCGTTCCCCGGGAAAAGATCATCGGCATCCGTTCCCCGGAATACAGGAGCATCATCAGGCAGATCAGGGATGATCCTGTCGTCCCGGTCTTTCTGTCCACGCTTCCCCATGCCTGGCATGAGGAAAACTGCCTGCATGTAGCACTAATCAATCAGATCAGGGATTATGAGGCCTGTGTATCGGCGCTGGAGCAGTTTATGCCCTATATTGATAACTGGGCGGTGAATGACGCTGTCAATCCTGCCTGTTTCCGAAAGCACCGTACCGAACTGATCCCCAGGGTACAGGCATGGATTTCTTCTCCCGCCCCCTATACACGCCGGTGCGGAATGAGGGTTTTGATGGCCAACTATCTGGATGAGGATTTTAAGCCGGAGTATCTCAGTCTGCCGGCGGATCTTCGCTCGGATGAATACTATGTCAACATAATGACCGCCTGGTTGTTCGCCGAAGCGCTGGTCAAACAATGGGATTCGGCGATATCCTTTCTTGAGGCCCGCCGGCTCGATCCGTGGACACACAACAAGGCCATCCAGAAAGCGTGTGAAAGCTACCGGATCCCGGACGAAAGAAAAGAATATCTCAGGACACTGAAGGTACAGACTGCAAAGGCAAAAGGGTCGAAACGCTGAAAGCATTCTTCCGATACGGATAATCGCAGAAGGTGCAGACGATGAAGAGAATCCTGGATGATGATCTGGCATATGAAATTCTGTCGGTTGTTGAAGAGATTCCGGAGGGCAAGGTAGCCTCCTACGGGCAGATTGCGCGCCTGGTCGGAAGGGACCGGAATGCCCGTCTTGTCGGAAAGATTCTGAGTATGTCAGCATATTTCGGAAACTATCCCTGCCATCGTGTTGTGAATCATGCAGGAAGGCTGGCCCCGCACTTTCCGGAGCAGAGAGAACGTCTGCTGGCTGAAGGTGTCACCTTTCAGGAAAACGGCTGTGTGGCAATGAAAAAGCACCAATGGGACTGCTGAGGAAGGGAAAAAGCCAATGATATATGAAGCACTCCCAACCAGGCAATTAAGGAGGTTATTCCAATGATCATCAATGAGTTTGAATATACCATGAAGGACGGCCGGAAAGCCCTGATTCGCAGCCCGAAGGATGAGGACATCCAGGGAACGCTGGATTATCTGTACATCTCCGCCGGAGAAACGGAGTTCATCCTCCGCTATCCCGAGGAATGCGGCAAATACACTGCGGAGGGTGAGAAAGCGTTTTTTGACCGCATCAACGCCTCCGATAACGAGGCGATGCTCGTGTGCCTGGTGGACGGAAAAGTGGCCGGGAATTGTCAGATTACGTGGAAAAAATCGATCAAGGAAGGGCACCGGGCCAGCGTAGCGATCGCCCTGTTAAAGGACTACTGGGGACAGGGAATCGGAACGCTGCTGTTTCAGGAGATGATCCGCATTGCGGAAGAGAATCCGAACCTTCTGCAGATGGAGCTGGAGTTCATCGAGGGCAACCACCGGGCCAGGGCCCTGTATGAGAAGATGGGCTTCCGGATCACCGGCATTCATCCGAACGCCATCCGCCTGAAGGACGGCACGCTGCTGAATGAATACTGCATGATCCGGGAGATCAGACGGTAATCCGGCGTCTCATTTATCACCTATTGACACGGTGGGTTTATGGGTGTAAAATGTCCTCACCCTGAGTGAAAGGAGTCAGACCTGTGATTTATGCGGATAATGCCGCCACAACGAGAATGAGCGAGGCGGCTTTACATACCATGGTTTCAGTCATTCGTGAAAACTATGGCAATCCTTCCAGCCTGTACAGTATTGGCCAGCGCGCCAAAGAAACGCTGGAGGAAGCGCGGCGCTCTGTTGCGGAAGTGATCGGGGCAGATCCCCGGGAAATTCTGTTTACTTCCGGCGGAAGCGAAGCGGATAATCAGGCGATTCTGTCTGCCGCAGCCATTGGGCGAAAGAACGGAAAAATGCATATCGTCTCTTCCGCCTTTGAGCACCATGCGGTGCTGCATACGCTGGAAAAGCTTGAAAAGGAAGGCTTTGAAATTACCCTGCTGGATGTTCATGAAAACGGCATCGTCCGCCCGGAGGAAGTCGAAGCGGCGCTCCGGGCGGATACCTGCCTTGTCACTATCATGTATGCCAACAACGAGATTGGAACCATCCAGCCCATCCGTGAAATCGGAAGCATCTGCAGAAAGCATGGCGTCCTGTTTCATACGGATGCGGTGCAGGCCGTCGGGCATATCCCCGTCCATGTTGTCGATGATCAGGTGGATCTGCTTTCCGCGTCGGCCCATAAGTTCCACGGGCCGAAGGGCGTCGGTTTTTTGTTTGCCCGGAAGGGGATCCGCCTGGCCAACCTGATTGAGGGCGGCGCACAGGAAAACGGGAAACGCGCCGGAACGGAGAATGTGCCCGGAATTGCCGCCATGGCTGCAGCCCTGAAGGAAGCAGCAGGCCGGATGCAGGAAACCGCCATATCCCTGACGGAGAAGAGAAACAAACTGATCCGGGGGTTAAGCGGAATTCCCCATTCCGCGCTGAACGGCGACGAAATGCGCCGCCTTCCGGGAAATGTGAATTTCTGTTTTGAAGGCATTGAGGGGGAATCGCTGCTGCTCCTTCTGGACGATAAAGGGATCGAAGCCTCCTCCGGCAGCGCCTGCACCTCCGGCTCCCTGGATCCGAGCCATGTGCTGCTGGCCATTGGAAGAGTGCACGATGTCGCCCACGGCTCTCTCCGGCTGAGCATCGGAGAAGACCTGACAGACGAAGATGTGGATGAAATCATTCGGTCTGTCACGGAAGTCGTGGCATACCTGAGAAGCTTTTCCCCCATCTGGCGGGATCTGGAAAGCGGAAAGAAGCAGCATATTCTGTGAGGAGGATAGATCATGGCATTATACAGTGAAAAAGTGATGGATCATTTCCGGAATCCGAGAAATGTCGGCGTGATAGAAGACGCAAACGGCATCGGAGAGGTCGGCAACGCCAAGTGCGGCGATATCATGAAGATGTACCTGAAGATCGAGGATGACGTCATCCAGGACGTCAAGTTTGAAACCTTCGGCTGCGGCAGCGCAATCGCCTCGAGCTCCATGGCGACGGAGCTGATCAAAGGGAAACCGGTATCTGAAGCCATGAAGCTGACAAATAAAGCCGTCGCTGAAGCGCTGGATGGCCTCCCCGCCTACAAGATGCATTGCTCCGTTCTGGCGGAAGAAGCGATTCAGGCAGCGCTGGAAGACTGGCGCAGCAGAGAAAAACAATCCTGATGCAATAATGCCTATTGACAAAGTAGGTGAATAGTGTTATCATTCAGCCAATCCAGACGAAAGGAGGCGCAGGGCATGTTCAGAGGGATGGAAAGCAACCAAAGCGTAATGGGATGTCGAATGCTTTTCTCCCGGGCATGGACCGTGACGGGGGGAGCGTTTGATCGTTCCTGCCAGCGCCTCCGGATAAAACCGGCTTAGCGTTTGAACCATCCATCCGTCATTTGCCCGGGAGCTTTGTAAACAAAAGCTTCCGGTTTTTGTTTTCCGGAAGCAGGGGCGCAGAAACAGAAGAAATGAAAGAAAAAGGAGATTACAGCAATGAGTAACTATAAATTCGAAACCCTTCAGCTTCACGTGGGACAGGAGCAGCCCGATCCGGCAACCGACGCCAGGGCCGTACCGATTTACCAGACCACCTCCTACGTTTTCCGGAACAGCCAGCATGCCGCGGACCGATTCGGGCTTGCGGATGCCGGGAACATTTACGGCCGTCTGACAAACTCCACCCAGGAAGTGCTGGAAAAGCGTGTCGCCGCCCTGGAAGGCGGAAGCGCGGCGCTGGCCGTAGCTTCCGGCGCGGCGGCCATAACCTATACGATTGAAGCGCTGGCTGCGAACGGCGGGCACATTGTTGCCCAGAAAACCATCTACGGAGGAAGTTTCAACCTGCTGGAGCATACGCTTCCGCAGTACGGCGTGGAAACCACTTTTGTGGATGCCCACAACCTGCAGGAAGTGGAGGCGGCGATCCGGGAAAACACGAGGGCCATCTATCTGGAAACCCTCGGCAATCCGAACAGTGATATTCCGGATATTGACGCGGTGGCGGAGATTGCTCATAAGCACGGCCTGCCGCTGGTCATCGACAACACGTTCGGCACGCCTTACTGGATTCGTCCGATTGAACACGGGGCGGATATCGTGGTGCATTCCGCGACAAAATTCCTCGGCGGCCACGGCACAACCCTGGGCGGGATCATCGTGGAGTCCGGAAAGTTCAACTGGAAAGCCAGCGGGAAGTATCCGAACATCGCGGCGCCGAATCCAAGCTATCACGGTGTCTCCTTCTATGATGCCGTAGGCCCTGCTGCGTTTGTGACCTATATCCGGGCCATCCTGCTTAGGGATACCGGCGCTTCCATTTCCCCGTTCAACGCCTTCCTGCTGCTGCAGGGCGTGGAGACGCTGTCCCTCCGCCTGGACCGGCATGCGGAGAACACGAAAAAAGTCGTCGATTACCTGCAGAACCATCCCCTGGTGGAAAAAGTGAACCATCCTTCCCTGCCGGACCATCCGGACCATGAAGTATATCAGCGTTTCTTCCCGAACGGCGGTGCTTCCATCTTTACGTTTGAAATCAAAGGCGGCCAGAAAGAAGCTTGGGCGTTCATTGACCATCTCGAGATCTTCTCTCTCCTGGCCAACGTCGCGGACGTAAAAAGCCTGGTGATTCATCCGGCCTCCACCACTCACTCCCAGCTGTCTGAGGAAGAACTGCTCGATCAGGGAATCAGGCCGAATACCATCCGTCTGTCGATCGGAACAGAGCATATTGATGATATCATCGGCGATTTGGAAAAAGGTTTCAATGCGGTGAAAAACCTGTAAATCGTCTTCTTTGCAAAGAAACCCGGGCCACGCTGCCCGGGTTTCCTGCATCTCAGGACATCTTTTTCCCGTCTTCCGGTTTCGCCTGCCATTTTCCGCCTTTGTCCCCGCCGGATGCATTCCGCTCCTCCTGGCTTTTCATGTACTTCAGGTGGTCTGCGGTTTTCCGGACGTCATCAGGGGTGATGGCAACGATCTTCGGTTTTTTGTCCCCCACTTCCGCCAGGGCCTTTTCATAATTCATAATGAAGAAATCAATGCTTTCCCGCATCTTGATCATGGCATAGCTGATGTCGCTTTCGGATACAATCAGGCGTTGCTCAGCCAGCGCGGCTTCGTCCGCATGGCTGATCTTGTTTCGGACCTCGCCCAGGTGATAGTAGGCATACAGGACATTCTGCACCGTTTCTATGTTGCTGCATGCGGTACAGCCTCTGATCTTGCCTGGGTTCTGGTTTTCAATGGACTGCGCCCGCAGCATGGCGTACAGAAGCGTCCTGTTCTCCCCTTTGGATCCGCCAATTTTAACGCTGCCCCGATCATAGTTTTTGATAAAATAATGGTCAAGGTCATCCATCTTGTAGTATTCGTAAGGCTTCATCTCCAGCCGCTGCAGGGCGAACAGGTTCGTGATCTCTTTTGCCTGCGCCTCGTCGTCACAGTAGTAGAAGATGCCGGAGCTGACCAGGCTGTTCGGCGCGTTGGATTCAATCAGGGTCAGAACCTGCTGGTACAGCTGATGCTTGTTGGCCCATTTGATCAGTTCGATAAAGGGGATGGGGCCGTCGCCCTCCAGCAGTGCGCTGTAATCCGCCTGTATGCATTCGGCAATCATGCCGAACAGGAGCCCGTAATATCCTGCGTCCGTCCAGGGACGGTCATTTCTGAACAGCCTGCGCAGCAGCTGGATGCCTTCCTGCACCTCCGTGATATTGCACATGGAAATTCCCACGTCCACATGGCGCGCAGCATAGATCAGGCTGCTGATCCGATCGCTGTGCTCCCCGCAGTTTTCCCAGAAATCCACAAGCAAATCTGTCTTGCTGTAATTCAGAAAGGCATGCGCCGCTGCAACCAGGTCTGTGGTACGGAAAATGGCGGTGTTGTCTTCAATCGATCCTGCCAGATTCCCGGAAGATTCATAAACCCTGATGTTTTTCCTCAGGTGGACATTGCTTCCCGGCGTGGAAACCAGAATGTTCAGTATATTCATGACAAGATGGTCGTCCACCGTGGAGTTGCTGCCCAGGGAAACATACAGGTTGATTTCATCCTTGCCGTCGATCACATCCTGATTGATGTCCAGGACGCGGTTGACCCAATACTCCCGTTTCTCCAGCAGGACGGCCGGGACATAACGGGCGCAGACATTTTCGTTGATCGGAAGAATCTCCAGCTTGGCAGTAGGCTTCAGCTGTTTATACAGATAGTTTTTCACCCACTTCATCGTAGTCCTGGAATCACTGCGGGCCTCCGGGAAAGCATCGAAAAGCGCATCCTTGAGCTGCTCATAGAACTCCTTGTTGCCTGCCAGCTCGTCAAAAAAGCGGTTGAGCCGTTTCGTCTCCTGATTCGAATGCTGCTCCTGATAATCCCGGATAAAGCTGGCAAGCTTTTCCCGTTTCTCTTCGGGCAGCAGTTCGTCATAAGCCTGCTGTTCCTGGCTCTGTTCGCCGATATACTGCGCGATCCGGGAACGATACAGGCTGAAGGCGGAAAGGGGTTCCTCCCCTTCCGGGTCAGGGGTGTCCATGTCCCTCAGGCGGAAGAGCTTCCCGTCGTCGACGCCTTCTGAAGAACCCTTCTCGCCGAAGACGATAATCTCGTCAATGGGGAAACGGGACAGGATATACTTCGTGCTCGCTTCCATGCTCTGCAGGGCTTCACAGTAGTCGCGGCCGAATTCGTTCTGCACGGAGTAATACCGCAGGGTTTTGTTGCTCTCCGGGACGTCCAGGGATGTCAGAAGAATATTCTGGGGCATGTTTGTTCCTCCTGTCAATGATGATACAATAAAGTCAAATAAACCCTTGATGGCTGTGATCCGCAACAACATCCAGTTCATTTTATAATACTGTATTTTCTTGTTTCCCGCAAGCTCACCAACTGCGATGTTCCAAATTGTCAAATGCCCTGTCAAACGCAAAACGAAAAAACAGTTTGGCATTCTGGAATATCCCCTTGACTGTAACATGATTATAATGGATAATAAACACGAATGTAATTGTCGGGCAATCGCCCTGTATCGAAAACAAGAAAGGATGTTTGTTCAATGAAGGAAAATGTGATCATCGTCAATTGCAATGTCCCCAGTGAGGCTTACCAGATTCTGAGCGTGCTGCGTCAGGATTCCGGCGACAAAGGATTTGCGATTTCCCAGGCTGCCGTTGTTAAGAAGGACGCCGGACAGCTTTCCCTGGAGGACGGCTTTATCGACGGCGACTCGGTGAAAGGCCGTGGCTGGACCGGCACCCTGATCGGCAGCCTGGTCGGCGTGCTCGCCGGCCCCCTGGGCGTTCTGTTCGGCGGCACCATCGGCTCGCTGATCGGCGATTCCATGGATGACAGGGAGCTGGATGACAAGGCTGCGCTGCTGGAAAAAGCCAGCGAATGCCTGATCGACGGGGAGACCGCCGTGCTGCTGACTGTGCAGGAGGAGAATGAAACCGCGTTGGCCGCCAAGCTGAAGGATTTCCAGATTTCCATTACCCGCATGGATGCCTCGGAGATTGCCGCCGAGATCGAACATGTGGAAAAGAAGGAGCTCCTGAAGGAAGAAGCCGATGCGGAAGAATCCAAATAAGAAGAAAAGACGAAAGAGCTCATGAAAGCCGTTCAGACCCGGCTGGCTCTTCTGTCCATGATTGATGTTCCCGTAGACTGATCCAGTCCACTAACTGATCCATCACGTTCCTGCTCTCCGGAAGGTCGGGTTTTAACGCGGGAAAAGCATGGGTCAGTTTTTTGTTGCCTTCGTAGTAAACCAGCTTGCATGAATGCCCTGCACTGCGCAGCGCCGCCGCATAGCGCTTTGTATAGCTTTTCAGAAAATCCGCATCGCTTCCGGCCAGAAAAACGGGCGGAAGCCGGTCCATCACATCCGGGCATTCCGGATCCAGGTACCGCCTGAAGGAGGATTCTTTTCTCTTTTTTCCGAACATCATCCGGCCATAGACCAGGCCGGGCAGATCTCTGCGCGCGGTATAAAAAAACCCGCTGAAACAGGCAAGCGCGCGAACACGAAGAGAAACTTCCGGCAGCCCGAAGGCTTTTCGCAGGGCCGGAGACCCCATGGCCGCAACGGCATAGACAGACAAAAAGGAACCGGCGCTTTCGGATACGATGGTAACCCGGTCAGGGTCACCCCCGTATTCCGCAAGCATGCCGGAAACGGAAGCAAGGGCTGCGGCCACATCCCCGATTTCCTGAAACACGTCGGTTTCCGTCAGCCTCCGGTATTCCGGGGCAAATACAAGAAAGCCCCGCGCCGCCAGTTTTTCGCAGAAGGTTCGTGACAGTTTCCTGGTGCCGACCACCAGGCCCCCGCCGTGAATCATGATCACGACGGGAAGGGGGCGAAGGTCCCGGGCTTTTGCCCGGAAGATGTCCACTGCCAGTGGAACGCCTCCTGCCCCCTGGAACGGCATATCCAGATATTCGAGAACGCCATCAGGAACCTGGTGGCCGGTTTCAATACCGGCTTCCAGCCTTCTGCACCTGCGGTCCATCATCCTGATGGGAACCTGAAACAACGGATTCATACGCCGATTGTCCGATCGGAAATCAGTCTTCTTTTCCATCCAGGTCCTCTTCGACCTGGTCCACAGCATCCGTAACGGCATCTTTCACCTGCTGCTGCCGCTCAACGACATAATTGTAGAAATGCTCTCTCTGCTCCACGGCGTGCGAATGGGCATTTTCCTGGAATTTCTTCATTTTCTCCACGAATTCTTTCGGGGACAGGGGGCTGGTAGGAAGCCCAGGCAGGGAGACCTTCTCATCGGGCAGGGTGTCGGCGAAAGTCTGCTGCATTTCCATGAGCTGCGGGAAGATTTTTTCCCAGCGGTCCTTCCATGCGTCCTTCGTTGTCTTCTGCACATCCTGGTACTGGTCCCAGAGCTTCTCCATGTTGGATTTCAGGTCTTTCCAGTTTTCCTTGCGTTCGCTCTTGGTCCATCCCCAGCCCATCATGAGCGGGAAGAGCGCCTTGGCCATCTTCTTTTTGTTACCCATTGTTTTGTTCTCCTTTCAAAATTGCCTAAGAGTTATGTTTGAATGCCAGCAACATCATCGTCGCTGCCAGTCAGACGCTTTTTTCTCCGGCATTCGCTGCCGGATGGGTCCGGGATCCGGTCTCCTCCATCAGGTTATTCATTGCCGGATGATGAATCGTCTTCTTACTCCGCATCGTCGAGGATATCTTCCGTATCGTTCTCGATGCGTTCCACAGTCTTCGTAATCACTTCTTTGGCCTGCTGCTGTCCCTTCCGCACGAAGTCGTTGAAGGAATCCGCCTGCTCCCTGGCATGCTTGCCGGCGTTTTCCGTGAACTCGTTCATCTTTTCCATAAAGCCCCTCGGGGACACGCCGAAAATCGGCATCCCGAACAGCGTAGGCGCTTCGTCAGGCAGGGAAGCGGCGAAGCTTTCCAGAATCTCCATCAGTTTGGGAAAGGCCTTGTCCCATTGGTCATTCCAGGCATCCACGGACGCTTTCTGCGCTCCCCGCATCGTCTCCCTGCGGGTTTCCGCGTCGTTTTTCACCTGATTCCATTGGTCCTTGCGGTCATCCTTATTCCTGTTCTTCTTCCCGGACCATCCCCAGGGTGCCAGGGGCAGCACCGGCGGCAGAAGCGGCAGCGGCGGCGGAACGATGGGTAGCGGCGGTACCACGGGCAGCGGCAGCGCGGGCGCTTCCACTCCTTCAAACACGGACAGCAGATTCTTCAGCCAGTCCCTCGTGTCGCTCTTTTTCCCGTCTCCGTTCATCTTCGGCAGGGGCGGCAGCTCATCAATGGAAAGCTTCATAATCTTCGGGCCCAGTTTGGTGATGCTTCCCGGAATGTTGTCCAGGTCAAAGTCCGTGAGCTTCTTGACCAGTTCCCGCAGGCCGGGAATGCTCAGAATCTTGGACATTCCGCCGCTTTTGATCTCCGGAATGGCGGCAAAGATCTCGTTCAGGATGTTGTAGGGATCGTTCTCCAGTTCCTCCGGAATGCCTCCGCTCAACGCGGCGGATTCCCCGTCCGCCGCGGGCAGGAGCAGGATATCATTGATCCTGCCGTCCAGTTTGACATGCCTGATGCCGAACCTCTTTCCGGCAACGGCGCCGGACTGCAGCCGTTTCGTGTCCACCTTCCCGCCGGAATTCAGCGGCATTTTCTCCACCAGCACACACTGGCTGGGCAGATTGGTCTCCGCCAGTTTTCCGTCTTTGATGAACACCTGAATCAGCGCGTCGCGCATCACGCCTAACCCGTCCGAATCGCCGGTCGTTTCCACATAGAGGACGGGAACATTGTCATGCAGGATCTTGTGGTGCTCCGGCACAACGCCGCAGGCCGCGATGCCCGGCTGCGCGGTCATGGCGGTCTCGACCAGCCCGGCGTCAAAGCGCACGCCGGCGTTGTTGACAAAGAATTTGTTGGACCGCCCGATGCAGGTCATGCTTCCGTCTTCGTTCACCCGCACAAGGTCATTGGAGTTGAAATAGTCTTCCCCGTCGACCTTTTCCAGTTCGAAGAATACGGTGTCCCCCAGCCGTCCGCTGCTCATCGTGGGGGAGGATAGATACAGGACGCCGGTGCGCGGCCCGTCGGAAAGGTCGTAGAACTTCTTTTCATCTTCGGAGAAAATTTTAACCTTGAAGCCCGGCAGCGGATAGCCGATGGCGTCGTCTTCCCGGTCCGAGGGGGCGACGATGCAGGCGCCGCCCAATTCGGACAGCCCGTAGCCGTTGATAATCCGTGCGGTGGAGCCGCAGGACCGCAGATAATCGTTGAAGCTCTTCTTGAATTCGGGAGAAATATAGGTGCCTCCCATGAACACAACCTTCACCTTGGACAGGTCGATATCGGGCATCGTCTTGTTCCAGGTATCCAGAATGCTCATGCTGGTAAAGAGAATGCTGATGCCGCATTCTTCGATCGCGTTGGCAAAATGCGGGTTGGTGGCGCCCAGGGGCAGGCACACCACTTCCATGCCGAGGCCGAGAGGCGTATGCAGCATGTCCACCATCGAGTAAACCCAGGACAGGCACAGCGCCAGGAAGCTGACCATTTTTTTCGGCGCTTTTTTGAAATCGTCGTATGTGTCCTTCGCTTCCATGGCGCAGATCACGAAAGAGTTCAAAGCCTTGTCAGCCATGGGGATCGGCTTGTGAATGCCGCTCACCGTGCCCGTGGTGTGCATGATCACGGACCCGTCTGTGGATTCCGGGCTGCCGTAGGCGATGGGCGTGGCCTCATATTCCTTCAGAAGGTCTGCCATCAGCAGCCCGCCCCCAAGCTCGCGGAACATGGCCGCGTTCAGCTTGCGGACTGCCTCCAGCGGGGGGATGCCGTATTCGCCGCCCATGGGGCTTTCCAGCAGAATAATGTTCCGCAGGCCGAGAACTTCCTTTTCGCGCAGGAGTTTCTTCATGACATTCGGAAAAGCATTGACCTCGGAAATCACCAGATCGGTGATCTTCTCCCTTTCGAGCATGGTCCGGATGCGCTTTTCATCATACAGGTCCAGATGATAAATGAGGGATACGGAGGCCCCGGTCATGTTCAGGGCGTAGAAGGCAAAAATGGTCTCCGTCTGCTGCATGCCGATCAGCGCAACGCGGGAATGGTTTTTGCCAGTAATATTCACACCGGAGAAGGCTTCTGCGTACCGTTCCCAGTAACGGAACATCTGGCGGTAGGTGTATTTCCGATAACTGTCATGGATCGCGATGCTGTTCAGGCGCTCTTCGCTGTAGGAGTTCAGCTCCTTGATAAAGGACCAGCATTTCTGGTCCGCCAGTTCGCCGCTGTCGTAGCGTTCCTGCACTTTTGCCAATTGTTCCCTTTCAGCTGCTTTCATGGTTGGTTCCTTTCCGGCCGTTTCATTGCTGGCACGGCTTCTTTTACATAGTACTTTTAATTGTATCATACCGGGTTGCATGATTCAAGAGAATTGTCAGCCCCGATGGATGCGGCGCTTGCCATCCCCTTCCGCCTGTGGTACAATGCTCTCACGCGATGTGAAGGGGGGCGGTGATGATGGCGAAGTTTGTTCCCAAAGGGAAGCTGAGCAAGAAGGCTCAGAAGGAGCTCAACCGGCAGCGGCGCGTCACCTGGGCCTTCAGCCCGGTAACAAAGACCGTTGAGAGCAGGAAACGGTATAACCGCAAGAAAGACGCCCATGACCGTGAGGACGATTACGGCATGGGATTTTTTTTGTGTGAAATTTGCGCCATTCACCACTTAATGGTAAAATATGCTCCTGCGGCTTCCGCCGGATCCGGTTTCCCTTTTACCGGAATTCGCCCGAAGCCGCTGAAAACAAAATGTGTTACAGGAAAGGAAACATTTCATCCATGAATCAACATGACCTTGCTGAAATCAAACGGCGGCTGAATCCCGATAAGAGAAACCCATCTCTGATCTGCGGCTGCTATGTGGACTATGTCGGAAATCCAATCACAAGTTTCGCCCTCCCGGTCGCAACGCTCTATGAGCAGGAAAATGAAAAGTATATGTCCATCTTCAAGAAGGTTCTCTCCGGCCAGATCGGCCAGACGCTCAATCCCATCGCGTTCCCGGCGGAAAATGATGATCTTCTTCTCCGCGTCCGGAATTCCGGCCTGAACGATGAGGAGGCGGTGCAGACACTTTTCACCAGGCTGATTGCGGGAATTCGTGCGGAACATCCGGATATGCAGTCTGTCGAGGATGCCCAGACGGCTGACAACTGGCTCATCCTGCTGATGCATGATGATATGGATGTGCGCCGGCGCGATATAAACGGTGAGATCGATCACGAAAACTCCGACCGGGCGTTCAGCTATTTCCTTTGTGCTGTCTGTCCTGTCAAGCAGGAAAAGCCGGCGCTGAGATATGTGCCCTCTGACAGCATCTTCCATGAACGGGCTCCGGAGTGGCTGGCCGGCGCGCCGGCGCTGGGGTTCCTGTTTCCGCTGTATGAAGGCGGCGCTGCCGATGTAAACACGATTCTCTTCTTCAGCAAAGACTGCAACGATGCCCATGCGGATTTCCTGAAAGCCGCCTTGAATGTCGAGGCGGAGATGCCGGCCGCGGAACAGACGGATCATTTCCAGGCCCTTTTGGCCCAGAGCCTCGGAGCAGAGTGCTCTCTGGACATCGTGCAGGAAATGCATGGCGTTGTGTCCGGCCTGATTGATGAGCAGGACAAAGACGCGGAACCGCTGATGCTTGCCAAGCAGGATGTTGCCCGCATTCTTACGGACGGCGGCATCTCCGCGGAACGGGTGGAAGCCTTCCAGGACGGATTTGACAAGACCTTCGGCGCAGGCGCAGTGCTGCCCGCTGTCAACATTGTTGCTCCCAAGCAATTCAAGGTTGACCTGCCCAGCGTCTCCATCAAAGTCGATCCTAAGCAGGCTGACCTTCTCGAAACAAGGGTGATTGACGGGCGCAGCTATCTGCTGATCCCGATCGAAGGCGACATCGCCGTTAACGGCCAGCCGATCTTCCCCTCAAAATCCTGACTGCAGCGGATCTTCCGATCAGGCGGCGCCTGTTGTGGCCGGGAATTCGCGTCCCTGCGCCGGGTCTGGCTTCTGTGAAAGTTGGCCCCGGGCTCAAAAAAGCAACAGCGAGTTGCTTTGCCCGAATGGCCTTCTCTGTTACAATGATGCTGCGCAAAGCCAATTGAAGGAGGAAGAATCGCATGGAAGTAAGTGAAGTTCTGAGAAACCTCAGGGAGCGCAACCATCTGACACAGGATCAGATGGCGGATCGTGTGATGGTCACACGCCAGGCTGTCAGCCGCTGGGAAAACGGCGAAACGCAGCCGAACACGGATACGCTGAAAATCCTTTCGCGGGAATTCAACGTTTCCATCAATACGCTGCTTGGATCCCCCCGGCAGCTGGTCTGCCAGTGCTGCGCGATGCCGCTGAGCGAGGATGATCTCATCAGCAAGGAAGCAGACGGCAGTTTCAATGAGCATTACTGTAAATGGTGTTATGCGGACGGAACCTTCACATACAGCAGCATGGACGACCTGATTGAAGTGTGTGTCGGCCACATGGTCCATGAAGGGATGGATGAGGAGCAGGCGCGTGCTTATATGAAGCAGACCCTGCCCACCCTGGATTACTGGAAGAAATATGACGAGCTCAGCGACGGCGGCCAGTTCGAGTCGTTTAAAAACCAGCTGATCGAAGAAATCAACAGCCTACATATAGAGGGCCTGCCCAGGGTTGAAAAGCTGAACGCGCTTGTCGGAAAATATGTGAATCTTGAATATCCCCTTCCCAACGGCCTGAAAGCCAGGTTCCTGAATGACGAAACGACTTATCTGGGAAACCAGCTGGAATCGGAGTTTGGCGGAGACCGGTGCTTCGGCGTTCTTGCAGCCATGGACTTTATCATGGTCTGCACCTATGAGAAAGACGGGCTGAATCCGGAGCTTGTCCTTTACAAAAAAAGGTAATTTTCGGAATGCCCGGTTTCCGCACAATGCCGGGCATTCCGTTTTCATCTGCTGGACACCGTGCTTTTCAAGTGGTACGTTTTCTGGGAGCAGGGGAGCTTGATAGGCTCCCTTGTTTTTTCATCTGTTCTTTTCCGGTTTTTCTGTCCATTTTTCTTCCGGAATGGTATACTCATCGGGAGCCTTGCTGCAGGGGGCTTCCAAAAAAGCAGGAGGGGTTTTGCCATGTTTGCCTACATTTGGCCGGTTGCCCTGGTGGTCCTTTCCAACACAATTTATCAGCTCTGCGCAAAATCCGTTCCGGAAGGAATGAATCCGCTGGCATCGCTGACCGTCACCTATCTGATCGGGGCCGTCGTATCCTGTGTCCTGTATTATATTCTGAACCGGGACGCGAACCTTCTCCGGGAAATCCGGCTGACAAACTGTTCCCCGGTCGTTCTGGGCATCGTCATCGTTGGCCTGGAGGTCGGATTTATCTATGCCTTCCGGGCCGGTTGGCAGGTCAGCATCACCCAGATTGTTACCTCCGCGATGGTGGCTGTCATCTTGATCTTTGTCGGCCACCTGCTTTATCGGGAAGCCATCACCTGGAATAAAATCGTCGGGATCATCGTCTGCCTGGCCGGCCTTGTGCTGATTAATTATCGCTAAGCCGAAAAAACGCATGATGGAAGGACGGTCAATCATGGTAAGGAACAGGCGAAATATCGGGCCGCTGCTGATTATTCTGGCCGGCTGTTTTTGGGGCAGCATGGGAATCTTTGTCCGAAAGCTCACCTCCTTTGGCTTCAGCTCTGTTCAGATCGTGTCCATCCGGGTCACGCTGGCCGCCCTGTTCTTTTCTGTTTTGCTGCTCATCCGCAACCCTGCCGGCTTTCGGATTTCCCTGCGGGATATTCCTTTGTTTCTGGGCTTGGGATTCGGAAGCATCCTGTTCTTTACGGTTTGTTATTTTACGGCGATTACCATGATGCCGCTTTCCACGGCCGCGATTCTGCTGTATACCTCGCCAATCTGGATCATGCTGATGTCGGCGCTGTTCTTCCGGGAAAAACTGACCGGAAGGAAGCTCCTGGCGCTGGCCCTGGCCTTTGCCGGCTGTGTTCTGGTTTCGGGAATCTCCGGAGAAGGCATATCTCTGACCGGTTTGCTTGTCGGGCTGGGCTCCGGCATCGGCTATGGCCTCTACAGCATTCTCGGCACGGTTGCGCTGCGCAAGTATTCTCCCTATACCGTGACCACCTATACCTTTCTGTTTGCCGCGGCCGGTTCCTGGCTGATCTGTAACCCGTCGGACATGGTCTCAAAGTTTTCCGCCGCGCCCAGCCCGATTTCGCTGCTGCTCTTCTGCTGCCTGACCGCGCTGGTCACGGCTGTTATTCCTTTTCTGTCCTATACGCTCGGCCTTCAGACGGTGGAGGCCAGCAAAGCGGGCATCCTCGCCACCATTGAGCCGATGGTAGCCACCCTGGTCGGGATCCTGTTTTTTTCCGAGCCGATAACCCTCCTGTCCGGGCTCGGCATTCTCCTGATCCTCGCGGCCGTGGTCCTGCTGAACTGGAAAACAGAAAGCACAAAAAAGCCCCCTGAAAACGCATAAATCATCCGGCGAAAGATTATTCACACTGCGTTCATCGTTTGTTTACAGGAAAATACAGACATCCCATCCCACAATTTGGTAAAATAATCAAACTTCCCATACAGCCCAACCCGATTCCACCCGCCATTCTGAATCGTCTTATCCCGAAACTCGCTTTCACAAACCCCACCTCTGCTCTTGCTGGAATCCCCAGCCCCCGCAGCTGCGGAGCCCCCATCGGCAAATGCCACAGATTCGTCGTGATGTGGTCCATGCTCTGCTCCGTAATCTTCAGCTGGACCCCGCGGTTCGTCTGTGTAAAATCCCGCATCACATCCGACTGCAAAACCTTCGCCACCATGTTCATCATCTCGCCCACATCATGGTCCGTCTTCCGCAGAAAGATCACATTCCGATCAGGATACAGAACCATGTAAAGCGGAATAGCCACCGCCAAACACGAAGACTTAAAGGCCTCCCGATGTGCCTGCAAAGTATAGTCCTTATCCCCGAAAACCATCTCATGAATCCATTCCCCATGCAAAGCCGTCAGATCCGTAAACCCAACCATCCGCCCCAAAACCTCCGGCCGCTGCAACACCTCCGCCACATCCTCATTCCGGAGCATCCGTCGCCTCCTTCTCCGAACTCTAAACTCTAAACTCTGAGCTTCGTCCTTCCCCCCGAGCTCTAAACTCTGAACTTTCCGCTCTAATCAAACAGCCCCGCGAATCACTCCGCGAGGCTGTTTGTTCCCCCATCCAATTTGGGCAAGTATAGTATACTACAAAAGATTCATTCCCGTCTCGTTCCATTTCGTTCCATTTCGTTCCATTTCGTTCCGACTTTTCAAAAAACTGAAAAAATTTTTTTATCCTTTCGGTTTTGTGTTTTCTCGCGTTACACCACTTCTTCCAGTTCTTCTGTATGCTCCAGGGAGTATAGTGTTTTTGGATCAATGTCAATGCAATTGGTTGGGTCGTTGTTTCTGCTTAGATCCCAGGCAAGGGTATCCTTCATTTTGTTTTTTATGGATCGCCTTTCTCAAAGGCTGCTTAAACTACCTGGAAAAAGCTGATTACGCCACTTGATCAGTTCACTATAACAGCGTTTCAACGTATCCATTCGGACAACAAAATGGAGATTGTATCTGCCCTCTGCTTCCCATCCCGTGATTACATATTTCTTTGCGTTCACCCAGGAAGGAATGACAAGAGAGATTCCCATGGACCGTGCATAGCTCATCAGGTCATCCAGTGAATGCCGGTACATCTTTGAATAGTCAATTTGGATACCGGAATCATAGATCTGGTACTTAATCATCTTCTCGGCTGCCTGCTGAAGGTGGTAACCTGCCAGACCACGCAGATGCTTTCCGACTTTGCTGGAGATTTCTTCTGACTTCCGAATAGCGGAATCGGCCATAAAAAGATCCGCATCTATTTGGGCAACGGACAGAGGATTCGGATTATTTCCGGGCATATAGTTCCTCCCCTCTGCTGATCTCATGGAGAATTGGGTTGGAATCTCCGGAACCGCTCCGGAAATAGAGAATATCATACGCTTGGGCGTGATCGTCAAAAACATAGAGTTGCCTGGCAAAGCGCTCATATTTTCTGGAAGTCAGCGCACGGGAACGTGGCTGATTGCCAAAAACAGCAAGATCGATATCAGAAGAATCCCGGCAGCGTTCCTGCAGGCTTGACCCAAAGAGAACCACTCGATCAATCAGATCACACTGGCTGGCGGCATCGATAATGTTCCGGATATACTTTTGTTTGATTTCTGCTACACGGATCTGTCGTGTACCAATATCCATCGGCAATACTTTACACATCCCGATACCTCCCCTCTTTTTATATATTTATCATAGCACACTTCTAATAGATTGAGAAGAGTAGAATCAAATGATGCTTCCGCTCTTCATACAGCTTGGAATACAAAAAGAGAGAGCTGCCTTGCTCTCTCCAAATGATATCCGTCTGATAATCAAAACCGTTCCCTCGCGATAATTACGTCTTCCGGAAGCTTGATCTGCTGAATTGCCATATGCGAGAAAGCACAGCAGGGAGGAGATTTCCTATTGGAGAAAACGTGGCGTACGTTATTTCCAGAAGGAGGATATCGCTGATTACCATTTGCAGATACAGGCCTTTGGAGAAATCCGCATATAGATCACTGTCCCCACCGTCATAAAATATCTTGAATAAAATATCTCCTATGTCTACTTCTGAAAATGCAGTATCATGAAAAATGTGCTGTGTGTCTACCGCTGGAAAATGAAACAGGGAAAAAATAATTTTCGTGTCTACTTTTGTTGACAAGTACAGTTATCGCACTTTCGATTGGCAATTATGAAATAATCATAGTGTTTTAGATTGGCAAATTTGAAATATTATGGTATAATACGATTGGCAATTTCAAAATGGAGGGATGAGCATGTACATCTCACGTGACATGGACAAAGCATTGCTGGAATGGAAGAGTGAATGGAATCGGAAGCCGCTTCTGCTTCGAGGTGTTCGTCAGTGTGGAAAGACGTCGATCATCCGCCATTTTTCCGCTGAGTTTGAGAATTATGTAGAGATCAATTTCGAGGAAAACGAGCGGTGTAAGGCAATTTTCGAACGAGATCTGGATGTTCAGAGAATCCTAACCACGCTGGAACTGGAAAGCGGTCAACGAATCATTCCGGGAAAAACCCTTCTGTTTTTTGACGAGATCCAGGCTTGCCCGCGAGCGGTTGTTTCGCTTAGATATTTTTATGAAGACAGACCCGAGCTCCATGTTATTGCTGCCGGTTCCTTGCTGGAAATACTTCTGAGCGGAAAACGCAAGAAAAAGAAGATCAGTTTTCCAGTTGGTCGTGTACGCAGTATTTTCCTTTATCCGTTGTCTTTTCCCGAGTTCCTGCGGGGCATCGGAAAAGGTATGCTTTGCGACTATCTGGACAGCACCAAACTAATTGATCCTGCAATACATGAAAGCTTACTGGAAGCGTATAAAACCTACCTTGTTGTCGGTGGCATGCCTGAAGCAGTGACCGCTTATGTGAATACCGGAAGCATACTGGTCAGCCAAAGAGTTCACCGGGATATCATTGTGAGCTTCATGGATGATTTTCAGAAATATGACAGTCCGATTCCTCCGGATATCCTTCAGAAGGTTTTCGAATATGCCGCTCACAATGTCTGTGCTCAGGTTAAAGCGTCTTCTGCGGTACAGGGAATCAGCGCTTACCTGTTTGATGAAAGCATAGATCTGCTTCACCGCGCGGGGCTTATCCATCCTGTCAGGGCATCTTCCTGTGATGTCATTCCTTTGGGATCAACCGGAAAAGAAACGAACAAAAAGCTTCTCTTATTTGATACAGGAGTATACCTGACACATTGTGGGCTTGATGCTGCTTCTCTTCTGGCTTCCGAGATTTTCCGTGAGATGAACCGGGGAAGCGTTGTTGAAATGGCGGTCGGACTCGAACTGATGAAGGCATCGGATCCCTATGCGCCTTCAGATCTGTATTACTGGTACAGGAGCGGAGCCAACGCTGAAGTCGATTATGTGCTTCAGGTGGGCGGCAGCATCCTGCCGATCGAAGTTAAGGCTTCCGGTAAAGGAAGCATGCAGAGTCTGAGGAGCTATCTGTCATCTCATCCGCTATCACCTCTAGGTATTCGGGTATCATTGGAGAACTATTCGTCCTATGATCAGGTTTTGGTATATCCTGTGTATGCTGTACACAGAATCAGAGAAACGGTTCCTGATCTTTGATTATGTATAACCTGATGCCGGAGCAATAAAAGCAAGTCCGAAAACTGGTTGAGGCAATCAAAAAGGAGTAAGCCGTCATGAAAGATTACGTCTTTAAATCTGATCTGTCCGAACAGAAGATGGAAGAAAATTTTGCCGGTTTCGATTTCTTTGAAGGGTTGATGGATGGCTTGACAGAAGCCCTCGCGCATTCCAAAGGAAAAGCAGCAGCTGATATACAAACCCAACTCCGACCGCAAAAAAGCTCTTGTTTCTGATCCGTGAAGATCATCGTTTGGCAGAAAAATTAACCGTAGATAATCCGAAAAGTAGGACTACATTTTCAAGCCAACCAACTTGGTAAACGATTTGAGCTTTACATGTGCCGGGATTGATAATCCGAGCAGATTGTAGTACTCCTTTACCTGTTTATTCGGCGTTTCCGTGGTA
>JAFRBK010000003.1 GCA_017404985.1 Clostridia bacterium | reverse complement strand
TCAACCCCCAGAGGAAAATTTCCGGTGGTGTCCAGCGCTTCAAAAACTGGATGCCCAGATTGTTTCAATGATAGTCTGATTTTCGAATTATCCGATGATCAAATTTTCAAATTTCGTGTCCAGTTTTTATTGACTACTGCACACCGGTCGTTTTGAGTTTCACTTTTTTTGAGTTTCATTACGTCCCGAAACGAACAAGTCACAAAAAAATCGAGTCACAAACTGAGCCGGGTATTGGATATGGGATGCTTTAGGTTACATGTTTTTATGAGCCTTGTCACGAAAAGATAATTCAGAGAACTGTTTTCTGGGAAAATATGCCAATCCTATTCGCCTATTCGCCAATTTGTCCGATGACTGGCGAATAGGCAAGCGTTAATTATCAGGGCCTGCAGACCTCTATTCGCCTATTCGCCAATTCGCCGACGACATAGCCTTTAGTGAATAGACAAATGGCTCAGCTTACACTTCTAAGATATGCTTCTATATCCGGTGTAACCTCTGGCATCTCGCCTTTTCCAACCATACTTTCGGGCATGCAAAGGTATTCGAATTACCTTGATGTCAAGAGCCTTTCATGTCACGCCTTCGCTTTTTCATCCTAAATGAGACCACCCTGCGGAAACGGAGGGACGGTCTTGCGTTTCGGGGGTTTTGCGTATAAGGGTTCTGAATACTCAGAAATGCATAGGGGTTTCTTTGATTGATAAGCCCCGGAAGTGCCGCTTTGCCGGCGAATCACAGGGGCCAAAGGGGACGGCTTCCCGCATCCCGCAGGAATCATAGGAGTGGATGTAGAAATAATAAGGATATAAAGAATACCCAGCCGAAACCATGTATCCTTAAAAATGTCCGGGAAGGAAATAAAAAAGATGAGAAACTGGAAGAAAATCGTCGCTTTTCTGCTGATTGCCTGCGTTGTTACCGGCGCGCTGCCGATGGGAACCTTTGGCGAATGGATCCTGGCAGCCCGGGCCGAGGCGGAGGCGGCATCCCCGGTGAACCAGGATGCTTTCACGGCCCTGCTTCAGCAGGCGGAGGAGAGAAAAGAAACGGACTCTTTCTCGGACGGACCCTGGCAGTATGTCCTGATCAAAGAGAAAAACTATGCCGTGGTTACCGGCTACCGGGGAGAACCGGATCAGGCGCTGTCGGTCCCGGACCGCCTCGGCGGCGCGGATACGGTCGGCATCGCCGCGGCCGCGCTGAGCGCGCTGAAAGGCGTCAGCGTCGTGGAAATCCCGGGCAATGTGCTGGCCATCGGCGCGGGCGCCCTTCCCCGGGGCGCCAAAGTCCGGTCTGTCCACGCGTCCTATGCCCATTCCTGGGCGCAGAAAAACGGCCACGCGTTCCAGCCTGCCTCCGATTTTGATTTCTGCGACGGCGTGGTTGATCTCTCCGATATCCGTCCGGAAAACTTCCTCCGGGTCAGCGCCGGGGAGGTTCGCCTGCGGGAACTGGAAGCCAGCCGCCTGGCGGTCGGAAAGCGCTTTTTCCTGCCCGATCCTGATGACCTGTATCAGATCGCCTATTATGAAGCGGCCTCCATCTCCGAACCGGACGGGGGCATGGTGACGGTCACCTGCACGACGCCCGGCGTCAAGCAGGTTTTCAGGTACTATGAGGCGGAAAACCAGGAGATGCGGGTGGACCCGGAAAGCATCGTGCTGTATGAAGGCGCAACCCTGGTCCGGAACGGCCCGTCGACAAGGAAAACCGCGTCGGACACCTTCAGCAAGGCCAATGAAATCGGGATCAATTTCTCCCATGATTTCGAGATGCCCAGCGGAAACACACTCGGAATCGGCATTAAAAAGACCACCAGCTACAGGGGCAGCTATAAGGTTGGCCTGTTTATTGACAACGAAGCCACCGTTGAGGAGACGGACGAGCTGTCCGTTACGGTCTCCTATAAGGCCAAGGCAGTCGGCCACGCGAAGGAAAACAAGCAATTCAGCGATGAAATGAAGGACCTGTATAAGTTCCTTCGGGAGGATAAGCTGCATGACCAGGCGGTTCAGTCCAGGCATGTGGCCAATGTCGGTAAGGCGGTTGTGTTCAGCGCCTATGGAATCATCAACGTCCAGGTTACCTTCCGCGTTCTGTTTGAGATCTCGGGCAGCGTCTCCCTGACTTATTCGTCCAAAGTGGTCACGACGATCAAGGCCAAGGAGGGCCGGGACACCTCCACCGTTTCCGAAACCCTGTCCAAGTCCATCACCGGCGAGGCGAAATGCGAATTCAAGGCCGGCGCCGTCGTCTCCCTGGAAATCAAGGTACTGACCTGGCGGATCGCCGGCGTCGATATCTTCCTGGGCCTGAAGGGTTCCGCGAAGCTGAAAGCCGGGAGCAGGTTTGAAAGGATAGAAAACGGAGAAACCAAACCGGACCAGAACCAGTTTGACATTCTGGGGCAGATGCTGACAGCCTCCGAAGAGATTGTCCTCCCGGAGGATATCAATATCAATATGCTGGACTGCGCGGAGGTTTCCCTGCGCTTCGTGGTTGAAATCTCCCTTTCCGTCGGCGCGGGGAAGGACCTCACCTTCGCCTCCGGAACCATCACCCTCCTGGATGTGGAGCTCCTGACGCTTCATTTCCATCTCTGCCTCTGGGAATATGAGCCGGAGCCCTTTACTACGCCGGAGGAATGGGCCCTGAAGGATTCCTATACCTATACGCGGTCCGGGGTGAAGCTGATGCTCCACCTGGATTATCAGTGCCCTTATGATTATCATACGGTCAAGTTTATCCTGCCGTATGCCCAGAACAAAGTCATCTATTACAATAACCGCGTTACGACGGTCGTCCCGGTGGAGGAGCCGGCGCTCAGCGAGCAGGATTCCATCGCCTTGGGGTATCAGTTCCGGGGATGGTTCACCAGCCCGGGTTATGAAAAATCCTCCCTTCTGAAGAGCTGGCCGCAGCGCTTCGCCAAGGATACCACCGTGTATGCGAAGGCAGAGAAAATGCATAAGGTCCGCCTGCTGGCCGCGGACCGGTCCAAGTACGACCCGGAGAAAAAATCCCTGCCGACCGGGAATGTGCGTATCCTGTATGGCGATAACCAGTCTCAGGCAAAAATGCTCGGGGACCAGTATGATTATATCGCCAATGATGAATTCCTGGAGCTGCCGTCCCGGCTGCCGGACGGAACGGCCGTCAGCTGGTGGATCCGCGTGGCTTCGGAGAAAGATCTGACCCCTCTCGGCTATTCGGAGGAAAACGATGCCTGGCAGATCCGGCCCGGCAGTCTGGTCCGGATCACCGGGGAGGAAATGGATACGCTCCATTTCTATGCCGTCACTGAAAAGGATGTGGCGCTCTTCTTCCATACCCAGATCCGCGGGATTACGTATATGAAATACGGCCACCGCGGCGAAACGGTTCCGGTTCCGGCCTGCGATGTGGCGGTTAACCGCCTGTTCTTCGAGCATTGGGAAACAGTGGAGGGAACCGCGGTTGGTGATTCGGTCCGGATTGCGCTCTCCAGCCCGGACCAGGTGCATTTCTATGCGCTCTGGGCGCCCGGAAACAATGTTACTGCCGTGGATATCACCGATCCGCATATCGGCTCCACGGATCCGCAGTACGGCGGAACCGTGCCGTCCGACCCGCTGGCTGCCTTCACCTTTGAGCGGGATGATGAGAAAAAGGAGCTGACCATTACCGGATATAACGGGGATGGGGGACGCCTCCGGATTCCCGGCGCCGTGGCAATCAATAACGAAACCTACACGGTCCGAAAAATCGCACCCGGCGCGTTCCAGGGGGAAACGTCGCTGGTGTCCGTCATCCTGCCGAACACGATCGGGAAGGACGGCCTGTCCATTTCCGCCTTCAGCGGCTGCACCGCTTTGAAACTGATCGACCTCAGCAGCACCGGCGTGGACTATATTCCGGCATATTTCGCCCGCAGCTGCCGTTCGCTGCAGTGCGTGCGCCTGCCGATGGCCCAGAGCGGCGGAACCATCATCACCGGAATCGGCTCCGGCGCCTTTGAAAACTGCCAGGCGCTGGACAGCGTCCGCCTGAATTTCGACGTGGGCGCCAGCGCCTTCCAGGGTTGCGAAAACATGACAAGCGCCGCCCTTGGCGCTGGCGTCACGAAAATCGGCAATTATGCCTTCGCCAACTGCACCCGCCTCACCCGGCTCACGATTCCGGATTCCGTCACAGAGATGGGGAACTATGTGGTCCTGGGGGACACAGGCCTGCTGGAACTGGATATTGAGGCGGATATTGAGCAACTGACCGCTGACCAGATGAATATCGGCGCGAACAGCCGCCTGCGGAAGGTCACCGTCGGTGCGTGCATCCGGAAGCTGGGGGATTATGTCTTTGCCAACGGCGAAGACGGGTTCGCCAATCTTACGGAGGCTGTCCTCCATCCGGTCATGACGGCAATCGGCCAATATATCTTCCGGGGAAGCGGAATCACGGAGCTGACCATCGCCTTCCCCCGGAAAACCAATATGGGTAACATGGTCTACGGCCGGAATATTCTTTCCGGCATGGATCATCTCACGAAGGTCACCGTTGAATCCGGCAATGTTTCCTACGGCATTTTCAGTGGGGACAGAAACCTGAAGGAAGTCGTCCTGCTGTCGGGCGTTTCCGCGATTTATGATTATGCCTTCAGCGGCTGCACTGCCCTGGAAAAGGTGGATATGGCCGGCTCCTCCGTAACCCATATCGGCGATGAGGCTTTCCGGAACTGCACGTCGCTGAAAAAGCTGGAAATCCCGCAGACGACCGCCACTTTCGGAAACAAGATCCTCTCGGGCTGCACCGGCCTGGAGGAACTCGTCATTGAAGGAAACGGAAACACCTGCCTGTATGCTTCGACCGGGATCCTCTCGGCCGGGTCTGTTCCCTTCTATATCGGCGAAAACGCCTCCCTGAAAACGCTGACCATCGGCGACGGCGTCTCGGAAATCGGCTCCTATGCCTTTGCGAACGGGGATTACGGTTTCACGAAGCTGGAAACCCTGAATCTTGGAATGGGCCTGGAAACCATTGATTCCTATGCGTTCCGCAGAGCGGGAGTGGAAAACCTGAATGTCCTGGGCAGCCCGGAAATCAGGCAGGGCGCCTTCTCCGGCTGCGCCCGGCTGAAGCATCTCTTCCTGGCCAGCGGCGCGTCCGGAGCCAGGCTCTGCGAGGACTGCCCCAATCTTGAAACGGTGGAAATCCGGGCCGGAACTGTTCCGGAGCTGGCCTTTTCCGGCTGCGCCCGGCTGAATACGGTTTCGCTCGGGCCGGATGTGGTGAATATCGGGAATTTTGCCTTCGCGAATACGCCCATCTCCCGGCTGGAGATTCCGGACAGCGTCACCTTTTACGGCCGGGGCATGATCCTGGGCTGCACCGGCCTCACGTACCTCCGGATCGGCAGCGGTATCGGCGATACTATCGGCCCCTGGCCGGATTCGTATAAAGACGCGTATAATATCTCCTATAACTATTCGGAAACCAATCCGGCCAACCCGTTCTATATCGGCCCGGGCAGCCGGCTGAAGACCCTGGTACTGGCGGAAGGAATCAGAACGATCGCCGCCAATGCCTTCAGGAACCAGTACAGGGCGCAGTTCAGCGGTTACGGCTATCCGGCGCTGGAATCAGTGGATTTCCCCTCCAGCCTGGAAACCATCGGCGGGCGCGCCTTCATGGGCTCCGCGATTACGAAGCTGGAATGGACCCATCCGGTAAACGTGGGCATCGGCGCCTTTGAAGATATTACGTCGCTGATCCGGGTGTCCCTTTCATCCGGCAGCATCGGCGCCTATGCCTTCTCCGGGTGCACGAAACTGGGTGAAATCAAACTGGGTTCCGGCGTGGAAAGCATCGGAAGCCTGGCCTTCCGGAATACGGCGGTGTCCCGGCTGGAGATTCCGGACAGCGTTACCTCCTATGGCGGAGGCATGATTCTGGGCTGCAAAAACCTCACGTATCTCCGGGTCGGCAAGGGCATCGGGGAAACCGTAGGCCCCTGGGATGAATCCTATGTCGATTCCTTCAATTACAGGGTGTATTATTCGGAGACCGGCCCTTCCAATCCGTTCTATATCGGCCCGGGCAGCCAGCTGGCTACCCTGGAGCTGGCGGAGGGCATCGAAACCATCGGGAATTATGCCTTCAGCAACCATTATGCCAGCAGCATCGGCAACGGGTATCCGAAGCTGAAAACCTTCCTGTATCCGGACAGCCTGAAGACGATCGGCAGCCATGCGCTTTCCGGCGCCGCCATCAGCGTGCTGGAGTTCAGAAACCCGATGACCCTGTCCGCCGGGGCCTTTGAAAACCAGCTGGCCCTGACCCGGCTGAAAATGGCCGGCGGCACGATCGGCGCCGCAGCTTTTTCCGGCTGCTCCAACCTGACCAAAATTGATTTGGGCCATGAAGTGACAAGCATCGGCAACTTTGCCTTCCGGAATACGGCGGTGAAAACGCTGACAGTCCCGGACGGCGTCACTTCCTATGGCCGGGGAATGATTCTGGGCTGCACCGCTCTGACCCATCTGAGCATCGGCAAGGGAATCGGCACGGCCATCGGCCCCTGGGAAGATTCCTATGTGGATGCCCACAATAATCGGATATATTATTCGGAGGAGAATCCGGCCAGCCCGTTCTATATCGGCCCGGAAAACCATCTGAAGACCCTGAAGCTGGCGGACGGCATTGAAACCATCGGGAACGAAGCTTTCTGCAATCAGTTCAGGAAGCAGTATGTCGGCGACGGGTATCCGGAGCTGGATACCGTCCTCTTCCCCGCCACCCTGAAATCGATCGGCAGCCGTGCGTTTTCCGGTTCCGCCCTCCGAGAACTGGAGTTCAAAAAGCCGGTGAATCTGGCGGCTTCAGCGTTTGAGAATATGGCCTCGCTGGTCCGGGTGAGCCTGAAGGGCGGCAGCATCGGCGCTGCAGCGTTTTCCGGCTGCGCGAACCTGGGAAAAATCGATCTGGGTTCCGAAATTTCCGGCATCGGCAACTTTGCTTTCCGGAATACGGCAATCACCCGCCTGGAAATCCCGGACAGCGTCACCTCCTACGGCCGGGGCATGATTCTGGGCTGCACGGGCCTCACGTATCTCCGGATCGGCCGGGGCATTGGGGAAGCCGTCGGCCCCTGGCCGGAAACGTATCTCGATTCGTATAACGTACGCCAGAAGTATACGGAAACCAATCCATCGAACCCGTTCTATGTCGGTGAAAACAGCGGGCTGCAAACCCTGGACCTGGCGGAGGGCATCAAGACGATCGGCGCCTATGCCTTCAGCAATCATTTCAGCAATGTTTCCGGCGGCGGTTACCCGGCGCTGGAGAACGTCGGTTTCCCCGCCAGCCTGGCGTCCGTCGGCAGCTATGCGTTCTCCGGCTCCGCCATCCGGGATCTGGAATTCAGCCATTCAGTGAACCTGGCTTCCAGCGCCTTTGCGAATCTGGCGTCGCTGGTTCGGGTGAGCCTGACAGGCGGCAGCATCGGCGCCGCCGCGTTCTCCGGATGCGCGAACCTGGGCGCCATTGAACTGGGCGCTGAAATCACAGGCATCGGCAATTTTGCTTTCCGGAATACGGGCATCACGTCTCTGAGCATTCCGGACAGTGTCGCTTCCTGCGGCCGCGGAATGATTCAGGGCTGCACCTCCCTGGAAAGCCTCCGAATCGGCAGCGGAATCGGCGCCTCTCTGGAAAGGTGGCCCGAATCCTATGTGGATTCGTATAATTACCGGCAAAACTATACGGAAACCAATCCGTCCAACCCATTCTACATCGGGCCGGGCAGCCGGCTGAAGCTGCTGGAGCTGGCGCCGGGATTCACCTCCCTCGGAATGTATGTGCTCAGCAATCATTTCGCCTCCGGCTGCGGCGAAGGCTATCCCTGCCTGGAGTATGTCATTCTGCCGGAATCCCTCACGACGATCCGCAGCGGCAATCTGGCGTCCTGGAAGCAGGTGCGGGAGCTGAAGCTGTCTTCCGCCATGACGGCCCTGACCGAATCCGGCGCCTTGCCGGAAGACCTCGTCCTTCTATCCGACAGCACCAATGCGGTGGTCAGTGCCTTTGCCCAGAGCAAGGGCCTGGATTATCTCGTTTCGGGCCAGCCCGGCCACCGGCTTGTCCTGGCAGGCATGGGCCCGGCCTTCGCCGACGGGGAGTGGCCCTTCAGCGACGGCGCTTATGCGGCCACCCGGGGCACGGACGGCGATCCGGCCCTTCTGCCGGAAGGCTGCGCGGTCCTGGCCGATCTGCAGGTTCCCTCTGCCGCAGCCCTGAACCTGGAGGCGCCCCTGCTGCCCGAAGGCTGGCTTTTCCTCGGCTGGTATACGGATCCGGACTTTGTGTTCCCGTGGATTCTGGCCGGCATGCCGGCGGTGGACCTGACCCTGTATGCCCGGGTGGCCCGGCTCGCGCCGGTGCAGTATCTCCTGGCCGGGGACGGGGAGGAAACGGAAACCTTTGCTTCCTGGCAGGTTCTGTCGGGCAGCCCGGTCCCGCTGCCGGAAAGCCTTCCGGAACGGGAAGGATACTATTTCGATGGCTGGTATGAGAATGCGGAGTATACCGTCCCCGCGGCTGAACGGGCCGTTCCGGAGGAGGGACTCACGCGCTATGGCCGCCTGCTCCCCCTCACAAGGATTACCTTTGCCGTCAATCATCCGGAAACCGGGCTGGAAGATCCGTCACTCCCGACAGGGTTCCGCCGCTATGCGACCTTGCTGCTGAAGCCGGGCGAAGCCATCCGGCCCCCGGCGGATCCGGAGGCGGAAGGATATCTCTTCGAAGGATGGTATCTGGATACCGCGCTGGAATTCCGCGCCCTTCCGCCCTATGCGGAAGGAACGGACCGGACCGTCTATGGCAAGCTGTCCAGAATTCCGGCGGGCGGGCAGTATCGAGCGGTGGAAGGCGGGCTGGAGCTGGTCTCCTATCGACTGGAGGAAAACCAGGATCCTACGGTGTATCTGCCCGGCAGGGTGGATGGCCAACCGGTGGTGTCCGTCGGAAAGTATGCCTTCCGGAACAGCGGCGTCGTTTCCGTCTGGCTGCCGGACAGCGTGTCGCGCCTTTCTCCCTATGCCTTTGACGATTCCTCCGTGCTCGTGGTGAACGCCAGCCCGGCGAATCCGGTGTTTGCCTCCGTGGGCGGCGTCCTCTATTCCCGGGATATGTCTGAACTGGTCTGCTATCCCCGGGCGCTCCGGCTCGCGTCCTATACGATGCCGGATACGGTGACCGTGGTGGCCGAGCGGGCCGTGGCGGGCAACCCGTATCTGCGGTCGGTTCATTTCTCTTCCGCCCTGCAGGAAATCAAGCCCTTTGCTTTTGAAAACTGCACAGCCCTTCAGGAAGTTGCGCTTCCCGCCTCCTGCCACACGCTGCGGGCCGGCGCTTTCTCCGGCTGTCTGGCGGTGGCCCGCTTCAGCGCCTACGGCCTGTCCCTGATCGAAGGAACCGTGGCCGGGAAAAACGGGGAAACGGAGCAGGTGGAAACGCTTCCCCGGGGAACCGGCATGGCGGTCTTCGGCCCGCTGGGCAGCGGCGCGCTCAGGGAGTGGTTCAGCTTCCGCGTCGACGGCGTGCTGCGCAGCGATCAGTATAACCAGTATCTGCTGAAGCTCTATGTGGACGGCTCCCTGCTCCGTTCCCTGTATGCCGAAGCCGGGCTTCCCCTGAAGGACCTGCTCTGGGATTCCGGGGAAGAAACTGAAGGTAAAGCAACAGACGGGGAAGGAGCGAACGTCGTCGTGTGCTGGTATACGGACAGCGCCCTGTCGACGCCCTGGAACCTGGCGCAGGATTCCATGCCGGCCCGCACGCTTTCCCTCTATGCCGAACGCATCCCGTTGTTCGATGCGGAGGAGATCATGCTGAATCTCGGCGGCGAAACCCATTCCGGCCTGTGCCTGACCGGCTACAACGGCCTTTCCGCGGACCTGGCAATTCCGAAATCCCTGAACGGAAGGCCGGTCATCGCCCTGGCGGATTCCTTCCTCTCCGAAAGCAATCCGGTTACCCGGCTGGCCATCGGCGGGCATATCCTGCAGATCGGGCCGGATGCGCTGGCCGCCTTCACGGGCACGCTCCTGGTGGATCCGGGCAGCGCTGCAGCCGCGTGGGCGGAGCAGCACCAGCTTGCGCCGTCCCTGAAAACCTACCGGCTGGCGTATTCCGTGAACGGAACCCTGGCCTATGCCGAGGCGTCCGCCGGAACGCCCATCCTTCTGGATGCCCCGGGAAACCAGCCCCTGGCCTTCCTGGGCTGGTATCTGAATCCGGAAAAAACGGACCCGGTTCCGCTGGACCAGGATGGCTTCTTCATCATGCCGGACCATGATGTCACGATCTACGCCCGCTTCGACGTCCAGGAGGAAGAAGTTCCTTTCACTTATGCCATCAGCGGGGGTGAAGTGACGATCACCGCCTATACCGGGGAGGGGGAAAACCTCATCATTCCGGAAACGATCGAAGGCGTGCCGGTGGCACAGATTGCCGACGGGGCGTTCCGCGGGAACCGATTCCTGTCCGTGGACCTGGGCGGTGTCCGGTCCGTCGGGGCTTATGCCTTCGCGGATTCGTCGGAGCTGGAGCAAATTCTCCTGTCGGATTCGGTCACGAGCCTCGGCGAAGGCGCCTTCTCCGGCTGCGGCGCCCTCCGGTCCTTCACGATCGGTGCCGGCCTGTCCGCCCTGCCGAAGAACCTGCTTTCCGGATGCCCGCTGCTGGAAAAATTTGAAGTGTCCGAAAACAATCCGGCCTTCTCCGCATCGGAGGGCGTCCTCTTCTCCGGCGACGGCAGCGTCCTTCTGGCCATGCCCGCCAACAACCCGGTACAGGATTATATCATCCCGTCCGGCGTATACAGCGTTGCCGACGGCGCTTTTGCCCATTGCGCGAACCTGCGGTCCGTCACGGCGCCGTCAAGCGTCTGGATGGTCGGCGCCCAGGCCTTTGCCGGCTGCCTGTCCCTGGAGCGGTTTACGGCTTCCGGACTGGAAACGATCGGGGAGAGAGCCTTCTTTGGCTGCTATTCCCTGGCCGATGTGCAGCCCGGCAGCAGCCTGCTGTCAATCGGCGCCCTGGCCTTTGCGGGCTGCCCGTCCCTGGAGCGTATAACGATTCCCGCCGGCGCGGACCTGGATCCGGATGTGATGATTTTCACGTCGGACCTGCTGACGATCACAGGGAACGTGCATTCCAGCGCCCAGGCCTATGCGGAAGCCCACCATATCCTATTCGTCGATCCCGACGTACCGGCGGTGGCGGGCGTCTCCCTCTCCGGGGCGAAGCACGATCTGGTTCGGGGAGAAAAACTGCAGCTTTCCGCGTCCCTGCTGCCGTCGGGCGCAGTCACCGGCAGGGAATGCTTCTGGAGCTCCGACGATGAATCCGTCGCGATAGTGGATGAAAACGGCCTGGTCACCGCCCTCGGCGGCGGCTCGGCCGCCATCACGGTCCGAACCGTCGGAGGCCTGACGGATTCCTGGCCGGTTCAGGTGTCCCGCTATGGAACCGTGCTGCAGCTGCCGGAGGAAATCCTCCTGCTGCCCGGCCAGCGGACCGCGCTGCCGGTTCCCACAGGCCTGCCTGATTATCTCGGCAATCCAGACTTTGCTTATGCCACAGAAAACAGTGAAATCCTGTCCATCCGGGAAGACGGCACGTTCAAGGCCCTGCAGCCCGGCTCCGCGGTGCTGCGCATCACAGCAGAACAGGAAAGCATCCTGGCGGAATGCCGTGTGACGGTGCCGGCGGGGCTGAATACCCTGACGCTCCCTGCTGCCCTGACGGAAATTGAGGAGGATGCTTTTGCGGGCAACGCAGCCGCCGAGCGAATCGTCCTCGGCACAAACGTCTCACGGATCGGTTCCGGGGCCTTTGCCGGCATGGGGAACCTCAAACAGGTGGAAATCCCTTCCGCCAGCCTGTCCATTGCGGAAAGCGCCTTCGAAGGCAGCTCCCCGGCGATTGTCTGCCGGGAAAGCAGTCCCGCCTATGTTTTCGCCGTCCTGCACGATCTGAGGGTGGTTTATCCGGAGGAAGAATAGACGATGCACTGAAAAAGACTGAAAAAGCAGGGAAAAACCGGAAAATCCATTGTAAAATGATCAGAAATATACTAAAATATAGCGGTTAGTAAACTTCTGTTTGCTGACGCTGCAGCACCGAGTCACTTGCCGGGCTGCAGATCCACGGTCCAGGGACGATGAATATACCCATCGCCCCCGGCGAAGCTATGTCCGGAGGAAGCAGACATGTATGTATACTGTCTTTTCTGTGACACGACCAAATGCAATTACGTGGTCCATGCCGCGACGCAGCTGATGCCCTGCGAGGCCAGCTCGCCGAAGCAGGTTCAGCATACTTATGTTTCCGCCACCCGCCGGATGGAGGACCGCCTTCACCAGCTGCTTCCCGGCTATGTTTTCCTGTATTCGCAGGAACCGTTGAAGATTACGGACATCCGCCAGATCCCGGATATCATCCGCGTCATGCGGAACCAGGATGACGCCTATGAACTGGCCGGGCCGGATGAAGCCTTCGCCATGATGCTCTATCATCGGAATGGCGCGCTGGGCAAAACCGAGGTCTATGAGGATGACGGCATCCTGAAGTTCAGGGACGGCGTCTTTGCCGGCCTGAAAGCCTTCATCCGCAAGGTGGACCGCCGAAACCACCGGATGTATGTGGAAATCTTCCTCCTGGACCAGCAGGTGAAAACCTGGCTGGAATACGAAATTGTAGAAAAGAAACCGCGCAGAAAAAATCCCGGACTGTGAAAACAGCCCGGGATTTCTGCTATATGCCCGTCTTTCTGATGAAAATATAAAAATTTATTATATCATAAAAATGGATAAATGACAAATTTCGAATTTGCGCGGTATTATTCTGCAGAGCTTACGTAGCTGTTTATTCCGCCGGATCTGTAATATGTTCAAAGAAAAGGCTGGTAACATATATTTCCTACATGAAAACAGGCAGATTGCTACTATTTGTAGGATTAAATCGTTACATGCAAAACTTTGGATCCAGACGGACTTGTAAAAATCTGGTAACTATTCAATCTTAGCATGGCTGTTTGTCCGATTTGTAATTGACAATATAATTGTCCACCGGCGTTGTCCAGGACGGATAATAAGACACCTTTGTGCCCTGTGTGCGGCGTGGCACAAGGACTGTCCGCTGCCGGGATAGATGAGAAGACTCAGGAGAAGATCATAAAGACGATCGAAGATGCCGAAAGAAAGGCAGGACGTATCAGCTAGGCGCAACGCGCACTTCCGTGTGGATATAGCCGACTTTAGCACGGTAGAATGATAAAGCAAAGATAGACACACTGTGAAATTGCCATGACGCTGACTGTTACTACACGATGAGCAGAAAAGAGATGGAACATGTACAAGAGAAACGCTCAGGGCTGGTCAAAGCACCTGGATTTCATTATCCTGGATGAGATTGTTCTGGTCATCTCGTTCTTCATTGCTATGCTCTTAAGGGATGGTTCGATCATTCTAGAACGAGAGATTTACAGGACACTTCTCTTTGTTCTGGTTCTGGCTGATATCTTCTCCATCATCTTCTTCAACGCAATGCATGATGTGTTAAAGAGAGGGTATGCCAAAGAGTTATCTGCAACCTTCAAACTTGCCCTGATTGTGCTTCTATAGTAAACGACATAATTGATTTTACTTAAATGAACACAGCGACCGCAGCTGATCGTTAGGGGTTGCCCATACTCCGAATGCAGAGTCCACCGTTGTCTCCAATGTAGCCAGCGATGCAAAGAAAACATTGTGGGTATTC
>JAFRBK010000041.1 GCA_017404985.1 Clostridia bacterium | reverse complement strand
GTCATGATCGGCTCCCTGAAGGGTTAATAAGGAGGAAAACAAAATGAAAAAAAACCTGAAAAAATGGCTGGTTGTCCTGATGATGGCTGTCCTGGTGATTACCCTGACGGCCTGCAGCGGCGGAGATAAAAAAGACGCCGCTCCGGCTGAAAAGAAGGAAGAAACCGCTGCTGCTCCCGCAGAAGAGAAGAAGGAAGAAGCCGCAGCCGCACCGGCTGAGGAGAAGAAGGAAGAACCCGCTGCCGCGCCGGCTGCCGCTACCGGTAATCCCCTGGTGGACAACTATGGATTCCAGTGGCAGGACGCTTCCGCTCCGATCCTGAACGAACAGGGCGCGAAGGACATCGCCTTCAGGGTGTATTCTTCCAAGAACGCCAGCGCGAAGGATTACAACGATATGAAGATTATGGCTGACCTGTTCGCCCAGACCAATGTGCAGGTCAACTGGGAAAACGTATCCGAATCCGTTTACTCCCAGCAGAAGAACCTGATCTTCGGCAACAAGGACAACCGTCCTGACGCGATCTACCACGCGGGCATGGGTGCCGGCGAAATCATCAAATACGCCAAGCGCAAGGTGCTGGTACCGATCAGCGATTACCTGGAGTATATGCCGAATTTCTCCAAACTGCTGGAGGAGCGGCCTGATATCAGGAACCAGCTGCTGAACGTAGAGGACGGAAAGATCTACTCCCTGCCCCGAATTGAAGAGATGGGCCTGCTGCAGAGCCCGAACCTGCTGTTCCTGAACATCGCCTGGACGAAGGAAGCGATTGAAGCCGGCGCGGTCAGCGACCTGACGGCGGATCAGCTGAAGGATGGCCTGGCGCTGAAGAGCAGCCAGATGGAAGAAATCCTGACCTATTTCCGGGATCATGATATGAACGGAAACGGCAAGACAGACGACGAACGGCCTCTGAGCTTTGTTTACAACAACTGGCAGGGCAACCAGTGCGACCTGTACGGCATGTTCGGCCTTAACGACAACCTGGAGCACCGGGTGATCGTGGACGGCAAGGCCACCTATACGATCCAGGACGACCGCTTCAAAGAAGCGACCAACTTCATTTCCAAGTGGGTCGACGCAGGCCTGATTGACAAGGTCAGCTTCGAGCAGAGCCAGGACAACTTCCTTGCCAACGGCAAGGGCCTGGAGACTTACGGTGCCTTCTACTGGTGGGAAAGCGAAACCGTCGTTTCCAATCCGGAGAACTACATCGTGTGCAGCCCGCTGATCGGACCGAACGGAGACCAGACCATCTGCGTTTCCAACAATCCCGAAGTCAGCACCGGCGAAGTGATCCTGTTCACCAGCTGCAAGTATCCGGAAATCCTGCTGGCTTATTTTGACCGGTATTACGATCCTGTGATCTCCGCCCAGATCAACTACGGCCCCATCGGCATCGTGTATGAGGAAGAGCGGGATGACAAGGGCATGCTGGTGCAGAAGCCGCTGCCGGAAGGCGTCACGACGGACGAACTGCGGCTGCAAAACGCGCCGCTGGGCATCATCTACCTGGGCGAATACGCCTGGAACAATGTGGTTCATATGGAGCCCCGTGCCCAGCTGCGCCTGGAGCGCCTGCAGCAGTGCGCCAAGCCCTTTGTGCCGGAAAACGTGATCCCCTTCCCGAATCTCCAGTTCACCCTGGAAGAACTGAACACGCTGAGCAACTATGAGACGAACCTGAACGACTACATCCGCACCAACCTCATCAGCTGGCTGATGAAGGGCGGCGTGAGCGACGATGCCTGGACGGCATTCCAGAACGACCTGAACGGTAAAGTAAACCTGGCAGGCATCCAGAAAGTATACCAGGACGCCTATGACCGCTTTGCGGCGAAATAATGAAGGAGGATAAAAGTATGAAAAACAGGCTGCATAAAATTATTTCCCTGCTGCTGGCCGTGTGCATGCTGGCGGCGGCCGGGCTTGCTTTCGCGGAAGGCGCTCCCGCGCTGGACGGCGTGCATGACCAGAGCGTGATGGCCGGAACGGAATTTGATGCCCTGGCCGGTATTACCGCAACTGACGCGTCAGGCGCCGATCTGACGGATATGATCGTGATTGATTCCACCCCGTCGCTGGATTTCAAAAACGGCAAAGCGACCCCCGAAAATCCGGGCGACTATGAACTGGTTTATACCGTAACCGACGCGAACGGCGAAACCGCAGAGGATTACGCCACCCTGACGGTTACCAAAAAGACCAGTGAAGAAACGGTGTACAGGACCTTCGATTTCAGCACCGCCGCCGTGACGGACAACCGCGGATGGGAAGCGAAGATCAACGCCGAAACAGCTGATGCGACAGCGGAACTGAAGGAAGGTTCCTATATCATCGAGATCAAAAATCCCGGAAACGGAGACGGAGACGTGCAGCTGGCCAAGGCGGGATATCCGCTGAAAGCAGCGGACTACAAGATCAAGATCTGGGCAAAATCCACCAAGAAGACCTATGCGCATATCCTGGCCCGGAATGAGCAGGCGGAAGGCTGGGAAACCTTCGGCGGCGCGTTCAATGTGGAAATCGGACCGGAAATCGCTCCCCTGGAGCTGAACTTCACTTCCCCCGGCGAGGGCAGCGCGGAACTGCTGTTCAACCTGGGCAAGATCACCCCGAATCCGGACAACGCGGAAGACACCACACCGGAAGATTTCAAAGTCACCATTGACAAGATCGAACTGTATGAAATCTCCGGCGAGGAGACCCAGGTTCCGGACTATACCCCGGACTTCACCGCCGGCGAAGGCGTGGCAGTCACGACCAGTGAAGAAGCAACGGGAAGCGTCGGCTTCGCTGACGGCAAAGCGACGGTGACCATCGACACCTATCCCAATGCGGACGGCGGCGTATGGAGCGTCAAGGCTGACATCCTGCTGGGCGACACGAAGGTCGAGAAGGGCAAGAAGTATTTCTACAGCTTCAAAATGACGGCGGCCAACGGCCAGGGCGGCGAAGCACTTGTGGAAAGTGCGGAAAAAGGCTGGGAAAACCGGGCAAACTTCAATGGCATCAGTGCCGGTGCCGGGGAGGAAGCCGTCATCTCCAGCGTCTTCACCGCAGAAGCAGACGTGGATGATCCCGTGATCCGCCTGCAGATCGGTAATCCTCCGGAAGGTGCCACGAGCAACAGCATCGTGATCAGCGACGTCGTCTTCGGCCATGTGGAGGGAGACAAGGAAACCCATAAGACAACAGATGCGTTCATGCCTTTCGGCCCGAATACGGCCAACGCGACAAATCCCGCCTGTCCGTGGCAAACCTTCAACGGAACGGATGAGGAGAACGAGCGCGGTGTCGGCACCATCTGGGCGGACAATGGCAGCTTCTTCTACCGGATCGACAACGGCGGTACCGTCGACTGGCACGACAAGCTGATCTGCGGTTTCGGCGGCAACCCGCTGACACTGGCCTCCGACAGCTACTACACGGTGGAGATCACCGCCAGAGCGACCCAGCCGGTATCCTGCGGCGTGTTCCTGAACCCGATGGGCGGCTGGGATCCCCGCTTCTCTGAGGGCATGGACCTGACGACGGAATTCCAGACCTTCCGCTTCTCCACAAAGGATACGTTCGTGGTGAACATGGACTTTGAGCTGCTGTTCCAGTTCGGCTCTGAAGCACTGTCCAAGATGGGCGAGGTCACGGTTGAGATCCAGAACATGACGATCTATCAGATGACCGTCCAGTAAACAGTAGACGAACCGCAGGGAGGATGGATCCGTTCATCCTCCCTGTCCTGCTATCGGGAGGCTTATGATGAACAAGAAAAGACTGGCCCTTCTGCTGGCCCTGCTCCTGGCATGCATAACGCTGGCAGGATGCCAGAACACACAGAACCAGAACGCGCAAAGCACTGCTAACGAGGTTCCGTCGGTCGCTGCCACCGAGGCTCCTGCGGCTGCTGACATCGCTGCCCCGGAGAATGGGGAACCGTTTGCCGTCGTTGATAACGACAAGGATTTTTCCGCGCTGCGGACACCCGGAAGCCAGGAGGAAGCCTATGAATACAGAACCTTTTTCAGGCCTGCCGTCGACGGAATCAACCAGCCTTATGTAGGGGACACGATGCCCTATTATGAGGACGGGACCTGGTATATCTATTACCTGAAAGAGGGCGGAGACTCATACAACCACTCCATTTATCTGGCGACGACAAAGGACTTTGTGACCTATACCGAATACGACGATCCCATCCTGGAGAGCAGCCGCAGCGGCGGGCAGGACGGATGGGCAGGTACGGGGTCTGTCGTGAAGGTAAAGGATACCTATTATTTCTTCTATACCGGCCATGCGTCTTCCGATATCTATGAGTATATGGAAAAAATCATGGTAGCGAAGGGAACCGCTCCGGACAAGTTTGAGAAGGTGGAAGGCTGGGAGATCACACCGCCGGCTGAACTGGGACAGAAGCGGGATTTCCGGGATCCGCAGGCATACTATGACGCAGAGAACGACGTGATCCACATGACGGTGACTGCCGCGCAGGACGGAAAAGCCCGGATTCTCAAATATACCCTGAGCGGCGATCTGCAGAAAGCCGATTACGACGGGATCATATTCACGAATACGGCGGCGGAAAACTTCTGGAACCTGGAGTGCAGCGACACGTTCCGGATCGGGGACAAGTATTACCTGACCTATTCCGCACAGGACGATACCCTCTGGTACGCGATGTCTGACACTCCCTACGGCCCGTACGGGGAAGCAAAGCGGCTGGACGGAAAGCTCTTCTATGCCGCGAAGCACGTGGAAAATGCGGATGGCTCCTACATGGTCGGCTGGGCACGCCGGAGCGAATCGCCCTCCTCTTCATCGGAGGTATCCGGCTGGGCGGGCAACCTGGCGGTACAGCAGCTGAAGCAGAAAGAAAACGGGGATCTGGCACTGGTTCCGGTAAAGGCCATGGAAGCCCAGTTTGACAAAAGGCGGGAATTACTGATCGATCAGGATCAGGTTAAGACCCGCGCCGGATCCCGCTACAGCTACACAGACGCATTTACGGCTTATGAAAGCTTTATGCTGAAGGGAAAACTTACGTACACCGGAAAAGGAAGCTTCGGGCTTGCATTCGATTATAACGGACAGGATGACAAAACGAAGATCATCTGCCTGAATCCCAAAGAGCAGAAACTGCAGCTCACGTTTAACGAGGGCAGCACCCTGATCACTGAAACAGACGTACCACTGGAAGCCGGAAAGGAATACAGCTTCACCTACATCCAGGAAGGATCCGCCGGGATCTTCTGGCTGGGAGACGAAGCGTCCCTGACGGTACGGCTGTACGGTGTCAGCGGGAAGGCAATCCGTCTGTTTGCGGAGAATAATACCATCACATGGACTGACCTGAGAGAATACACGAGGTAAAGCGATGAAGAAAACGGTAAATCACAGTCTGCTGTTCGCCAGAGCGTATGAGCTGGCTGCAGGCGGAAAAATCCCGCGGGAAAGCCGTCCGGCATTCCATCTGACTCCTTTGACCGGATGGATGAACGATCCCAATGGTTTCTGCTATTACCACGGCCAGTATCATCTGTTCTATCAGTACAACCCGTATGATACGGAATGGGACGCCATGCACTGGGGGCACGCGGTCAGCCACGACCTGCTCCACTGGACCTATCTGCCTGCCGCGCTGGCTCCGGACACTTCGTATGATTCCTACGGATGCTTTTCAGGCAGCGCGGCTGAACTGCCGGACGGAAGGCACCTGCTGATGTATACCGGCGTGCGGCAGGAAGGCGGTGACAAGGCAAAGGAGTACCAGACCCAGTGCATTGCCGTCGGAGATGGAACGGATTATAAGAAATATGAAAAGAACCCGGTTCTGGGCAGCGGCGCACTTCCGGAGGGCCTGAGCCCCTATGATTTCAGGGATCCGAAGATCTGGCGGACGGAGGACGGCGGGTACCGGTGCGTAGTGGGAGCCCGCAGGCAGGATAAGCGCGGCGTCCTGCTCCAGTATGAAAGCCGGGACGGATTTGAATGGCGGTATATCGGCGTACTGGCCGAGAATGACGGCCGGTTCGGCCTCATGTGGGAATGCCCGGATTTCTTCCCGCTGGACGGAAAGCATGTGCTGTTTGTCAGCCCGCAGGATATGCTCCCGGAAGGTTTTGAATACCATAACGGCAACGGTACTGTCTGCCTCACAGGGAGAATGGACGGGGACCGGTTTGTCGAGGAGCATAACCAGGCGATTGATTACGGGATTGACTTTTACGCCCCGCAGACCATCCTGACTCCTGACGGAAGGCGCGTGATGATTGGCTGGATGCAAAACTGGGACACCTGCAAAACGACCGGTTATGAGGAACGACCCTGGTTCGGCCAGATGAGCCTGCCGCGTGAACTGTTCCTGAAGAACGGGCGCCTGTATCAGCAGCCGGTCCGGGAACTTGCGCAGTACAGGAGCGGAAAAACCACATACGAGAATGTCCTGCTGGACGGGGAAAAGACACTGGAGGGTATTGAAGGACGGGTGGCGGAGCTGGATATCCGGGTGCGCCCCGCGGATCCGGACAATCCTTTCCGGAATTTTGTCATGTATTTTGCCCGGAATGAGAAATATCATTCCATTCTCAGCTACCGGCCCCATGAATCCTGGCTGCAGATCGACCGGAAATTCTCCGGGTCCAGAAGGGCATATATTCATCAGCGGAGGTGCCTGGTTCCCGACCGGCACGGAGAGATCCGGCTGCATGTGATCCTGGACCGGTTCAGTGTGGAAGTGTTTATCAACGATGGTGAGCAGGTTATGACGGCGACCATTCTGACAGGGTCTGACGCAAGGGGAATCTCCTTTGAGACAGATGGGAAAGCCGTTATGGATATCACAAAATACGCATTATTTGACGGGGTATAAAAATGAAACAATATGATGTGGTTGCACTGGGAGAACTGCTGATCGATTTTGCTCCCTATTCCACCAACGAGGCGGGATATCCGATCCTGTCCGCCAATCCCGGAGGCGCTCCGGGCAATTTTCTGGCGGTACTGGCCCGGTACGGCTGCAAGACTGCCATGATCGGCAAAGTGGGGGATGATTCGTTCGGAAGAGCGCTGATCGGAACGCTTCAGGAAGCGGGAATCGATACCCGGGGAATCCTGGCTGATCCGAAGGTGTTTACGACCCTTGCTTTTGTTTCTCTGGATGCATCCGGGAACCGGGACTTCAGTTTTGCCCGGAAGCCCGGTGCAGATACCTGCCTGATCCCGGAGGAAGTGGACGAGACGCTGATCGCGGATGCGAAAATCTTCCATTTCGGCACACTCTCTCTGACAGATGAACCTGCTGCGGAGGCTACCCGGTATGCCATTAAACTGGCGAAAAAACACGGTGCGCTGATCAGCCTGGATCCCAATCTGCGCAAACCGCTGTGGAAGCGGGAGGAAGATGCCAGGGAAGCGATCGAATGGAGCCTGCGACAGGCGGATATCATTAAGATCAGCGACGAGGAGATCGACTGGCTCTGGGGGATCTCCCCGGAAGAAGGCGCGGAAAAACTGCTGAGGGAATACCGGGCATCGCTGGTATATGCGACGCTGGGACCGAAAGGATGCTACGCGACAAACGGCGCGAACCGCGTAACCGTGCAGAGTCCGGCCGGGATCCATGTTGTGGATACGACCGGCGCGGGCGATATATTCGGCGGCAGCGCGATGAGCCAGTTTATCAGATGCGGCAAAAAACCGGCGGATCTGACAGAGACGGAACTTCGCCGGATCGTCGGTTTCGCCTGTACCGCCGCAAGCCTGTCGACGCAAACGCACGGTGGGATCACCAGCGTTCCGGAGTATGCGGATGTGGAACAGAAAATAAAAGAGTGAACGGGACTTCCGCTTTTTCAGGCGGGGAGGTAAATAACTGTGTACAGCTTCAGCCCGCGTAATATACGCGGGCTGAAGCTGTTTACGAATTACCCTTCTACCTGGTTCAGCCGGCGAACTGCCGGGCAAAACAGCAGAGATAATTCACAGGAAAACCCGGGCTGGCCGTGTGACTGGCTTTTTTGCATTAGTCAGAGCAATGGTCCGGCAATGAGCGAAGAAAAACCGGGCCAATACCTGACCATAAGGCAAGATAAAAACCCGGGAGCTTTTGGAAAATGGAGCATCCCGGGGCTTGAACAATCATTCGAATTCGATGGTGCCGGGGGCATAGGCCAGGCGGTGCTCGCCGGCAGGAACCGGCCAGGTCATGACGCCTGACGGCAGGAAAACCTCGCCGGCGGGGAGGGCCTGGTCCATCCGAACCCGAAGGCGGGAGGAGCCGGTGATCCGGATCACGTCCCCGGGCAGATATGCCCGGTCCACGGAGAGCCACGCTTCTTCGGGATGCTCTGCATATGCAAGAACCGTTCCTTCGGATGACTGAACTGTGATGGAAATCATAAATCAAATTCTCCTGTTTACAGTTTGCGGAAACCGAGCTGGGCTCCGCAGCTTTCACGGATGACAAGGGTGGCGTCCCGTACCATGGCGAAGGAACGGGAGGAAGACTCCCGCGCCAGCAGCAGCTCGCGGACAGCGCTCTGGGCCATTTCCTCCGGATGCAGATCCACAGAAGTGAGGGAAGGATCGGTATAAGCGCAGAAGAACTGGTTATCGCACCCGATAATGGCCATATCCTGCGGCAGAGAAAGCCCCATTTTTTTCAGCTGCTTCATTACGCCGAGGGCAACCAGATCATTAAATGTGACGATGGCGGTAGGCCAGCGGGATGAATCCAGCCCGGACAGCATCCGCAGGACGGCTCTTTCCCCGCTTTCCATATCATAGCCGGCGTCCACGTGATAAGCCGGATCATCCGGCAGATCCATCAGACGAAGCTGCTCCAGGAAGCCGATGCCCCGGCGGGAGGTATCCTTGCTGTGCATGGAGCCGCCCAGAAAGGCGATGCGCCGGTGACCCAGCGTATGCAGATGCCTGACGGGCAGGCGGGAACAGTTGACCAGGTCGCTCTGGATGCAGATGCATTCCAGGGAGACGTCCGGCGGACAGATCGTGGCAACAGGCATGTACCGGCCGAGCTTGGCCAAGGCAGTGTTCAGGTCGTCCCGGTCGGCAGACCAGATGCTGCCGGCGAACAGAACGCCGTCCATTCTGCAGCGGATCAGCTCGCTGACTAGGACCGGGGAGATGACCTGGTTCTCCATGGTCTGGAAAAGACGGATGCTGCAGCTGTTCTTTTCCGCTTCCCAGTACGCGGCGTCCAGGATCCGGTTGAAATACAGGTTGGAGATGACCGGGAGCACCACGGCCAGGGTCCGGCTGCGGCCGCTCTCAAGGGACTGGGCGGACAGGCTGGGCGTATAGGCGTGCGCGTCGATGATCTGCTGGACCTTCAGTCTGGTGGCTTCCTTCACATGCGGATCTTTGCGAACCACCCGCGTCACCGTGGCGGTGGAAACGCCGGCTTCCCGGGCGATATCGTATATGGTTGCTTTTCTGTTCATCTGATTTCTCCTCCGCAGGCATCGTACCATGAATCGATCAGAAATGCAAGAAAATTTGTTACCGATAACATAATATTTGTCCTGAAAAAATGAACATTTTTGGGAAAAGTACTTGACAATAAGGGCGAAAAGCAATAGTATTTAGACAAATACACGGGAAGGATACGGCAGAGCGATCCGGAAACACGGAAACCCGACGATCCGAAACGTGAAACCGATAACATTTCCCGGACAACGATGTGAGGAGGAACCCTATTATGAAGAAAATGCTGTCTGTGCTGCTGGCCGCGATGATGCTTCTTTCGCTGCTGACCGTGCCCGCCCTGGCCGAAGACCAGGTGCTGACCGTGGTGACCTGGGACGCCACCACCACCGCCTACCTTACAGCCCAGAAGGAAGCGTTTGAAGCTTCCCATCCCGGTGTGACCATTGAGTACGTTGACTGCGAATCCGGCAATGAGTACGGTGTGAAGGTCAGCACCATGCTGGCCGGCGGAGATACCAGCGACGTGATCATGCTCAAGGAAAATGACCAGGTGGTTCAGTGGCAGGCTTCCGGTTTTGCAGCTCCGCTGACGGACTACATCGGAAGCTACGATATGTCCGGTTTTGTAGGCATTGAAAAGAACTATGCCATCGACGGCGTACAGTATGGCATTCCGTTCCGCAGCGATTTCTGGGTGCTGTTCTACAACAAAGACCTGTTTGACGCAGCCGGTGTGGAGTATCCCACCAACGACATGACCTGGGATCAGTACGCCGAACTGGCCAAAAAACTGACAGACAAGGAAAAGGACATCTACGGCACGCACTATCATACCTGGCTGTCTACCGTTGCGAACTGGGCTGTGTGTGGCACTGATTACACGTTGGCTGACGGTAACTATGACAACCTGCTTTACTTCTACAAGCTGTATCAGGACCTGGAAGACTACGGCGCCTGCATGAGCTTCGCGGATCTGAAAGCTTCCGGTCTGAAGTACGGCGCTGCCTTTGAAAACGGCAATATCGCCATGATGCCCATGGGTTACTGGCAGGTTTCCACGTTCATCAATGACATTAAGGCCGGCACCGCCAGCCTGAACTGGGGCATTGTTGCTGTTCCCCACGCAGAAGGCGTGGCTGCAGGTTCCTCCTTCGGCAACATGACAGGAGTCATGATGAACGCAAAGTCCGAAAAGAAGGACCTTGCCTGGGAGTACATGTCCTGGCTGTGCGGTCCGGAAGGCGCCAAGGCGACCGCTTCCGTCGGTGCCCGTCCCGCCTGGGTTTCCGAGGAGATTGCGGAAGCGATGGCTTCCGTGGAAGGCTTCCCGGCTGATGAAAACAGCAAGGCTGCGCTTCTGCCCACCTCTGTGGCCATGGAGTGGCCGGTCGGTGAGAAGGTTCCGGACATCAAGACGATTGTAAACGAAGAGCACAGCCTGATCATGGCCCGTGAGATTACCCCCGAAGAGGGTGTTGCGGAAATGAACGAACGGGTAGCTGAACTGCTTAAGTAATTCTGTATAATTCTTTATGAAACCCGGGCAGGGAAGGCGGCTTGCCTTCCCTGCCTTTTTCAGAACCGGGGAAAGGAAACGATGACACATGGGGCAGGCTGAAGTGAGAAAAGTCCGGCATAAGATGGGAAAACTGGAAAGGAAGAATACGCTGGTAGCCTATTCTTTCCTGGCTCCGAATTTCCTTGGTTTCGCTATTTTCACGCTGGTTCCGGTCGTCTGCGCCATTCTGCTGTCGCTGTTTGAGTGGAACGGCGGAGATATCTCCAAGCTGAAGTTTGTCGGCCTTGAAAACTATGCGAACATCTTCGCTGTTCAAAAGGTGGCGGAGAAGGGTATCGGGTATTTCTTCAACCGGGCGGATCTGGGTATCACGCTGAAAAACACGGCCTACTATACGGTGGTTACGGTACCCCTGACGATCGTCTGCGCGCTGGCGCTGGCGATCCTGCTGAACAAGATTAAGGGCGCACTGTTCTTCCGGACCGTTTTCTTCTTTCCCTATGTTTCTTCCATGGTGGCGATCTGCGTGTGCTGGTCATTCATGCTGATGAGAAACGGCCCGGTGAATCAGATGATCATGGCACTGGGAATCGACTTCAACAAAGGCTGGACCGCGGACAGTACCATGGCGATGTGGGCGATCATCCTGGTGAGCGTCTGGCGAAACATGGGTTATTACATGGTCCTGTACCTGGCGGCGCTGCAGGGGATTCCCCGGGAACTGATGGAAGCCGCCACTGTCGACGGCGCCAACAAATGGCAGCAATTCCTGCATGTGACACTGCCGCAGCTGAAGCCCACAACGTTCTTTGTCTCGGTGATGATGGTGATCTCCTGCTTCAAGATCTATGACGTAGTTGCGATCATGACAGAAGGCGGTCCCGGGCGGGCAACCAAGATGCTGGTGACATACATCTACGACGAAGCCTTCGTCAAGATCCGGTACGGCTCGGCGAGCGCCATCTCGATGGTATTGCTGGTCATCGTGCTGACGGTGACAATCATTCAGTTCAGCTCCGAGAAGAAATTCTCGAACGACTGATGAAAAGGGGAAAAGGATATGGAAACGACTCTTCACAGCCGGGAGATTCGCAAGGACAATCCGACGCTGCGCAGGATCCTGAGGGTCATCGTCTGGATCCTCCTGATCGCACTGGCCGCGTTTACCTTGATTCCCTTCTTCTGGATGATTTCTTCCTCACTGAAACTGGATCGGGAGGTCTTTGCCTTCCCGATGCGCTGGATTCCGGAGACCTTCCACTGGGACAATTATGTCCAGATCTGGCAGAAGGTGCCGCTGCTGACCTATTTCAAGAATACGGCTTTTATCGCAATTGTCGTAACTTTCATGCAGACACTGACGTCCTCCTTCGCGGCCTATGCGTTCGCAAAGCTGAACTTCCGGGGCCGGGATACGCTGTTCCTGTGCTACATTGGAACCATCGCAGTACCGTGGCAGGCTTACATGCTGCCCCAGTTCATCATGATGCGGTCCATGGGTCTGTATGATACCCTGTGGGCGATGATTGTGCTGCAGTCTTTCTCGGCTTTCGGCGTATTCCTGATGCGGCAGTTCTACCGCTCGATTCCCACGGAACTGTGTGAAGCGGCACGGCTGGACGGGCTGAGCGAATACGGCATCTGGGCGCGGATCATGCTGCCGCTGTCCAAAGCGGCTATCGCAACGCTGGTGATCTTCACGTTTGTGAACACCTGGAACGACTACATGGGCCCGATGATCTACCTGACCCGGGACATGAACAAGACGGTTCAGGTAGGTCTGCGACGGTTTATCCAGCAGTATTCCAGCGACTATCACCTGATTATGGCGGCATCTCTGTGCTCGCTGGTGCCGGTATCAGTGGTGTTCCTGTGCCTGCAGCGGTATTTCATCGAGGGTATAGCGACCTCAGGACTGAAGGGCTGAGCCGGG
>JAFRBK010000040.1 GCA_017404985.1 Clostridia bacterium | reverse complement strand
GGCATTATCGGTTGCGGGCTGATCGGCGGAAAGCGGGCCGCGGCGGTGCACGCGCCGCACGAAATCACGGGCCTGTGCGACGTGAAGAAGGACGCGGCTGAACGGCTGGCAGCGAAGATCGGGAAGCCGGGGATTTTTATTACGGACAGTTATGAGGACCTGATCCTGCACAGCGGGGCGGACATCATCGTTGTCGCGACAATCGTCAAGACGCTGGCACCGATCACGCTTTTTGCCGTTCAGCACGGGAAGCACGTAATCGTTGAAAAGCCGGCAGCCCGGAGCGCGGCGGAGCTGGCGCCGGTGCTGGCAGCCGCGAAGGAGCACGGGGTGATTGTCAAGGTCGGGTTCAACCACCGGTACCATCCCGCCCTGCTGAAGGCGAAGGAAATCATGGACACGGAGGCGGAGAAGGTTGGGCCGGTGATGTTCATCCGCGGACGGTACGGCCACGGCGGGCGCGTTGGATACGACCGGGAATGGCGGGCGAATCCAGAACTGAGCGGCGGCGGAGAGCTGATCGACCAGGGGGTGCACCTGATCGACCTTTCCCGGTGGTTTATGGGGGATTTCGAGACCGTGGACGGGTTCGCCGCCACCTATTTCTGGGACATGCCGGTGGACGACAACGGGTTCATTTCGCTGCGGAAAGCGGACGGAAGGGCCGCGTGGCTGCAGGTGAGCTGCACGGAATGGAAGAACATGTTCAGCTTTGAAATCTACTGCAAGAACGCGAAGCTGATGATTGACGGGCTGGGGGGAAGCTACGGGACCGAGCGGCTGAGCCGGTACCAGATGCTGCCGGAGATGGGGCCTCCGGAGACGACGATCTATGAATATCCGCGGGGTGAGAACTCCTGGGAACTGGAATTCCAGGAAGTTGTGCGGGCGATTGAGACCGGCGGAAAGCTTTCGATGGGCGATATTTCCGATGCATACGAAGCTTTGCGCGTCGTTGATGCCATCTATGCGAAAGGCAAGGAAAAAGGAAGGAAATAAACAATGATCATCACCAAAAGCCCTTTGCGGATATCCCTGGGCGGAGGCGGGACGGACCTGGCTTCCTACTATCGGGAGCATGAGGGATTCCTGATTTCGGCGGCCATCGACAAGTATGTATACATCACGCTGAACCGGAACTTCGTGGACGAACTGTGGCTGAAATATTCCCAGGTGGAGCACGTGAAGAGTATCGACGAGGTGAAGCACCCGATTTTCCGGGAGGCGCTTCGGCTGATGCAGATCGAGAACCCGTGGCTGGAGATCAGCAGCCTGGCGGACATTCCTGCGGGCACTGGGCTCGGGTCCTCCGGGAGCTTTACGACGGCTTTGCTGAAGGCCCTGCACGTATACAAAAGCGACATCGTCAGCACCCGGACGCTGGCCGAGGAGGCCTGCACCGTGGAAATCGAGAAGCTGGGCGAACACATCGGGAAGCAGGATCAGTACATCGCAGCCTACGGCGGGCTGACCTGCATGACCTTTCAGAAGGACGGATATGTATGGGTTGAGCCGCTGCGGATCAAAGAGGAGGACCTGTACAACCTGGAGGACAACCTGGCGATGTTTTTCACCGGATATTCCCACTCAGCCTCCAACATCCTGAAGGAGCAGGACACGAAGAGCAGGGAGAACAACCAGGCGATGATCGAGAACCTGCACTTCGTGAAGCAGATGGGATACGACAGCCGGGATGCGCTGGAGAGCGGGAAGCTGGAGAAATTCGCCGAGATCATGAACGTCCACTGGGAATACAAGAAAAAGCGGAGCGGCGGGATGAGCAACCCGAAAATCGACGAATGGTATGAATACGCCATGAAGAACGGGGCGATGGGCGGCAAGCTGATCGGCGCCGGCGGGGGTGGATTCCTGCTGTTCTACTGCAAGGACAAGATGAAGCTGCGGGCAGCGATGCGGACAGCCGGGCTGAGCGAGGTGCGCTTCCGCTTCGATCCCCAGGGAACAAGGGTGACCATGGAATGAGTGAACAATTCTGTTCAGATATGCAGGTGGCGGTGCTGATGGGCGGGCTCGGGACCCGGCTGGGGGAATACACCCGGACCTGCCCGAAGCCTCTGATGGACATCAACGGGAAGCCCTTTTTCACCTATCAGCTGGAGGCGATGAAGCAGGCGGGATTCCGGCGGTTTGTATTCTGCCTGGGATACCGGGCGGAGCAGATTGAGGAAACCTACGGAGACGGTAGCCGCTTCGGGGTGGAGATCCGCTATTCCTACGACGGAGAGACCCTGCTGGGAACAGGCGGGGCCGTGAAACGGGCTTTGCCGCTGCTGGATGAGTATTTTCTGCTCATCTACGGCGACAGCTTCATGGACATCAACTACTTTGAGGCGGTGGTCCGCTTCCGGGAAGGGCTCGCGGAGGGACGGCCGGCGCTGATGACCGTGATGCAGAACGGGGGCCGGTACGACAAAAGCAACGTGCTCTGCCGGGACGGAACAATTCTGCTGTACGACAAAAAGGCGCCGCTGCCGGAGATGGACTATATTGACTACGGCATCAGCGCGTTCAGCCGGAGCCTGTTCGAGAACACACCGGAGGGCAAATTCGACCTGAGCGACATGCAGAACCGGCTGAGCCGGGAGGGGAAGCTGAGCTGCTGCGAAACGGAGCGGCGCTTTTACGAAATCGGGAACCCGGACTCGCTGGCGGAATTCCGGCAATATGCCGCGGCGCGCTGGGGCACGCCGAAGCCGGCGGTTTTCCTGGACCGGGATGGCGTGATCAACGAAATATGCTGGAACGACGACATCGAGCAGCTGGATTCCCCGCTGAAACCGGAGGAATTCCGGCTGCTGCCGGGCGTCCAAGAAGCGCTGCGGACGATTACCGGGAAGGGATACCGGGTTTTTATCGTGACGAACCAGCCGGCGGCTGCGAAGGGGAAGACGAAATACACCACGCTCTGCGAGATCAACCGGCGCTTTGTCCAGGCCATGCAGGCGGAGGGGATTGCCATCGATGACATCGCCATGTGCCCGCACTACGGGAAGGCGGGGCCGTGGACCCGGGAGCATTACCTGATTCGGGAATGCGAATGCCGGAAGCCGAAAGCGGGCCTGATCCGGGACCTGGCGGCCCGGTACAGCATCGACATGGAAAGAAGCTGGATGGCCGGGGATTCTGCGAGCGACGTCCTCTGCGGAAAAGACGCGGGCGTGCAGACCGCATTCATCGGGAAATACAAATGCGACCTGTGCATGATGACCGGATGCCGGAAGCCGGACAGGACCGCGGAGAACATACTGACATTTGCGGAAGGACTGGAAGATGTTAACCAATAAAGCGGCGATCATTACGGGCGCCAGCCGGGGGCTGGGGAAAGCCATCGCCAGG